>JAICQL010000379.1 GCA_025937895.1 Polyangiaceae bacterium | reverse complement strand
CTCGGCCACTTTCAGCGCGACAGAAGCAGGACGATCAGGATGAGCCCACCGATTCCGCTGGCGATGCCGACGACGAGCGGCCCTGTCGTCGGCACGTCGCTGATCCCCGCCCGGAGCCGCTGAACGAGCCCGCGATGGCGCACCGTCGCCCAGACGTTCACCAGCACGCCGGAGGCGACGACAGCAGGCCCGACGAGCCCGCCATCGAAGCGCGGAACGAAGACCTGCCCGCTCACGAGCGCCAGCTCGCGAAGGAACAACCCGAATCGGGCGAGGACGAACCCGAACGCCATCAGCGCAATGCCAGTGCGTATCCACGCGAGGAGCGTGCGCTCCGCCGATAGTAGGTCCTTTGGATCCGCCATTTCGCCCTGACCGAAAGCCTATGGATAGCGAGTCGCGGCATCTGGCGCGAGGAACCCGAGTCTTCGCGCACGGGGGCGGCCACGCCGTGGGCAACTCAGAGGGCTCACGCGGCCCACGACAGGTTCGCCTTGATCACGTCAGGGTTGCGCGCTGCGATCCGGAGCAACGCGAGGCCGGGCCCATCCGGTGTGACCCGGTCCTGTTCCCAGTTGCGCAGCGTATGCACGCTGATGCCGAGGGCTTCGGCGAACTTCTCTTGCGTGAGCCCCACGAAGCGTCGCAGAGCCGCGACGTCGCCGGGCTGGAGCTTGCCGGCGACGATGCGCAGCCGGCGAGCTCGCGGAATGCTGCGCTCGAAGTCCTCTCGAGTCCACTCGAGCGGATCCAGTGGTTCTTTCTCGTTGTTCATTGGTCACTCTCCAGCGGAGCTGCGGTACTCGGTCTTCTCGGAGCCAGTTGCAAAGCGTGCGCTGATGATGCGGATGACGTCGCCGTCGCGCTCGGTCCAGACGACAACCACGAGCCCGCGTGCGATGGATCCCATCGTTTGCCAGCGAGGTTCGCGGTGAGCGCGTCGAAACGTTCTAGAGCATGATTACCGTCAGCGAAGACTTCGGTCGCTTCTTCGAACGTGACTCCGTGCTTGTCGGCGTTGCTCGCGGCTTTCGCAGGGTCCCAGATGAAGCGCACTACATACTAAGCTATAAGCTTAGTTGCTGCAAGGGCCGAACGGGCTGATTTCGCTGCGCCGGCGGCGAACCCCGAGCGCAGGCCGTAACGGTATCCCACTCGACCGGGGCAGCCTGTCGCGCTGGAAGAAGGCCGTCATCGAACGGCTGGCCACCACCGTCGTGGACGCCATGTGGCAACACGCGCTGGCCACCGCGTTTTGCATCGCCACCGACGCCACCGGCGTTTGCATCCAGCCTATCCCTAACGATCGGATCCGTCAGCCCTGCAAGAAGGGCCACTTCCTCGTCCAGATCGCCGACCGCGACCACATCCTGTTCGAGTACCTCGAGCGGGAAACCAGCACCGCCATCTACGCTCGTTTGCGTGGCTTCAGTACTGCTCAAGCGGGAGCCGTCAGCGAAACGCGACGGGACTTGAATCCACCGTCCGAGATACCGTCCAAGGCCACCGTCCAACGGCCGCCTTGGCGATCCAGCCCCTCATATTCCTTGCGCGCCCGGGACGATTCGAACGTCCGACCTTCGGTTCCGTAGACCGACGCTCTATCCAGCTAAGCTACGGGCGCGTTGGCGGGCCTAGTATCACGATCGAGGTTCTGCGCGAGAGGTATTTGGAAAAAATCGCCTCTGTTTGGTGCTTGCCGTCGGGCGGTCGGACCAAAACCTGACGATCGAAACGTTTCCACTCATGCTGAGTTCCAGCAGAGTGGAAAGTGGCTCTACCACGGTATGCAATGTTTGCGGACCCGGTTGGGCACTCTGACAGCGATGTCTCGGCGCGGCGGCACGCAAATCAGAAAACCCGCAGAGCACCGCGGAATTTCCGCTGGATTGCCGGGGGCGCCTGCTCTTGGCATCGCTCGTGCAATAGAGCTGGGCAGAAGCTTGCTTAGCTACTTTGCTTCCTCTTTCTTGCTTACCGAGGTTTCTTAGCTCTTAGCTTCGTTTTTAGCTTTATTTATAGCTACTTAGCTTAGCTCTCTTTTTTACACCCCCAAGCTTTTGGCGGCCCTCTCCTCACGGGCCGCATCATCGCCCGGTCGCACCGCTCACGCGGGGGACGCGGGCGGTGCTTCTTTTGTGGTCCTGGGTTCTGGCGGCTTCGCGCTGCGGGGCTGCAGCTGGTGGTTTGAGCTCCGGCTCGCCGCTGGCGAGGGAGGCGAGCCGGGCAGGGGTGTCTGACTGCTGGGGTTGGAGGTGCCGTTTGCTGCCTACATGGGCCAGTGGCACCGGCGGTCGCGCTGCGCGCGTGGTACTTCAACGGGGCTGATGGCCGCCGCATTCCCGAGATTGCGCTGGGCGCTCGCGCCGCTGAGCCTGTGGCTGGCGGCCTGCGCGGGCTCTGCGCCTCCCCCCAGCGCGCCGCCGCCATCGTACACGCCGCGCCCGGTCACGTTGATCGACCCCGCGGCAGGCCCTGTCACCATCCCCCGCAGCACCCCCGCGCCGGCGGCCGCAACGGCACCCGCGTCGCCCTCCGGCCCCGTCGTACAAACGGAAGCCCCCAATCCGGCGCCGCTCGCCGCCAGCGCCCCCGGCTGGCTCGGCGTTGCACTCACCGCGCGCAATCCGGACGAGCCGGGCGCCATCATCACCAACGTCTTGCGCCGCTCCCCCGCCGCGCTGGGCGGCCTGCTCGTGGGCGATATCGTGCTGGGCATCAACGGTGAGCCGGTGCTTGCACCCGAGCAGCTCTCGCGCGCGGTGGGCGCGCTGGGCGCCGGCGGTCGCGCCAATCTGATCGTGCAACGCGGCGGCGAGCAGCGGCTGTTCGCGGTCGCGCTGGGGCAAAACCCTGGCTACGAGGGCCAGCTGCGCCTCGGCTTCGTGGGCGCGCCCGCGCCCGAGCTGGAGGGCGTGGCGGTGGCGCAGGGCAACGTGGGCCCCACCTTGCAGGCGCTGCGCGGCAAGGTGGTGGTGCTCGAGTTCTGGGCCACGTGGTGCGGCGCTTGCCGCGCGCTCCAGCCCACCCTCAATGACTGGCACGATCGCTACCCCACCGCGCAGGCACAGATCGTCTCCGTCACCATGGACTCGGCGGGCAAGGCCGCGCAGGACGCCGCGCAGCTCGGCATGCGCTACCCCGTGCTCTCCGATCCCGAAGGGCAGACCGCGCAGCTGTATCAGGCCTTTGCGCTGCCCACGTTGTTCGTGATCGATCGCGCCGGAGTGGTGCGCGAGGTATCCGTCGGCTACGACCCGAGGCGCCTCCGCGCGCTGCAGAAGCTGGTGGAGCAGCTGATGGCCGAGCCTGCGCCGCCCGCTTCGGCTGCGCCCGCGGTATCCGTGCCGGCCACGGCCCCCAGCGCCGGCTAGCAGCTTCGCGCCCTGCGGCCGAGAGCCCGCTCTGCACGCAAGGCCGCTTCCTTGGGCAGCGCTGCGCACTGGCTCTAAGCTGCCGCCAGGGCCGGCCCGTAACTCTGGATCCGGGTCCGGCTCGAAGGGACGTTCATGAAAGACTCTGAATTGCGCCAGCTCAGCGAGCAGGCGCGCGCGGGCGGCAGCCCGAAGTATCACGAGAAAAACGCCGCCGAGGGCAAGCTGTTCGCGCGCGAGCGGCTGAGCCAGCTGCTCGATCCCGGCTCCTTCGTGGAAGACGCGCTGCTCGCCAACTGCAAGAGCGAGGGCCTGCCGGCAGATGGCGTGGTCACCGGGCTGGGCAAGGTGCAGGGCCGCCTCGTCGCGGTGATGGCCAACGACTCCACCGTCAAGGCCGGCTCCTGGGGCCGCCGCACCGTGGAGAAAATCCTGCGCATTCAAGAGCAGGCCGAGCGCCTGCGCTGCCCGCTCTTCTACCTGGTCGACTCCGCCGGCGCGCGCATCACCGATCAGGTCGAGATGTTCCCGGGGCGGCGCGGCGCCGGGCGCATCTTCTTCAACCAGGCGCAGATGAGCGGCTTGATTCCGCAGATTTGCTTGTTGTTTGGTCCCTCGGCGGCGGGCGGCGCGTACATCCCCGCGTTCTGCGACATCGTGTTCATGGTCGACGGCAATGCCAGCATGTACCTGGGCTCGCCGCGCATGGCCGAGATGGTCGTCGGCGAGATCACGACGCTCGAGGAGATGGGCGGTGCCCGCATGCACGTCTCGCAGTCGGGCTGTGCCGACAACCTCGCGGCCGACGACACCGATGCGATCGATCAGGCGCGGGCCTACTTCACGTACTTCCCGCG
>JAICQL010000314.1 GCA_025937895.1 Polyangiaceae bacterium | reverse complement strand
GGAGAGCGTGGCCGCGGAGAGCGTGGCCGCGGAGAGCGTGGCCGCGGAGAGCGTGGCCGCGGAGAGCGTGGCCGCGGAGAGCGTGGCCGCGGAGAGCGTGGCCGCGGAGAGCGAGCCCGCGAGCGTAGCCGCCGCTGCAAGCGAGGCTGTGAGCGAGACTGCGGCCGCGAGCGCGCCTGCGTCTGAACTTGCTTCCGAGGCCAGCGTACCGAGCCAGCCGGCAGCGAGCACGACTGCCGCGGCGGCGGTACCAGTGGCGGAGCCCCCGCGACCAGCGGGGCTGGTGTTGATCGAGACCAGCGAGCCCGGACCGTATCTGTACTGGGAGCTGGCGAGCCCCGCCCCCAGCAACGGCAACGGCGCCGAGCCGCACTGGGTGTGCGTGGTTGCGCGCATCCCGCGCGGCGCCAGCAGCGAGCGGCGCGAGTACCGCTTCCCCGTGCAGCGCGCGGCGGGTGCCGTGCGCATCGAGGGGCTGCCGCGGCAAGCCGTGGTGCGGGCCAAGCTGAGCCGCGGTGAGGCGCCGGAAGCGGCGCCGCTGGTGGTGGCGGGCTCCGTGCGGGTTGGCTCCACCGCGAACGGCGGTGACGGTAGCGCCCTGCAGCACGCCCAGCCCGCCTTCTTGCCGCACCCCACCGCCGATCCGGCGCCGCTGGCGTTGCGCGCCGCCGCTCACCTGGCGAGCGCCGCCCCGCTGTATTACTGAGCGCGCCGCACGGCCAGCCGCGCGGCACGCCGATCGGGCGTATTTTACGCTGCCGCAGCGGCAAGCGCGCCCCGGTGTGAGCTGCCCGGAAACTGCCGGTCCCCGCGGGACGAGCAGCCACCATGCTCTTCCGCCTCGGCCCCGGGCGGCCGCCACGCCCCTGCCCTGCACTCGCCTCCTCCCTGCCCATCGCCGCTGCTCGCTCGGCGCAGTTTCGCCGCCGAGCGGCGCGCCGTGAGCCATGGCTCTGTCTGACCATGGTCTGCCTGACGCTGCTGCTCGCCAGCACCGCCCGGGGCAGCGAGCTCTCGGCCCTGGCGAGCTCCGCGCAAGAGCCCCCTGCCAGCGGCCCCGTGTGGCTGCGCCTGCGCGGCGGCTACGCGCGCTCCGGCGAGCCGCGCGAGCGCTACTTTGGCGTGCTGGAGCTGGGCCTGGCGCTCGACGTGCTGGTGGCAGGCCGCTCCCGCGCTCACGCGGCTGCCAGCGGCGCTGCGCTGGCGGCGCTCACCAGCGACACCGCCCCCGGTGAGAGCCCGCAGCCCGGCGCGTACCCCAGAGAGCCACCGCCGCTCCAGCCCTCCGCGCCCCACGTCAACCTCAGCCCCAGCCTGGCGCGCGCCACCCTGCTGGCCGCGCTCGAGGTGGCCAACGCCGCCGCGCCGCCCCAGCGCCTCGACTCCCTGCTCACTCGCACCCGCACCGCCGCCAGCCTGCCCGAGCTGCGCCTGGCCGCCGGCACCTCCCGCGATCAGTCGCTGCGCCTCACCCCCACCATCACCGACCCCGCCAAATTCACCCAGGATGGCGGCCGCGACCTGTGGTTCGAGGCGCGCCTCACCTGGCACCTCGAGCGCGCCATCTTCTCGCGCGACGAGATCGCCGTCGAGCGCCTCAAGGCCCAGGCCCTCGAGCAACGCCAGCGCCTGCTGCGCCAGGTGCTCGACGCCCTCATGGTCTGGCAGCGCGCCCGCCAGACGCAGCGCTCAGAGCTGGTCAGCGACGAGGAGCGGGAGAAGGCCGCGTTGCGGGAGCTCGAGGCCGTGTTGCGGTTGGATGTGTTCACGGATGGGTGGTTTTCCCGGCGTTTGGAGCGTTAAGCCGTCGGGGGGGCAAGGGAGGGGTCGAAGGGGTCGAAGGGAGCCGGAGAGGAATCACGCTGCCGAGTCCCAGGTGCGTGCCGCGAAGGGGGCACATACTGGCGCCGCGAGGAGGCGCGCAGCGGCGAGCCTGCTCTCCACACGTCTCGACCCTCCAAGCGCCGCAGCTCCTCGATACCCCTCTGCCCCCCCTGGGCTCCTTGGCCCCTCGGCTCCTTGGCTCCCTCCTCCTCCGGCTCCCCTCGACCCCTTTGCCCCCCCTTGACCCCTTGAACCCTCGACCCCTTGCCCCCCACAGCCCCACCGACTACAACCCGACAATGGCCTCGGAAATCCGCCCGGTGCTCATTGACCTCAAAAGGCGCGTGGATGCGCTAAGGGGGCATCTTTGACGTACCGCAACTGGAACGGCAGCTCGAGGAGCTGAATCAGCTCTCCACCGCACCGAATTTCTGGAACGACCAGAACAAGGCACAGGCGCTGCTGCGCAAGCGCTCTTCCGTCGAGCAGAAGCTGAAGACGGTGGAGTCGCTGACTCGTGAGGTCAGTGACTCGCTGGAGCTGCTGGAGATGGGCGAGGCCGAGGGCGATGACGGCATCGTCAAGGAGGTCGAGTCGCAGGGTAAGGCGCTGGTGGATCGGGTGCGGCGCGCCGAGCTGGAGCGGATGCTGACGGGTCCGGCGGCGCACGCGGACGCGATCGTGAGCATCCATCCGGGGTCGGGTGGCACGGAGTCGAAGGACTGGGGCGCGATGCTGCTGCGCATGTACCTGCGCTGGTGCGAGCGCCGCGGCTACAAGACCGAGGTCATCGATTACCAGGCGGGCGACGAAGCGGGCATCGACGGCGCAACGTTCACGGTGAGCGGGCCGTTTGCCTATGGCTATCTGCGCGCTGAGGTGGGCGTGCACCGGCTGGTGCGCATCAGCCCGTTTGACTCGAACGCGCGCCGCCACACCTCGTTCTGCGCGGTGGAGGTCACGCCGGACATCGAGGACGAGATCGACATCGAGGTCAATGAGGGTGATCTCGAGGTGACGACGATGCGCGCCGGCGGCAAGGGCGGGCAGAACGTGAACAAGGTGGAGACGGCGGTGCGCATGCGGCACTTGCCCAGCGGCTTGATGGTGGTGTGCCGGGCGGAGCGCAGCCAGCTGCAGAACCGGCGCATGGCGCTGAAGATGCTCAAGGCCAAGCTGTACGAGATCGAGCTGGCCAAGCGCATGGACGAGAAGGCCAAATACGAGGCGGGCAAGGATCACATCGCCTTCGGCAGCCAGATCCGCAGCTACGTGTTGCAGCCGTACCAGCTGGTGAAAGATCTGCGGACGGAGCACGAGTCGTCACAGGTGGACGCCATCCTGGATGGTGACCTGGATGAGTTCATCGAGTCGTACCTGAGCAAGAGCGCAGAGCCCGACGGGGCACAGGCTGCTGCAGCGGCCGCGCTGCGCGAGTAGGCGCGAGCGCCGCGCGGCGGGCAAAAATCCCGTCGCGTGCTGGTTGGGGTCGTACTAGAACCGACCCCGATGACTGCGTCGCCTTCCGAAGCCTCCAAAGCCGCGGCCCAGAGCAGCGAAGAAGCGCTGATCGCCACCCGCCGCGCCAAGGCCGAGGCAGCGCGCGAGCGCGGGCAAAACCCCTTCCCCAACGACGTGGACGCGGCGGATCGCGTGTGGCTGGGCCCGCTGCGGCAGCGCTTCGAGGCCGCGCTCGTGGACGCGGCGGAGCAGCGCTACGATGCTGCGCGCTTCGCCCAGCTGATCGGCGCGAGCGCAGCGGAGCCGCAGCACGTGCTGGGGCGGGTGGTGGGACGGCGCGGCTTCGGCAAGCTGACGTTCCTGCGGCTGCGCGATCAGACGGGGGAGATGCAGCTGTTCGCCCGCAAGGACGTGCTGGGTGAGGACTTCGCGCGGCTGGACGACATCGACGTGGGCGATCACGTCGAGGCGCGCGGCCCGGTGATCATCACCAAGAGCGGCGAGCTGAGCATCGATCTGCAAGCGCTGCGCCCGGTGGGCAAGGCGCTGCGCCCGCTGCCGGAGAAGTGGCACGGCCTGACGGACGTGGAGCAGCGCTACCGCCGCCGCTACGTGGACATGGTGGCCAACCCCGGCGTGGCCCAGGTGCTGCGCGCGCGCAGCATCATCGTGCAGGGCGTGCGTGACTTCCTCGATCGCGAGAGCTTCATCGAGGTGGAGACGCCGTCGTTGCACCTGCTGGTGGGCGGCGCCACGGCCAAGCCGTTCATGACCCGGCACAACGCGCTCGATCTGGAGCTGTACCTGCGCATCGCGCCGGAGCTGCACCTGAAGCGCTTGCTGGTGGGCGGCTACGAGCGCGTGTACGAGATCGCGCGCTGCTATCGCAACGAGGGCATCAGCACCCGGCACAACCCGGAGTTCACGATGCTCGAGTTCTATCAGGCATACGCCACGTACCAGACGCTGATGACGCAGGGCGAGCGGCTGCTGCGGCACGTGGACGGCTTTCTCGCGCGGCGCATGGCCGAGCTGGGGCAGAGCCAGAGCTACGAGGCCTGGCGCAGCGCACGCAAATACACGCTGGAGGAGCCGTTCGTGCGCTTGCCCATGCACGAGGCGCTGCAGCAGGCGCTGGCGCGCGCCGGCATCGACGAGCCGCTGCTGGAGCGGCTGGAGGCGCCCGAGTGGGACAACGAGGCGTTCCGCCAGGACACGCGCCGCTGGCACGGCAAGAGCGCGCGCGCCGGCGCCATCGACTGGGCCAACTTCATCCGCGCGCTGGGCCACTGCCACGGCGGCGGCGAGCGCATCTTCGTCGCGTACGAGTACCTGGCCGAGCCGTTTTTGCCGGAGGACTATCGCTCCAGCAAGAACAACCTGGGCCTGCCGGTGTTCATCACCGATCACCCGACGGACGTCTCGCCGCTGGCGCGCCGCCGCGACGATAACCCCAAGCTCACCGAGCGCTTCGAGCTGTTCATCGACGGGCGCGAGCTAGGCAACGCCTTCAGCGAGCTGAACGATCCCGACGACCAGGCGGAGCGCTTCCGGCTGCAGGTGCAGCGCAAGGCCCAGGGCAAGGAGGAGACGATGGACTTCGATGCGGACTACATCCGCGCGCTGGAGCACGGCATGCCCCCGGCGGGCGGCTTCGGCATTGGCATCGATCGTCTGGTGATGATGCTCGCGCACCAGGAGTCGATCCGCGACGTGATCGCCTTCCCGCTGCTGCGCCCGGAAGCCCGCTGATGAGGCAGCTGGTGGCGGTCGCGAGCGACGAGCTATACGCGGTTGTCCAGAGCGCCATGGTGGAGCGCTGGTCGGGGCTGGGCACCGCGGCGCAGATCGCCATCGGCAGCGCGCTCGGGCTGTCGCTCCTGGCGCTCGCCTTCTGGGTCACGCGCCGTCTGGCCCGGCGCGCGCGTCCGGGCCGCCAGCGCTTCCTGGTGGTGTGCAGCTGCTGCTTCGTGGTGCTCGCTCTGGGGCTCGGGGTGTGGGCGTATTGGCTGCCGGAGCCCGAGCGGGTGAGCTTCGTGCTGTCGCACCAGGTGGTGCGGGTGGGCGCGGCGCTGTTCGGCACCTTGACCATGATCTCGGGCATGGCGCTGGCACTGCCCTGGGCGCTGGATCGGCTGGAGGGGCGCGGCTTCGTCAGCTTCGTGGCGGCCCGCCACGTGCGCGCCGCAAAGAGCGGCTTCCTCACCGTGATCTCGATCCTGTCGATCGCGGGCGTGGCCATCAGCTCCTTCGCGCTGTGCGCGGTGGTCAGCATCATGGGCGGCTTCGGCGCCGACCTGAAGCACAAGATCCTGGGCAACAACGCCCACATCAGCATCGACAGCATCGGCGAGGAGGGCCGCGCGGGGCTGCCCGGCTCCACCACTCCGGGGCTGGGCACGCTGCCCTGGGATGACCTGCTCGACAAGGTGCGGGTGGTGCCCGGCGTGTATGCCGCCACGCCCGTGATCACGGGCGAGGCCATGGCCTCCAGCCAGTCCAACACGGCGGGCGTGCTGCTGCGCGGTGTGGAGCCCAACAGCATCGGCAGCGTGATCGACCTGGTGAAGAACATCGAGGTCGGCAAGTTCGAGTACCTCCTGGAGCCGGAGCGGCTGAGCGAGATGGGGGAAGACGAGCCGATCTGGATAGGGCGCGGCGGGCACCGCTACCTCAACGGGCCGCGCGCGCAGCGCCGCAGTGCGCCCGCGGGCTCGGGCGGGGCCAGCGGCGCTCGCGACCTGGGCGTGGGTGACGACGACGAGGCGCTCGACCCGGACGTGGCCGACGTCATCCAGAGGGAGCCCGTGTACCCCGGCGTGGTGCTCGGGCGCGAGCTGGCCAAGACCTTGCACGTGTACGTGGGGGACGAGATCACGCTGGTCTCGCCCGTGGGCGAGCTGGGGCCCATGGGCGTGCTGCCGCGGGCCCGCAAGTTCCGGGTGGCAGCCGTCTTCTACAGCGGCATGTACGAATACGACTCGAGCCACGCCTACCTCACCCTGGAGGAAGCACAGCGCTTCCTGGATCGTCCTGGCATCAGCCAGATCGAGGTCAAGGTGGAGCGGGAGGACCGCGCGGGTGAGGTGCGCCAGCGCCTCAGCGACGCGCTGACGGGGCAAGATCTGCGCATCCGCGACTGGCAGGAGCTGAACAAGGGGCTATTCAGCGCGCTCGAGCTGGAGAAGATCGTCACCTTCATCATCCTGTCCATCGCCATCGTGGTGGGCAGCTTCTGCATCATCTGCACGTTGCTCCTGATGGTGACGGAGAAGAGCAAGGAGATCGCCATCCTCAAGGCCACGGGCGCGTCGGATCTGGGCATTCTCGAGGTGTTCATGAGCGAGGGCCTGCTGATCGGCGGCATCGGCACGGTGTTCGGGGTCACCACCGGGCTGGTGCTGTGCCTGGGGCTCTTGTGGTTCGGCGTGCGGCTGGATCCGGACGTGTATTACGTCGATCGGCTGCCCATCAACGTGGACCCGATCGACTACGCGGTGGTGGCGCTGTGCTCGCTGGGCATCACCATCCTGGCCACCATCTATCCAGCGGTGGCAGCCAGCCGGCTGCGCCCCGTTGAAGGAATTCGCTACGAATGAGCGCTCCCTCCCCTCCCGCCATCAGCTCCGCCAGCGCGGCCCGCGCGCCCTCACCCCGGCGCGAGGCGAGCCAGCCGCTGGTGCAGGTGCGCGACCTGCACAAGTCGTTCAATCACATGGGCAACGTGCTGGAGGTGCTCAAGGGCATCGATCTGGAGATCCAGCGCGGCGAGCTGCTGAGCATCGTGGGCGCCTCCGGCGCGGGCAAGAGCACCTTGCTGCACTGCATCGGCACGCTCGATCTGCCGACCTCGGGGCAGATCGTGCTCGACGGGGTGGAGCTGACCACGCTCTCGGGGCCGAAGCTGGCGCGGGTGCGCAACCAGTCGATCGGCTTCGTGTTTCAGTTTCACCACCTGCTGCCGGAGTTCGACGCGCTGGAGAACGTGATGATGCCGGG
>JAICQL010000420.1 GCA_025937895.1 Polyangiaceae bacterium | reverse complement strand
GGGCTGCCAGCGCAAGCTTGCCCGTGTGGCTTTGCAAGCATGTGCAGCAGCAAGGTCACCTTGGCCCGCGCGAGCGATGGTGCCACTGGCGAGGGAAGAGGAAGGGCGGGGGTGCCGTACGGCAGCGCGCGTGCACCGATCACAGCAAGCTGCGCCGCCGTCCATCGTCCGGCTTCGAGCTTGTGAGCCGTGCGGATCGAGGCTTTGCTGCGCACATGCGCCCGCTCAAAGCTTGGTTTGCTGCACTTCCCTGGCTCACGTCTGTTTCACTGCTCGGCTCGGCTTGCGTCCCGCGCGAGCGCCCGGAGCAGAGCGCGCCACCCGCGCCCAGCACCTCCACCTCCACGTCAGCTGTGGCCCGGCGCGCACCGGCACCCGCAGCCGCTCGGGCGCGCGCGGGCGATGCCGCGCCCCCGGCCGCTGATGCGGACCCGCCGTTGCGCGAGCCCTTCCGTGACGAGTTCGAGCGCACCGAGCTGGGCGCCGCCTGGCGCGCCACGAGCTCTGCCTGGAACCTGTCCGAGGGGCGACTATGTGGGCAGAACGCCCGCAACCACCCGGTCTGGCTCGCGCGCCGCCTGCCGGTGAACGCCCGCATCGAGTTTCAGGCCAGCTCCGAGACCAGCGACATCAAGGCCGAGTTCTGGGGTGATGGCCGCAGCGCCGCGACAGGTCAGTCTTACAGTGACGCCACGAGCTATCTGACCATCTTTGGTGGCTGGCAGAACCGTTTTCACGTGCTCGCCCGCATCGACGAGCACGCGCCTGACCGGCGGGAGATTAAGCTGGTGCCGGGAGAAGCCGATTTCACGAGAAGTACGGTGGTTCCTTGGCGGGTGTACCAGTTTCAGGTCGAGCGGCGTGACGGCCGCACCGTGCGCTGGCGCGTCGATGGGGTGGAGCTGCTGACCTACAATGACGCACAGCCCTTGCTTGGACCGGGTCACGAGCATTTCGGATTCAACGACTGGCAGGCGCGCGTCTGTTTCGACAACTTGCAAGTGACGCCCCTCCAAGACTGAACGATGGCCGGCCCGACCGATGAAACCGATGTCGCGCTGGATGAGCTCGAGAAGCGTCTCGAGCGCCTGCGTTCTCTGTACGAGCAGTACTTCATCGGCATCGAGAAGATCGAGCCATCCGTGCCGCGCGCCGATGTGGATCGGCGCATCCACGCGCTGCGCAAGCGGCAGATTCGCAACACCGCCAAGCGCTTCAAGCTGCAGAACATCATCCAGCGCTACAACGCCTTTCAGCAGTACTGGATGCGCACGTGCCGCGAGATCGAGAACGGCACTTATCACCGTCACGTAGCCAAGGCGCAGAACCGCTTTGGCGATGTGCCGCTCACCGCCGCGGCTCGCCGCCGCGCCCGCTTGAAGAAGGGTGCCGAGCAAGTCGAGGCGGCCGAGCACAAGGAGCGCGCGACCCGCGCGGCGGAGGACGACCTCGACGCGCTGCTGGCAGAAGATCCGGAGCAGGCGCTGGAGCGCGCGCTGGCCGAGGCAGAGGCGCTGGAGGCGCCGAAGCCGCAGGCAGAGGCGGTCAGCGAGTGGCCGGAGGCAGAGCTCTCCGAGCCGCCGCCCGCGCCCGAGCCGCTGGCGCCCGAACGTGCCGCGCCGCCCGCTGCAGCGGTGCCCGCAGCCGTGAGCCTGGTAGAGGCGCCGCCCGCGCCCGGCGCGCCCGAAGCCGCGCCAGCCGCGGAGCTCCGCCCCCAG
>JAICQL010000282.1 GCA_025937895.1 Polyangiaceae bacterium | reverse complement strand
GGTGAAATTGCTGAGCTCATGGCGCCCCGCCGAGCTCGATCGCAGGGCGCGAGAGCTCGCAGCCTGGGCTCGCCGGCAGCTCGCCGCCGCCGGGCGCGCCGGGAGCTAACCCGGGTAAACCCCCCGCGCAGCGACGAAACTGGGCTGCCTGAGCCCCGCGATGACTGGTGGCGAGGCGCGCGAAGGGCTACACTCTTGCCCCCGCGAGGGCCAGGCTTCACCGTGATGCTCCGTCGCTTTGGCGGCGGGGCCGCGGGGGAGATTCTGATTTGCGCAGCGTTTCTGGTTTGACGCAGCCAGAGCCGCACGTTACGTGGGCGCCCTCGCTACGGGCGAGCTTCCTCGTGGGAGCCGCTCTCAACCCGAATCATCGAACGGAGTTAATAACCCAAACCATGCCTGAAACCATGACTTCTCAGAATAGTGCGGAGGACAGTTTCTCCTCCCTCTTCGAGGCGACGCTCACCGATCCGAGCAACACCGAAAACGGCAGTGAAGGGCAGATCGTTTCCGGCTTGGTCGTTCAGCTCACGCACGATGCAGTCGTGGTGGACATTGGGGGCAAGAGCGAGGGTGTAATCTCCAAGGGGCAGTTCCTCGACGCCCATGGTGAGCTCAAGGTCGCGCGCGGCGACATCATCGACGTGTTCGTCGAGAGCCGCGAGAACGACGACGGTCTGATCAGCCTCTCCAAGGAGAAGGCTGACAAGATGAAGGTGTGGGACGAGATCTCGGGCGCCTGCGAGCGCGACGAGATCATCGAGGGCACCATCAGCCAGCGCGTGAAGGGCGGCCTGTCCGTCACCATCCGCGGCGGGGTCAAGGCGTTCCTGCCGGGCTCACAGGTGGATCTGCGCCCCGTCCGCAACCTGGACAAGCTGATCGGCCAGACCTACGAGTTCAAGGTCATCAAGTTCAACAAGAAGCGCGGCAACATCGTGCTCTCGCGCCGCGTGCTCCTCGAGAAGGAGCGCGACGCGATGAAGCAGAAGACGCTGGAGACCTTGCACGAGGGCATGGTGTGCGAGGGGACGATCAAGAACCTCACCGAGTACGGCGCGTTCGTCGACCTCGGCGGCATCGACGGCCTGCTGCACATCACCGACATGTCCTGGGGCCGCGTCAACCACCCGAGCGAAGTGTTCAAGGTGGGCGACAGCGTCACGGTCAAGGTGCTCAAGTACAACGCGGAGACGGAGCGCGTCAGTCTGGGTATGAAGCAGACCCAGGAAGATCCGTGGAACCACGTTCAGGAAGCCTACCCGCTCGGCAAGAAGGTCAGCGGCAAGGTGATGAGCATCACGGACTACGGCGCCTTCGTGGAGTTGGAGCCCGGGGTCGAGGGCCTGATCCACGTCTCGGAGATGAGCTGGACCAAGAAGGTCAAGCACCCCTCCAAGGTGCTCGAGGTGGACAACGAGGTGGAGTGTCAGGTGCTCGAGGTGGATTCGCGAGCCAAGCGCATCAGCCTCGGTCTGAAGCAGCTCGAGCCGGATCCGTGGGCGCTCTTCACCGACAAGTACAAGCCGGGTGATCGCATCAGCGGCAAGGTCCGTTCGCTGACCGACTACGGCGTGTTCGTCGGCATCGAGGACGGTGTGGACGGCATGGTCCACAAGACGGACCTGTCCTGGACGCTCAAGGTGGGCAACCCCGCTGACGTGTACCAGAAGGGCGACGAGGTCGAGGCCATCATCCTGTCGATCAACCACGACGAGAAGAAGGTCAGCCTGGGCGTCAAGCAGATCCACGATGATCCGTGGGTCTCGCAGCTCGACCACATCAAGACGGGCCAGGTCTTCGAGGAGTGCGTCGTGACCAGCGTCTCCGAGCACGGTGCGTACGTCTCCGTTCAGCCCGGCGTCGATGCCTTCATCCCGAACAACGAGATCCCGGAGGGCAAGCGCCCGAGCCGCGGTGACAAGGTGAAGGCGGAGATCGCCAACATCGACTCGATGGATCGCCGCATCACCATGTCGCTGCGCAATGTCGGGGAGTCTCCGATGGCCGAGCACGTCAAGGGCTCGGGGCGGGACTCGGGCTCCGGCCAGAGCGGCACGTTGGGCGACCTGCTCAAGCAAAAGTTCGGCGACAAGCTCTCGAGCATGGCGCAGGTCGACACCAGCTCGGACGCCGACTCTGACGGATGAGCCCGTCGCAGAGGGGCGGCGGTAGCCGCCCCAGCGTCGAGTCCGCGACGAATCCTCCGGGTGGTGGTGAGCCGCCCGGAGAGAGCGTGCTCGGAAGCTACGGCAACGAGCCCCCTCACATCGAATATGGTGAGGCCTGGGGCCGGCGCCGTGTGGCCTTCCTGCTGATCAGCGCGCTGTTCGTGCTGGGGGTGATGTGGCTGACCCGCGAGGTCATTCTGCCCTTCATCCTGGCGATCATCATCGCCTATGTCTTCACGCCACTGGTCGGGTGGTGTGAGCGCCGCGGCCTGCACCGAGCCGTCTCGATCATCGCGGTCTACCTCGGCACGTTCGCCGTGCTGTCGACCACGGTCGCGCTGATCGCTCCGCGCATCTACCGTGAGACCCTGGGGCTCACCCGCGAGAGCCCTCAGATCGCGCGCAGGCTGGCCACGCAGTGGGGCCCGGTCATCGAAGCGCGGATCGAATCCATGATCGAGATGGTGGGCGGCAGCCCGCCCGCCTCGGCTCAGCCGCCCATGTCTCCGCCCAGCGCCGCGCTGGAGATCGAGACCCTGCCCGACGGCACCATCGGCATCAACGTCGGCTCGGGCGTGGAGATCGTTCAGGACAGCCAGAACGTGTGGGTGCTGCGCGAGCGCCAGCCAGACACCGGCTTTCAGCTCGCCCAGCTGCTGAACGAGGGGCTCGACAGCACCATCCACTACCTGCGCGGCAACGGCCTGCAACTGATCCGCCTGGGGCAGACGATCGTGGCCAGCGTGAGCCGCGGGATCTTCCTGTTCTTCATGACCTTGATGGTCGCGGCATACCTGATGCTCACCCGTGACCAGATCTTCGGCTTCTTCCGCTCGCTCGTGCCGCGCCGCTCGCGCCGCAGCTTCGATCGTCTGCTCTATCGCATGGACCGCGGCCTGGCCGGGGTGGTGCGCGGCCAGCTGGTGATCTGCGCGGTGAACGGCCTGCTCTCCGCCATTGGCTTCGTGATCTTCGACCTGAAGTACTGGCCGGTGATGGCGCTGATCGCCGGGTTGATGAGCATCATCCCGATCTTTGGCTCCATCCTGAGCACCGTGCCCGCGGTGCTGATCGGGCTCACCCAGAGCTTCTTCACGGCGTTCTGGGTGCTGGTCTGGATCATCTTGATCCATCAGGTAGAGGCCAACCTGCTGAACCCGAAGATCATCGGGGTGGCAGCGCGCTTGCACCCGGTGCTGGTGGTGTTCGTGCTGATCGTGGGAGAGCACTTCTTCGGGCTGTGGGGCGCCTTGCTCGCGGTGCCGACGCTTTCCCTGACCCAGAGTCTGTTCAACCATTTCCGGCTGGAGTCGATGCCGGATGTGCCCCCGGACAGCGTAGCGTTGACGGCGCCCCCCGCTCCTCCGGAGTAGCCACAGCCTCCGTTCTCGTGCACCGAAACGGCTCGTTCCGGAGCCCGCTGCTTGCGCCGGCTTGGTGTCGAGCGCTAAGACTGTCCGTCGTGGCCAAGGAATCTAAACGCGTCAAGAAGGGGGCTTCCGGTGCTCCCGCTGCGTCCTCGCCGCCGAACGCGGCGGCAGCGGCGGCCGCCCTCGATCCACTGAGCCCCGAGCGTCTGAAGGGCCTGGCATTGCGCCTGGGCTTGCCGCTGCTGGCGATCTGGATCGTCGGTGGCCTGATCGCCGGGGTCGTGCAGTCGGACGCGGTGCGAATCATCGCGCTCGTGGTACCCGCGGCGCTCACCGTGGCAGCCGCCGTGCTGGTGGCTTGGGCACTGCGCCAGGCGCGCAAGGCGCAGGGCGTGGCCGGCATCCTCTCCCGGGCGGAGACCAAGGACGATCGGCAGGCGGCGCTGGCCGAGCTGCAGAGCAAATACAAGGACAGCGATCCCACGGCGATCTTCGCACGCTCGCAGCTGCTGTTGCAGGACGGCGAGCCACGGAAGGCCCTGGCCGCGCTGGAGACCATCAATCTCAGCAAGGCCATGGCCAACGTCGCGGACGAGGCGCGCGGCCAGCGGGCGATGATCCACCTGATGCTGGACGAGGTGCCACCGGCGCGCGACCTGGCGGATGGCATCCAGCTCTCCCGCCATCAAGACGTGAAGAGCAGGGCACTGCTGGCCGCCATCGTGGCAGAGGCGTGGGCACGTAGCGGCCAGGCCAAGCGCGCCGCGGACACGCTCTCGGTGTTCAATCCCGATGACGCGGAGCTGGTGCAGCTGCGGCCCCAGCTCTTCCGCGCCCAGGCGTACGCGTTTGCCCACACGGACGATCTGAAGGGGGCGCGGCGTGCGCTGCGCAGGCTCGCGGATCAGGACGCGCGCATGCTGGGCTCCTTTCTGGGCCGCAAGACGCACCCGCTGCTGCAGCGCGAGGCCAAGAAGCTGCTGGAGCAGTCGGGGATGGTGCCGCGCAAGATGCAGGTGCAGCGCCGCTAGCGCGGCAGCGAGCGCTCCGGGGCGCCGGCTCGCGGAGAGAAGTGCTAGGTGTCCGCTGCGCCGCGGAGCGTTGCCGTGCCCGCCGCGCGGATCGTGGTCTCCGGCAGCAGCTCCGAGAACGTCACCACCCGGGCGCCGGGCAGCTCGGACTCGATCAGCTTGCGCACGAAGCGCCGCACGTCGGGCTGGGTCAACAAGACCGGCCGGTGCTGCAGCTCCTCCGGACAGCTCGCGAGCGCCAGCTTGAGGCTCGAGACGATGTCGCGACCAGCTGCCGGTGACAGCGTGAGGAAGCTCCCAGCCGCCGTCTGCGAGATGGCACCGCGGATCACCTCCTCGATCGAGTCGTCCAGGGTGAGGGGCTCGAGCATGCCTGAGCCCCGGGTGACCTCATACGTGATGGCGCGCCGCAGCCAGGAGCGCACGTGCTCGGTGAGCACCAGCGGATCCTTCTCGACGTGCGCCACCTGGGCCAGCGCCTCCAGGATGCTGGCCAGATCGCGTACGCTGACGCCCTCCTCGACCAGGCGCCGCAGGATCTCGCTCAAGGTGGCCAGCGAGACCAGCTTGGGCACCACCTGCTGCACGCTGGCAGGCGCCACGCGCGAGAGCTCGTCCAGCAGCAGCTGCGCCGGCTGCAGCCCCATGAAATCCGGGGCGCGCGCGATCAGCACCTCTGCCAGAGCATCGGCCAGAAACTGGGTGGCGGCCGCGCCCTCCAGCTCTTCGGGTACGGTGAGCGTCTTGGTCGGCACCTCACCGATGGAGAGCAACGCGGAGTTGCTGGGCTGACTGCTGCGCGCCAGCACCCGGCACGCCGGCACGATGACCCCCAGCTCCTGAAACAAGCGCTCGCGCGCGGCCTCGGTGGCAGCGACCACCCCCACCTCCCGCGGCGAGGTGTGCCGGTCGGAGAAGGAAGCAAGCCGCTGCTCCAGAGCAGCGCTGGCGCTCAGCGACCAGGGCGCGGGCAAACGGGAGGGACGGGCGGCACCAGCTGCGGGGGCGACCCAGTCGGGCTCGACCCGCCCGCGAGCAGGCCAGGACACCAGCACGAGCAGCGCACCGATGACCAGAAAGGGCAGGGCAGGCAGGCCGGGCACCAGCGCCAGGATCAGCACGAAGATGCCCGCCACGCGCAGCGCCTTGGGTACGCCGAGCAGCTGGGTCGACAGCTCCTGCCCCAGCGCCTGCCCCGCCTCGTCGCTGGACACGCGGGTCACCAGGATGCCGGCGGAGGTGGCCAGGATGAGCGACGGGATCTGCGAGACCAGACCGTCACCGATCGTGAGCAGGGCGTAGCGCTGGAGCGCGCTGGCAAACGGCATGCCCCGCTGCCCCACGCCGATGGCGAGGCCCGCGCCGATGTTGATCAGCGTGATCACGAACGAGGCGACGACGTCGCCCTTGACGAACTTCATGGCGCCGTCCATCGCGCCATAGAACTGGCTCTCGCGGTTGAGGGCGCGGCGGCGCTGCTGGGCCTCGAGGTGATCGATGCTGCCGGCGCGCAGCTCCGCGTCGATGGCCATCTGCTTGCCGGGCATCGCGTCCAGCGCGAAGCGCGCGCCCACCTCGGCGACACGCTCGCTGCCCTTGGCCACCACGATGTACTGGATCAGCGCGAGGATCAGGAACACCACGGCGCCCACCACGTAGTTGCCGCTGACCACGAACGATCCGAACGCCTCGATCACGTGCCCCGCGTCAGCGCGCAGCAAGATCAGGCGGGTCGAGGAGACGTTGAGCGAGAGGCGCACCAGGGTGGTGATGAGCAGCAGGGTAGGGAAGGCCGCGACCTGCAGCGCGCCCGTCACGTACATGGTGACGAGCAAGATCGAGACAGAGATGGCCAGATTGCTCGCCAGCAGCAGATCGAGCAGCCAGGTGGGCAGCGGCACCACCATCATGCCCACCATCGCGACGACCAGCGCCGCCAGCGCGGCGTCAGCGCCGCCGGAGCGAGAACCGCTCAGGCGAAACCCGAGGATGCGATTACCGTACGCCACGGCGGCTCCGCCTCAGCTCAGCTCCGAGAACAGCGCGACCACGCCCGTGTACAGCTGAAACGAGGGGCTGTCTCCGTAGGGAGCGATCTCGAACGAGGACTGCATCCCCGCAAAGGGCATGTCGCCAAAGCGCTCGCGCAGCAGGCGCGTATCGACGTTGGGGCGACCGTACAGGCTGCGCCCCCGGCCGCCGCAGTTGACGTACAGGGCCGAGAGCGGCGCGGCGCCGGCGATGTCGCGCCGCAGCTCGCGCAGCACGCGCTCGATGTCAGCGCGGGCAGCCTGGCCATCGCGAACCCCGAAGGTCATGAACATGCCCTCGCGGACCTCGTCCGAGACGATCAGCCCGCGCGCGTGCGGATCAATCCCCTGCACGCCGCGCACCAGCAGCTCGGGGCGGCCGTCTTCCTGCTCCAGGCTGGCTCGGTGCTGCGCCAGCACGGTGAAGACCAGCGGCTGCCCCTGGAGGTTGTGACCAAACTGGGTCAGCACGTCGAGCGCGGGCTCACCCCCGAGCTTCAACACCAGGGCGCCGCGGGCCTCCGTGATCGGCCGCAGCGGCCCGAGCAGGCGGCAGGAGTGAGTGGTGCGCAGGCGGGTCTGGCCGAAGCCGCGAAAGGACATGGCCACGGCACGGCCGGTGACCACCTCGCCATCGCCGCCCACGGCGATGACGCCAGGCTCCCCCACCGCCCCACCGCCAAATACATGGGTGCCCATCGAGCAACTGCCCAGCCGCTGGATGGCGCGGGGAGTGAAGCCGCCCGGCGGCACGAACAGCATGCAGGTGGCGTGCTCTCCAGCGTCCCTCAGGAAGCCCTCGAGCCCCTCGGTGAGCCCCTCATCCCCATGGTTGGCGTCGATGATGCCGATATCCGCCGAGCCGCCCGACCAAATCAGGCCCGTCGCGGCAGCAGCCCCCTCGATCTCCCCCCGCTCGCTCAGGACGCCGCTACCCCCGACCACCAGCAGCGGAAAGCCGAGATTCTGGGCGGCGAGCAGGCGCGCCAGCGCCTCGTGCCGGTCCAGCAAGGCTCCGCACACGAAGACGATGCCCGCCGCAGCGCGCGGCACTTGCTCGAGGGCTGCCTGGAATCCGGCCGCGACCCGCTCCGGGCTGCTCGAACGCACCTCGAAGCTCTGGGCCCTCCGCGCCATGCGAGAGCCGAACCTATTTGGCACGCGCCGCCGCTGCAAGCGTTCGATTGAGAATTCTGGCTCCGGGCAGTAGGCAAACGCTAAAATGTGCGTAGTGGCCTTGGTATGGAGGAGGGTGGAGCGCACGGATGCTCCCGGCGGCCCCGCAGCAAAGTCGGGCTCGCCGAGGCCAGCCATCACCCCCAGTTACCATCGCCCCCTTCTCGGTTGACTGCATGAGCGGACGGGACCTCGAATTTTACTCGTGCGGCGCCACGGACGTCGGGCAGAAGCGGCAGATCAACGAGGACTCGTTTCTGTGCGACGACGAGCTCGGGCTCTGGGTGGTGGCAGACGGGATGGGTGGACACGCCGCTGGCGAGGTCGCCAGCCGCGAGGCGGTGGACACGATCCACGGCATGGTCAAGCGCGATAAACCCAAGCTCGATCTCACCAACCCCGACTCGGAAGAGACGCTGCGCGTCGGCGCCCGGTTGCTCGAGGGCGCCGTACAGGCCGCCACCTACCTCGTCTACGGCATGGCCGAGCTCGACTCGAACAAGGCGGGCATGGGCACCACCATCAGCGCCATGATGTCGCTCGGCTCCCACGCCGTCACCGCCCAGGTGGGCGACAGCCGGATCTATCGGCTGCGCAACTCCAAGGCAGAGCAGCTCACCGAGGACCACACCCTCATCAACTGGCAGATCAAGCAAGGCCTCATCACCGAGGAAGAGGCCCGCCTCAGCCGCCACCGCAACGTCATCACCCGCGCCGTGGGCAACCGCGAATACGTGCAGGTCGACACGGCCATCGTGCCCGTCAGCCCCGGCGACCAGTTCCTGCTGTGCTCGGACGGTCTGCACAGCTACCTGCGCACCGACGAGATCTCCAGCGTCGCCAACACCGGCGGACAAGAGAGCGTCGACCGCTTCATCAAGCTCGCCAATCGCCGCGGCGGCCGCGACAACATCACCGCCGTCCTGGTCGAAATCGGCTGAGCCCGCCCGCGGGCCACCCAACCCGGCCCCGCTGCGCGGGCTGGCAGGCGGCCTCGGCGGCCTCAGGTCACGGTCCCGTGCCCGCGCTGCCAGGGCCTAACCGCCGCCCCCCAGGGGGCAGCGAGCGCCGACTGACAAAGCGTTGCTCGCCCAGGGACTTCCGAGTATAGGTGCGCCACTCTTACTTGAAGCCATCGCGAGATGGCACCTGTCCCCATCGTCTAGTCAGGCCCAGGACACGGCCCTTTCAAGGCTGTAACACGGGTTCGAATCCCGTTGGGGACGCTCG
>JAICQL010000286.1 GCA_025937895.1 Polyangiaceae bacterium | reverse complement strand
GCGATCGACGTCGGTCTGGCGTGGGCGGGCGCTGGAGCGCTGGTCAGGGCACCATCTCCGGCGGAAGAGCCAGAGCTGGAGGCGTATCAGTTGCCCGAGCTCGGGGCCAACTGGGCCGCCACCCTCGACAGCGCTCGCCCCGCGCGCCGCCACGACGAATCGCTCGAGCAATGGCGCAAGCGCCCGCCGCTGCCGGTCGTGTTCGAGTCGCCGCGCAAGCTCAGCACGCCCGTCGTGCAGCTACACCTCAAGCACCCCATCGTCCAGCGCCTGCTCGCGCGCTTTCTCGCGCAGGGCTACTCCGCGCACGACCTCTCCCGCGTCACCGTCGTCCGCAATCCCAAAGACGCCGTGCCGCGAGTCATCGCTCTCGGCCGCCTCTCCATCTTCGGCCACTCCGCGACCCGCCTGCACGACGAGGTCCTGGCCGTCGCCGCTGCCGTACCCGCCAAAGGAGGCAAGCTCGAGCCCTTTGGAGAGAAAGAAGATCGGGCCGCCATCGAGCGCCTCGAGGAGCTCCTGGCCACCTCGCCCACGTTGGCCAAGATCCCCGCCAAGGTCCAGGATACGCTGCGCTCCCAGGCGGGCCGCCACTTCAGCGAGCTCTGGCACCACGTCGAGCAGGAAGGTGATGCCCGAGCGCACGACGCCGAGAGCAAGCTCCGCCGCCGCGGCCGCAGCGAATCGGAAGCGCTGGCCAGGATCATCCAGGCCCAGATCCGCCTCGCCGACAAGACCCTCGATCAGCAGCTCAGCTTCGAGTTCAGCGAGGCCGAGCGCGAGCAACGAGAGCAGCGCGAGCGCGACCGCAAGCACATCGCCGAACGACGCGCTGCGCTCGCCATGGAAGCCGAGGAGGAGCCCAAGGCCATCCTGAAGAGCTACGAGGTGCTGCGGCGCCGGGTGGAGCCGATCGGGCTGGTCTACCTCTGGCCGACGACCCGCTGAGCGGGCGAGCCCTGGATGGACGCCCGTGGCCCTGCCGCGTAGCCGTCCTGCAACCCCAGGCTCTTTGCCTTGGCGGGCCAGGCGAGCCCGAATTACATGCTGGGCCGGAGCTACTGATGAAAGACGTTCAAACACGCGTCGAAGAAGTGCTGTCGCTGGTCCACAAGCGCAACCCGGGTGAGGCCGAGTTCCATCAGGCGGTGCGGGAGGTGGTGGAGACGCTGGAGCCCGTGCTGGAGAAGCACCCCGAATACGGGGAGCACAAGATCATCGAGCGCATTTGTGAGCCGGAGCGGCAGATCATCTTTCGCGTCCCCTGGCAGGACGACAACGGCGAGGTGCAGATCAACCGCGGCTTTCGGGTCGGCTTCAACAGCGCTCTCGGCCCCTACAAAGGCGGCTTGCGCTTCCACCCCTCGGTCTATCTCGGGACCATCAAGTTTCTGGGCTTCGAGCAGACGTTCAAGAACGCGCTGTCGGGCATGCCCATCGGCGGCGGCAAGGGTGGGGCGGACTTTGACCCCAAGGGCAAGTCCGACGCGGAGGTGATGCGGTTCTGCCAGAGCTTCATGACGGAGCTCTACCGCCACATTGGCGAGATGACGGACGTCCCTGCCGGCGATATCGGGGTCAGCGGGCGCGAGCTGGGCTATCTCTTTGGTCAATACAAGCGCATCACCAATCGCTACGAGTCCGGAGTGCTGACCGGCAAGAGCCCCGAGTGGGGCGGCGCGCTGGTGCGGCGCGAGGCCACCGGCTATGGCGCCGTCTTCTTTGCGCAGGACATGCTGCGCGCGCGCGGGGACGATCTCGCAGGCAAGACCTGCGTCGTCTCAGGCGCCGGGAATGTCGCCATCTACGCCATCGAGAAGCTGCAGGCGCTGGGCGCCAGGGTGGTCGCTTGCTCGGACTCGAGCGGCTTCGTGTTCCACGCGCAGGGGCTGCAGCTCGCCACCATCAAGCAGCTGAAGGAGGTCGAGCGGCTGCGCATCGCCAGCTACGTCGAGCACCACCCGGACGCGGAGTACCACGCCAGAGGCAACATCTGGAGCGTGCCGTGCCAGGTCGCGCTGCCGTGCGCCACCCAGAATGAGCTCGACGAGGCCGCAGCGCGCCAGCTGATCGCAAACGGCTGCATCGCCGTGAGCGAAGGCGCCAACATGCCGACCACTCCGGACGGCATCAAGCTCTTCCTCGAGGCCAAGCTCGCCTACGGCCCGGGCAAGGCCGCCAACGCGGGCGGTGTCGCCACCTCCGCGCTGGAGATGCAGCAGAACGCCAGCCGTGACCGCTGGAGCTTCGAGTACACCGAGCAGCGCCTGCGCAACATCATGCGCAGCATTCACGATGATTGCTGGACGACCGCCAGCGAATATGGGCAGCAAGGCAACTACGTCCTGGGCGCCAACATCGTCGCCTTCCAGCGCCTGGCCGAGGCGATGCTCGCGCTCGGTATCATCTAGCCTGGGCCTCCAGGCGGCGGCCGCGGATGCGCGATGCAACACCGCGCGCGTGTCTGACGGCGACCTGTTGCAGCAAAAAATCACCGGCAGCGAGGCGCTCAGTTCGCGGCCTGTCAGCTCTCTCCCCGACGCCCAGGGCCGCCTCCGTGTTAGAGCACGCGCCAACGGGGGCCGGAGCGGCGCGGCGTCGCGCTGCATCATCGCCCGGTGAGGAGCTCATGCATCTGAAGAGTCATCACGCGTTCGTCTTCGTTCTCACGGCCGCCGCCAGCGCTGCGCTCCTGCCTGCAGCACACGCTGGCGACGTCGCGGAGGGGGAGAGCCCAGGTGTCGGGCCCCATGCGCCTTCCAGCCTGGATGCCGCGCTGCGGGCGGAGCTGACCAGGGCGGGCTTTACCGGCCGCATGCAGGGCACGCTCCGGCGGCGGCTCGGGCGTTCGCTCGACCCGGAGCTGGTCGACCTGGGGCGCCTGCTCTGGTTCGACAGCATCTCCTCGCTGGGCAACGACAACAGCTGCTCGGGCTGCCATTCGCCAGCCTTTGGCTTTGGTGACTCACAGCCGATGGCGATCGGGGTGGAGAACAACGGCATCGTCGGGCCCGATCGCACGGGGCCGCGCAATCAGCGCCGCACGCCCCAGATGATCAACGCCGGCCTGTATCCCAGCCTGATGTGGAACGCGCGCTTCAGCGCGATCAGCCATGATCCCTTCGACCTGAAGGAGGGCGTGCGCGTGCCCTTCTTCCTGGGCGGGTTGACCGTCTGGAACGAGTCGAGCGCCCAGATGTACGGCACAGGCTTCGATCCGGAGACGGCCACGACCTTGCTCAGCGTGCAGGCCAACTTTCCCCCCACCGAGCTGGTCGAGGTGGCCGGGTTCGCCGTGGAAGATCCGGCCAATATCGACCCGCGGCTGTACCTGCCGCCGCATCGCGTGTCCTCGGGCCTGCTCTCCGACACCGTGCCGGAAGCCGTGCCGGGCCCCAACGGCAGCCCGACGGACTCCATCGACCGAGGTTACTCGATCCGCGCCAAGGTGCTCGACCGCTTCAACACCTCAGACGCCTACATCGCCAGGTTCAGCGCGATCTTTCCCGAAGCCGCGGGCGGCAACATCACCTTCGGCCAGATCGGCGCGGCCCTGGCCGAGTTCGAGTACTCCAACACCTTCATGGATGCGCCCCTCGATCGCTACGCGCGAGGGGACCGCTCGGCGCTCAGCGCCAGCCAGAAGCGCGGCGCGCTGCTGTTCTTCGGGCGCGCTCGTTGCAGCGACTGTCACTCCGTGGCCGGCGAGTCGAACGAGGTGTTCAGCGACTTTCAGAATCACGTCGCTGCCATCCCGCAGGTGGCTCCGCAGGGCTTTGGGCTCAGGCCTGGCGGCAATCCGCAGGATCCTGAGGACTTTCCCGGCAACTTCGAGTTCAGCGGACCCGGGTTCGACGAGGACTTTGGCCGCGAGGAGCTGACGGGCGACCCCGTCGATCGCTATGCGTTCCGGACTGCGCCCCTGCGCAACCTGGCGCTGCAGCCTGCCTTCTTCCACAACGGCGCCTTCGTCAGGTTGAAGGATGCGGTGCGCTATCACACCCACACGCCACAGCTGGCGGGGTCCTATGATCCGGTAGCCGCCGGCTTGCCCGCGGATCTGACCGTACGGCGTGGACCGATCGAACCCGTGTTGAAGCGGCTCGACCCACGGCTCGTCGCCCTGTCCAGGCTCGATCTCTCGGAGGCGGAGATCGACGATCTCGTCGAGTTTCTCGCAGGGGGGTTGCTCGACCCGCGAGCTCTGCCCGAAGCCCTGTGCAAGCTGGTCCCGCGGAGTGTGCCCAGCGGGCGCCCGGTGCCGCGCTTTCAGGGCTGCAAGTAGCACGGCAAATAGAGCGATGCGCAGCGCGGGTGGGCGCTGCGCATTGTTGATGGTCCAGCTACCAGGGGGCGCGGCCGCAGCGCGCCCCCGGGTGAGTTCTCAGATGGCGTTGCCCGCCAGGTCGATGCACAGACCGCCGTTGTCGTTTGGCTCGCCCACGCCGCAGCCTGCGCTACGCGTGGTGAGCTGCTGCTCCAGCAGCTCCGGGATGGGCCGCCCCATGTCCCACAGGTCGAACATGACCTCTGCGCCCAGCGCATCCTTCAAACCGCCATCGCCGGCCAGGATGCGCTCCGGATCGCCCACGTTCCTCCGGCCACGGAAGGTGATGCTGGAGCCCTCCACCAGGTTCTTGCCGCCCAGGTTGATGGCGCTGTACCCGCCACGGCCGTTGAGAAAGTCGTCCCGGCTACAGCGGAACTGCGGGTGCTCCTCGTTCCCCAGGCACTCCTCCGGGTTGTTGAAGATCACCGCGTTGAGCGTGTAGACGTGCCCCGGCAGCAGCTGGGTGACGCGCACCAGGTAGTCCACGTGATCCACGCTGCGACGCAGGAAGGTGAAGGAGCCCACCATCGGGTCGCCTACCTCCGCGTGCTCTTCCTCCTCCGCGCCCTCGCCCTCCTCGGCTGATCCTTCAGTGCCCTCGCCCTCTTCGCCTTCACCCTCCTCTGCGTGCTCCTCCTCCTGATGCCGCTCGAAGAACATCGGCCCCTGGGAGACCCAGCGCGAGCGGTGATGATGGTGATGCCGGCCGTGAGAATCCCCCGCGTATGAATCCTGGCTCAGCAGACCCAGCGCACCCAGGCAACAGAGGCCCGTGAGCGCGCCCGATCGACTCTTGCTTAGAAGAACCTTGATGGTGCTCATAGGCCGCGGGGCATAACATTTCCGCCTGGTCACCTGAAGGAGAGGCGGGCATCGCACGGCGACCACATCGCACGGCGACCACTGACAGCGCGCTTGCCGTCGTTGCTGCTGCACGTGTCGTCGCCAGCATCACCAACACGCTTGCAATTGCACGGCGCGGCGCGTGTTGCATCGCGGCAGGGACGTCTCATCGAGCAACAGCGGGAGGCTGGAGCGGAAGGCCAGCGCTCAAGCTGCCAGGCGGGACGGCCGTGACCGTAGCGCCCTCGCCAGCCAGCGGTAGCCCACAGCCAGCGCGCAGATGCCGGCCAGGACCCAGATCTGGGCGTGCTGCAGCTGGCTGAGCAGGACGGCGCAGAGCGCGAGCGCGAGCCCGCCTGCCAGCAAGATGGCCCAGGAGCGCTGCCGCTGGCGATCGTGGAACACCAGCAGGGCCGCGCTGAGATATGTGACCAGGCGCGCGCCCGCCGAGAGCTGCGCGTTCCACACGAAGCCGTTGCTCAGCGCGAGCAGCAGCACCGCACCCGTCCAGAACAACGTGCCCGCAAGCGGCGTCTGAAAGCGAGCGTGGCTGCCCGCCAGCAGCCGGGGCAGGGCGCCGCCGCTGGCCATGGCGGCGATCAGGCGCGGCACGGCCACAAACGCCGCGGCGAGCCAGCCAAAGGTGGAGGCCAGCGCGGCGCAGGCAATGGCGACACCACCTCCGGCTCCAGCGAACACGCGCGCGGCGGCAGCCAGCGGCCGCTCCGTGTGAGCGAGGTCAGGCACCGACCACATGCTGACGAGGTGCACCGTCAGGTACAGGACCGAAACCAGTGCCATGCCGAGGTACAGCGCAAACGGCGTGGCGCGCTGCGGCTCCTTCGTCTCCCCGGCGGGGATCAGCGCGTTATCGAAGCCGCCGTAGGCAAAGGTGAGCGCCAGCAGCGCCTCGAACCAGTTGCTCGCGCCCAGCTCGGCAGGCAGCGGGGCGCTGGCGCGCTCCCTCGAGCAGCTGACCCCCACCAGCACGAAGCCCGCCAGGGCCGCCACCTTGACCAGGGTCAGCGCGTTCGAGACGCTGACGCCGCTGCGAATGCCGCGGACGTTGGCCGCGCCCAGACTCACGAGCACGAGCCCCAGCACCAGCACGCGAGCCCAGCCCGCCGCCGCGCCCGGAAATAGCTCACCGAGATACACTATGAACAGGTTGGCCACTGCGGCCGCCGAGGTGAGCCGCACCAGCACCAGGAACCAGCCCACCACCGTGGCCCAGGTGCCGCCCAGCACGTTCCTGACATACACGTATTGACCGCCGCTCTCGCGCAGACCCGCAGCCAGCCAGGCGAAGACGGCCACGATGGGACACACCAGGCAGAAAGACAGCAGAAACGCCCAGGGTGCGGCGCCGCCCAGCGAGCGCGCCACCAGGCTCGGCAAGCCGAAGATGCCGGCGCCGATCACGCTGTTGAGCACGAGCCCGAGCACGCTCCAGCGCCCCAGCGCGCGCGCAGGCATTGCCGCCGGGTGGCACCCGCCGCTGCCGAGCGTGGTGGAGGTGCTCTGTGTCATGCCCCAGCGCGCGGAGTGTGCCCAGCAGCGCCGCCAGGGGCAACGATGGAATTGCCCGGATGCAACTCTCGAAGCCGCATCGCATCGCGTCGCATGGCATCGCGGCGCGGCAGCGAAGCAATCGCTGGCGCCCCGGCGACACGGCAGGCGATGATGTTGACAGAGCACGAGCGGGTCCTCTACTCGTTGCGCTGCAACGGAGCTGCAGCCAGCTCCGGGATAGCCAACGATGGGGGCTCGCTTGACCGACCAGGTATCGAACCAAGCCGTCAGTGCAATCGTTCCAGCCAGAGCTGGTGGTAGCCAGCAGCTCTTCAAGCCAAGCCTCGAGCCGTACGCAGAGGAGGAGCAGCGCGCGCTCGGCATCGACTACCGCGCCAGCAAGCTCTCGGAGACGGGCAAAGAAATTGCGGTGCCGCACCTGTGGCACCCGACCATCGACGGGTGGAACCCCACCTATCGCGACATCCTGGAGCCCTTCAACTTCCACAAGTTCACCTGCCCGCGCCCCCCCATCAGCCTCGGCCGCTTCAACGTGGAGGCCGCGCGCCGCTGCCCCGACGTGCTGCGCATGATCATCAAGTGGTCGGGGGATGACAGCATCCGCCTTCCGGATGAGCTCCTGCCCCTGGAGGAGGAGCTGACCCGCCTGCTCAAATACGACCGCTACGTGATGGGCGACTGCTGGAAGGACTTCTTCGTCCACGTGACGATTCACAACGCGCTGGTGCGCGCTGGCGAGGCCCTGCGCTATCCGGGCTTTCATGCCGATGGCCTGCAAGGCGGCAAGTTCAAGCGCAAGCTCGTCTGTGAGCACAGCTACATCGTGACGGATCCGCATCCCACCGTGTTTGCGCTGCAGCCCTTCTTCGTCGCTCACATCAATGAAGATCGCTACAACATCTTCAAGGAGTTCGATCGTCAGGTCAGCGAGCGCACGCCGCTGTATCAGGCGCTCTGCGGTCACGCCTACCTGATCGATCCCTACATGGTGCACGTGAGCCCCGTCGTGCCGGAGGATTGCCTGCGCACGTTCGTGCGGGTGACGGTCACGCCGACGGAGCTGCACATGCCCAAGAACACGCGGAACCCGATGTTCGCCGGGCAGGCGTACCCGCCACGCATCGACGTGCGCGAGTTCGTGAGCGATCCGGACGTGACCCTGCCGCTCGACTTCTACGGCTTGAGCGCGTCCCCCTCCCTGAAGGACGTGGCGCCCCGTCAGCCGCGCACCTGACGGCGATCCGCTCAGCTTGGGCTAGCAGTGAGGCTGGCCGCGGGGGGAGCAGTTGGGGGAGCAGTTGGCGGAGCAGCGCCGGACAGCGCAAGGTCCACGCACTCGACCACTCGCGGGATCTCTGCCAGCGCGTTGGGCCAGTGCGGAGCAAAGCGCAGCACGCCCACGGGAGCCGTACAGGCTACCCCCAGCTCCTGCAGGCGCTGCCGCAGCTCCGCCGCCGTGTGAGGCGCGGGTGGGTAGCACGATAGGATGCCGGAGCGGGCCTCCGGGTCTCGCGCACGCAAGCTGAGGAACCCACGGCGGACCAGCTCCGGCTCCAGCGCGTCGTGCCAGGCCTGCACGTGGCGCTGGATGGCCGCCACGCCGAGCGCCAGGATCAGCTCCACGCTCGCCTCCAGCGCGGCACAGGCGAGCAGAAAAGGCGAGCTGCTCTCGAAGACCCGCGCCGACCGCAGCAGCGGGCGGTCGTAGCGCAGCGAATCGGGGCCCCCCGTCAAGAACTCCGCTCCCTGCTCGTGGCTCTGCCAGCCCGCCGTAGCGGGCCGCAGGCGGCGCGCGCACGCCGCCCGCACGTACAGGAAGCCGCAGCCGCCAGCGCCCATCAGCCACTTGTGGCTGCCGCCGCTCAGGTAGTCGATCTGACAGCTCTCCACGTCCAGCGGCACCGCGCCCAGCGCCTGAATGCCATCCACGAACAGCTCCGCACCAAGCTCACGGCAGGCGCGGCCCATGGCTTCCAGCGGCATGCGCAGCCCCGTCTGGAACTGCACGGCGCTCACCGCCACCAGCCGCACCCCGCGCCGCAGCTCCCGCTCCAGCAGCGCCAGCCCCTCTCCGCCAGCAAACGCCTGTGCG
>JAICQL010000109.1 GCA_025937895.1 Polyangiaceae bacterium | reverse complement strand
CCCCTCGCCGCTGCGTGACGACGGCTACGACATCGCCGACTACTTCGGCATCAACCCGGCGTACGGCACCCTGAAGGACTTCAAGCGTTTCCTGCGCAAGGCGCACAGCCTGGGCCTGCGCGTGATCACCGAGCTGGTGGTGAATCACACCTCGAACGAGCACGCCTGGTTCCAGCGCGCTCGCCGCGCGCCGCCCGGCAGCCGCCTGCGCGACTTCTACGTCTGGAGCGACACCTCCAAGCGCTATGAAGAGGCGCGCATCATCTTCAAGGACTTCGAGACCTCGAACTGGAGCTGGGATCCAGTGGCGCAGGCCTACTACTGGCATCGCTTCTACTCTCACCAGCCCGATCTGAACTTCGACAACCCGGCCGTGCACGAGGCCCTGTTCAAGGTGGTGGACTTCTGGCTGGGCATGGGCGTGGACGGCATGCGCCTGGACGCGGTGCCCTACCTGTACGAGCGAGAGGGCACCAACTGCGAGAACCTGGGCGAGACGCACGAGTTCCTGCGCAAGCTGCGCGCCCATATCGACGCCAAGTTCAGCGGGCGCATGCTGCTGGCCGAGGCCAATCAGTGGCCGGAGGACGCCGCCGCCTACTTCGGCAAGGGCGACGAGTGCCACATGAACTTCCACTTCCCGCTCATGCCGCGCATCTTCATGGCGGTGCAGCTGGAGGACAGCTTCCCCATCCGCGATATTCTGGAGCAGACGCCGCCCATCCCGGAGACGTGCCAGTGGGCCACGTTCCTGCGCAACCACGACGAGCTCACCCTGGAGATGGTCACCGACGAGGACCGCGACTACATGTATCGCGTCTACGCGGATGACCCGCGCGCGCGCATCAACCTGGGCATCCGCCGGCGGCTGGCGCCACTCTTGCGCAGGCGCCGCAAGGTGGAGCTGCTCAACTCCCTGCTGTTCTCGCTGCCGGGCACCCCGGTGCTGTACTACGGCGACGAGATCGGCATGGGCGACAACATCTACCTGGGCGATCGCAACGGCGTGCGCACCCCCATGCAGTGGAGCAGCGATCGCAACGCGGGCTTCTCCCGGGCCAACCCGCAGCAGCTGTATTTCCCCGTGATCACCGATCCGGAGTACCACTACGAGGCCACCAACGTGGAGGCCAACGAGAACAACCCGGAGTCGCTCTTGTGGTGGATGAAGCGGGTGATCGATCTGCGCAAGAACCACCGCGTGCTGGGCCGCGGTGACGTCCGGGTGCTGCACCTGGAAAATCCGAAGGTGCTGGCCTTCGTACGGAGCTACGAGAATCAGCGCATGCTGATCGTGGCCAATCTCTCTCGCTCCGCACAGTACGCCGAGATCGATCTGAAGGAGTACGCGGGCCTGTCACCGGTGGAGATGTTCGGGCGCCAGGCGTTCCCCGTCCTGGACGAGCGGCCCCTGTTTCTCACCCTGGGGCCGCACAACTTTTACTGGTTCTCGCTGGAGGCTGTCAACGTGCCGGAGGTCAATACCGTGATCCAACCCACTATCCAGCTGTCGGGTAGCCTGGAGACGCTGTGGTCCTCGAAGGCGGCGCGCCGTGAGCTGGAGCACGCGCTGGCCGGCTACATGAAGCACCGGCGCTGGTTCCGCAGCAAGGCGCGCTCGATCGTGGCCACCACCGTCAAGGACTCCATCCCGATGAGCCAGGGTGCAGACGAGCTGTGGCTGCTGTTCGTGCAGGTCGACTTCCGCCAGGGCGACGCGGAGACGTATTGCCTGCCGCTGGCCCGCGCCTCGGGTGAAGAGGCCCAGCGGCTCGAGCACCACTCACCGCAGGCCATCGTGGCGCGCATCCAGGATGAGGGCGTTCTGTACGACGCGGTGTACGGCAAGAGCTTGCCGGGCTTGCTGCTGGAGCTGTTCAGCCGGCGCAAGGAGCTGCCGGGCAGCCTCGGCGTGCTCCGCTCCTTGCCGCAGCGGCAGCTGCGGCAAGAGCCGGCGAAGGGCGAGCTGAGCGGCACCGTCTCGTCGGCGGAGCAATCGAACACCAGCCTGGTGTTCGGCAACGAGTACATCTGCAAGCTGCTGCGCAAGCAGGACTTTGGTCCCAGCCCCGAGCTCGAAATTGGCCGCTTGCTGGCGACGGACGGCGCCTTCCCCCACACGCCGGAGCTGCTGGGTGTGCTGGAGTACCAGACCAGCAAGCAGGAGCCCGCCACCCTCGCCACCCTGCACCGCTACGTGCCCCACCAGGGCGATGCATGGCAGCTCACGCGCGACGCGCTGGAGCGCTTCTACGAGCAGTGCTTGAGTCAGCCGCAGCCCTCGTCGCGCCCGCACGACGGCGCTCCGGACTCGGCCGGCCCCAGGAGCTGGCAGCACGGCGCCTTGCTGCAGCGCTCGCGCGCCAACATGCCCGAGCAGCTGGCGTCCCTGGCGGACGCGTACCCCGCGCAGATCCGCCTGCTCGGGCAGCGGACGGCGGAGCTGCACCAGGCCCTGGCCCAGAGCACGGAGGATCCGCAGTTCGCTCCAGAGGCCTTCACTACCATGTACCAGCGCTCGCTGTATGAATCCACGCGCACCCGCCTGAAGCGCTCGATGGCCTTCCTGCGCAAGCACTGTGGGGGGCTACCCGAGCGCGAGCGCCGGGTGGCCGGAGAGCTGCTGGATCGCCAGGGCGAGTTTGACCAGGTGCTGCGCGCGCTGGTCGACACCAAGATCGACGGGCAGAAGATCCGCATCCACGGCGACTACCACCTCGGGCAGGTGCTGTTCACGGGCAAGGACTTCGTCATCATCGACTTCGAGGGGGAGCCCGGCCGCACCCTGGCCGAGCGCCGCTTCAAACATTGCCCGCTGCGCGACGTTGCATCCATGGTACGGTCGCTGGACTATGCGGCGCTCTCCGCCCTGCGCACCGGCTCGACGCGGCCGAGCGACATCGAGCAGCTGGAGGACTGGGCGCGCGCCTGGTCCGCCTGGATGAGCGCCGCCTTCACCCATGCCTATCTCACCACCCTGGGCAGCACACGCCTGCTGCCCCAGAAAGACGCGAACACTTCCTTGCTGCTCGACTTCTATCTGCTCGACAAGTGCCTGTACGAGCTGGACTACGAGTTCAACAATCGCCCCGACTGGGTGTCCATCCCGCTGTTGGGCTTGCACAGCCTGCTCGCGCAGAAGCGCGAGGAGCGCAGCCCCACGCCGCCCCGCGAGGAGGACGACGACAATGGCGCGGACGAGGCTCCGCCCTCCAGCTTCGTAGGTGGCATGTCGTGAACCTGATCAGCAGAGCACAGCCCCAACCCCAGCCTCAGGCCCAGCCGGCGGCCGCCGAGCTGATGGATCTGGACTATCACCTCTTCAACGAGGGCACGCACACCCGCATCTACGAGAAGCTGGGCGCGCATCTCGGGCTGCGCGACGGCACGCCCGGCACGCACTTCGCCGTGTGGGCACCGAACGCGGGCTACGTCAGCGTGGTCGGTGACTTCAACGGCTGGAATCAGGGCGCCACGCCGCTCAGCCACGGCCAGGGCGGCGTGTGGTCGCGCTTCGTGCCCGGCGTGGGGCACGGCAGCGTGTACAAATATCACGTCGTCTCGCGCGACGGCTCGTACCGCTTCGACAAGGCGGATCCATACGCATTCTACGGGGAGATGCCGCCGCAGACCGGCAGCGTGGTGTGGGATCTGGAGTACGCCTGGCAGGATCAGGAGTGGATGAAAGCCCGCGCCCAGCGGGATCCCATCGTCTCCCCGCTCTCCATTTACGAGGTGCACCTGGGCTCCTGGATGCGCGTGCCCGAGGATGGCTTTCGCTCGCTCAGCTACCGTGAGATCGCGCCCAAGCTGGTGGAGCACGTGCGGCGCCTCGGCTTCACCCACGTGGAGCTGATGCCCGTCATGGACCATCCGTTCTTCGGCTCCTGGGGCTACCAGGTGACGGGCTACTTTGCGCCCAGCGCTCGCTACGGCTCGCCGCAGGATCTGATGTACCTGATCGATACCCTCCATCAGAACGGTATCGGCGTGATCCTGGACTGGGTGCCGGCGCACTTCCCGAAAGACGGCTTCTCGCTCAACTACTTTGACGGCACTCACCTGTACGAGCACGCGGACCCGCGGCAGGGAGAGCACCCGGACTGGGGCACGGTCATCTACAACTACGGCCGGCACGAGGTGCGCTCGTTCTTGACCTCCAGCGCCATGTTCTGGCTGGACCGGTACCACGCCGACGGCCTGCGCGTGGATGGGGTCAGCTCCATGCTGTACCTCGACTACGGGCGCAAGCACGGCGAGTGGCTCCCCAACCAGTACGGTGGCCGCGAGAACCTGGAGGCCATCGAGTTCCTGAGGCACCTGAACGGCGTCGTGCACCATCAGCACCCGGACGTGTTGACCATCGCGGAGGAGTCCACCGCGTGGCCGCGCGTGACCGGGCCCACGCACCTGGGCGGCCTGGGCTTCAGCCTGAAGTGGGACATGGGCTGGATGCACGACACCCTGCACTTCCTGCAGAACGATCCGGTGCACCGCAAGTTTCACCATCACCAGCTGACGTTCCGCCGGGTGTACGCCTATCACGAGCGCTTCGTGCTGCCGCTCTCGCACGACGAGGTGGTGTACGGCAAAGGCTCGCTGCTCAGCCGCATGCCGGGGGATGTCTGGCAGAAGTTTGCCAACCTGCGGCTGCTGTTCGCGTACATGTTTGCCATCCCGGGCCGGCCGCTGCTGTTCATGGGCGGGGAGCTGGGGCAGTGGCGGGAGTGGAACCACGACTCCAGCATCGACTGGCATTTGCTGGGCGAGCCGCTGCACCAGGGTGCCCAGCGGCTGGTCGAGCAGCTCAACCGCGCCCAGCGGGAGAGCCCGGCACTGTACGCGCTGGACTTCGATCCCGATGGCTTCGACTGGATCGACGCCAGCGACAACGAGCAGACCACGCTCTCGTTCCTGCGCTTCGCCCCCGATCGCAGCGATACGGTGGCAGCGCTGTTCAACTTCACCCCCATACCGCGCCACAACTTCCGCATCGGCGTGCCGGCGGACGGCTTCTGGGAGGAGCTCGTCAACACGGACGCGCGCGAGTTCGGTGGCAGCGGCCAGGGGAATCTCGGCGGAGTACGCGCCACCCCCGTGGGCAGCCACGGCAAGCGCTTCTCGCTGAACGTCACCCTGCCGCCGCTGGGCGCGCTCTTCCTGCGGCACAACCCGCTGCGCACCGGTCGATGAGCACCACCAGGAAGCGGCCGCGCCCGGCTGGCGCGACCGGGCGCAGCCAGACCCGTTCCTCTGCTCCGACTACTCCGGCTACTCCGCTGGCGCTCGATGGCCGCTCCGCCGGAGTGCTGGTGCACGTCAGCAGCCTGCCCGGCCCGCACGGCAACGGGGATCTGGGCACGGGCGCGCGCCAGCTGATCGAGTTCCTGGCGGCAGCCGGGCAGCGCTGGTGGCAGATGCTGCCCGTGAACCCGGCGGGAGCAGGCAACTCGCCGTACAGCGGCGTGTCCGCCTTCGCCGGTAACCCGCTGCTGATCAGCCTGGAGGATCTGGTGGAGGAGCGGCTGCTGGACCCCGCCGACATCCGCTTTCACCTGAGCTCGCGGCGCGCGGACTACACCCGCGCCGCACCGCTGCGCGTGGAGGCGCTGCGCGCCGCGTTCAAGCGCAGGCGCCGCCTGCCCGGCCTGGCGCGCGAGCTGGAGCGCTTTCGCAGCGAGGCCGCGTACTGGCTGAGAGATTACTCGCTGTACATGGCCCTGCGCGCCACCCAGCTCGGCCGCCCCTGGCCACAGTGGCCGCGCGAGCTGGCGCAGCGCGAGCCTCGCGCGCTCGGCCGGGCCCGGCGTGAGCTGGCGGAGGAGATCGAGTACTTCGAGTTTCAGCAGCTGCTGTTTCACCGGCAGTGGGCGCGCCTGCGCCAGCACGCGCGCGAGCGCGGAGTGGGCCTGATCGGTGACGCGCCCATCTTCATCGCGCACGAGAGCGCCGACGTGTGGTCCAATCCGCGCCTGTTCCAGCTGGACGCGCGCGGTGAGCCGACCCACGTCGCCGGGGTTCCGCCGGACTACTTCTGCAAGACGGGCCAGCGCTGGGGCAACCCCCTGTACCGCTGGGGCCACTCGCGCAGCACCCGGCACCGCTGGTGGGTGGAGCGCTTTCGCACTCTGCTCTGGCACTTCGACGTGGTGCGCCTGGACCACTTCATCGGCTTCTCCCGCTTCTGGCGCATCCCGGCAGAGCACCCCACGGCCGAACACGGCACCTGGGAGCCAGCGCCCGGCAAGCACCTGTTCCAGATGGTGCGCGCCCGGCTCGGGCGCACCCCGTTCATCGCCGAAGATCTGGGTGAAGTGACGCCCGCTGTGCGAGCGCTGCGCGATGCCTTCGAGCTGCCGGGCATGCGCGTCCTGCAGTTTGCCTTCGGTGAGGACACGCAGGCGAGCGCGTTCCTGCCGCACGCATACGTGCCGAACTGCGTGGCATACACCGGCACCCACGACAACGAGACGTTCGTGGGCTGGTTCGGCGCCAGCGGCGGCCGCTCGGGCCCGCGCAGCGCAAAGCAGGCGAACAAGGAGCGGCGTGCGGCCATCGCGTACCTGGCAGGCCCCGGCGCGCGGCAGCTGGCGAGCGAGCCGCACTGGGAGGCAGTGCGCGCCATCTACGCCTCCGTCGCGAACACCGCCATCATCCCGCTGCAAGACCTGCTCGGGCTGGACAACGCCGCGCGCATGAACTCACCGGGCAGCGACGAGGGCAACTGGGAGTGGCGGCTGGGCGGTGCGCTAGCGAACGCGCTGGCGCGCAAGCTGCGCAAGCTCACGGCCACTTACGGCCGCCTGCCACCGCCCGCAGACTCGCGCTGAATCGCGCTGAATCGCTCGGAGCGCTCAGAAGCCAGTGATGGGCAGGCACGCCAGCCGCGCGCCGGCTCCGCCCCCCTGCTCCGTGGCCGTGTGGTGAAAGATGATGCCCTTGGCTTCGCCAGCGCGCGGCCGCCACTGCACCTTCACCTCGACCGCGCCCCTGCCCTCGGCGTCGGTCGTGAAATCCAGCCATGCCTCGTTACCCGGGTTGGCGAACATCGGATCGTTCGCGGGGCTCCCCATTGGTGGCGGCACGTTCTGGTAGTGGCCCCCCGCCTTCTCGTCGCTGCAGTCTCGCTGGTGCAGGTGTGAGCCAAACACGCGCTCCGGCGGGAAATTCTCCACCGCGAGCTCGATCCGCACCTCACCCTCCACCTCGAACGCCAGGGCGGACGCGCTCGCGTTGGGGTTGTCGATCGGGTTCGGGGTACCTGCCATGGCAGGCGCGTAGGGGTCGGGATACACGATCAGCCTCGCGCTCTCCGAGCTGGCGATCATCTGCCCCGTCCCTTGCTCCTCGTCCCCGCAGCCCAGTGCCCCGAAGAGCAGCGCTCCGAGGAGCAGCAGCGGCAGGCACGAGCACGTACAAATCGAGTTGGTTCTCCTCATCGCAAAATCGCTATCGGCTGAAGTGTTGCTCACGAGCGAAGTAGCCAGAGCTTGCACGAGCTCCCGCTGGGCTCCGCTGCTCGAGTCGAGGCTGTTCGAGTCGAGCCTCTGGTAGACGAGCCGCCGGAGCGATGTCGCGCAATCGACCGTTCTCGCGCCATATCGCGGATGACGAGCGCATGGGCACGGCGCTTGCGTTCCAGCGCGCGCTCGCGAAGCCGATCCCTCCCGGAAGCCGCCGGCTGGGCCGCTAAGAGCGTGCCGGAGCCCTGGCGCTGCCGGGGCGATCCGTCACGTCGGGACGGGTATGGGCGAGGCAGGTCGAGACAGACCGAGCGCTGCCGCCCACCACCTGACGGGTAAACGTGCTCTGACCTGCGTGGCGCAGGCCTTGCACGACGCGGCGCACGCAGTCCTGCGCTCGAGTGCCGCGGTGGCTGCGTCGTCGCGATGTCAGCTCTCTTTCCACCGTGGACCAACACGGCGCTGGGCCTCGCTCTGGCTGCCGGAGGGGCTAGCGTGCTGGCGCTGCTGGCAGGGCTCTTCCTCTACGTGCGCAGCCCCTGGAATACCGCGCAGGCGCAGCCCATCGATCAACCCGTCGAGTTCGATCACCGTCACCACGTGGGTGATGATGGGATTGACTGCATCTACTGTCATACCGGCGCGGAGACGTCGCCCCACGCCGGGGTGCCCGGCACGGACGTGTGCATGGGCTGCCATGGCCAGATCTGGAGCAACAGCCCACTGCTGGAGAACGTGCGCCGCAGCTATTTCGCCAACCAGCCTTTGCCCTGGAATCGGGTGCACGCGCTGGCAGACTTTGCCTACTTCGATCACGCCGTGCACGTCCGGCGCGGGCTCGGCTGCAGCGCCTGTCACGGCCGCGTCGATCAGATGGCGCGGGTGGAGAAGGTCGCGCCGCTCACGATGCAGTGGTGCCTGGACTGCCACCGCGCCTTCGAAGCCAACCCGCTGACCATCCCGGCGCGCGCCACCGACGGCTACGAGGCGCTGCAGAGCGCCCTGTACGAGGTGAACGTCACGGACGAGCTGCTGCGCGCCGGTGCCGTGAGCTCGCTCACCACCTGCACTGCCTGCCACCGCTAGAGCTGATGAGAAGCGCTGACGAAGAGAGCTGAAGAGATGAGCGACCACTCCCGATCCGAGCTGCGCGCAGGCAGCAACCTCATGCGTGACGACGCCACGGGTAGCTCCGCCGAGCTCGGCCGCCGAGAGCTGCTCCAGCTCCTCGGCGCCAGCATGGCGCTGGCCGGGCTGAGCGGCTGCCGGAGCCGGCGCCCGGAGCAGATCCTGCCGTACGTGCGGACCCCGGCGGGGCTCACGCCCGGGCTGCCCGACTCGTACGCGACGACGATGGAGCTGGATGGCTTCGGCGTGGGGCTGCTGGTGGAGAGCCACGAGGGGCGCCCGACGAAGATCGAGGGCAATCCCTCGCATCCAGCCAGCCTGGGCGCAGCCGGCGTGTACGAGCAGGCTTCCATCCTCTCGCTGTACGATCCGACTCGCCTGCGCGGCCCGCGCCTGCGGGGCGCACCCGCCACCTGGGCCGCGGCGCTGGCCGCCGCGCGCGGACCGCGCAGCTGGCGGCCCTGGTTCGTATTGCGCCCGCAGAGCTCGCCCGTGACCTTGGCCTGGCTCGAGCGGCTGCGCGAGCGCTACCCTGCAGCGCGCTTCTGCTTCCACAGCGCGCTCTCGCGCCAGGCCGTGTACCTGGCCACGCGCGCCGTGTACGGGCAGCCACTGGAGACGCTGTGGGATTTCACGCGCGCTCGCAGCGTGTTGTCCCTGGGTGCTGACTTTACCAGCCAGGGGCCCATGGCGCTGCGCTGGGCTCGCGACTTTGCCGCCGGGCGCGCGCCCCGCACGCCGCGGGCCGAGATGAGCCGGCTGTATGTCGTGGAGTCCACGCTCAGCCCGACGGGCAGCGTGGCAGACCACCGCCTCGCCCTGCGCTCGGCGCACATCCCGCGGCTGGCAGCGGCGCTGCTGGCTGAGGTGGTGCGCAGTGACCCGCGAGCGCAGCTGCCCGGGCTCGAGGCGCTGGGGGCGCTGCCCAGCCCGGAAGAGAGCGAGCACCCGGGCTGGGTCCGCGCCGCGGCGCGCGACCTGCTGCAACGGCGCGGCAGCAGCCTGGTGCTGGCGGATCCGCGGCTGGGCTTCGATGCTCAGGTGCTGGCGCTGGCGCTGAACGCGGCGCTGGGCAACACCGGCAGCAGCCTGCGGCTGTCCGCGCCCGTGCTGGCCGAGCCCATTCCGAGCGAGACCCTCGGCAGTCTGCGCGAGGCGATCGGCGCGGGCGAGGTGGACGCGCTGTTCGTGCTCGACGTCGATCCGCTGTACGAGGCCGAGCCGGCGCTGCAGCTGGAGCAAGCCTTTGCTCAGGTGCCGCTCAGCGTGCAGCTCACCCAGCACTGGAACGCCACCTCGAGCGCCTGCCACTGGGTGCTACCGCTGTCGCACTACCTGGAGAGCTGGGGCGATAGCCGGGCGCTGGACGGCACGCTCTCCTGCGTGCAGCCGCTGATCGAGCCGATCGGCGCCTCCGGCAGTGTGCTCGAGCTGCTCGCCGCCTGCGCGGCGCCGGCCGCCGAGGGAGCAGCTGCGGGACCAGCGGCGCAGCTGCCACAGGGGCGTTCGCTCCTGGAGAGCCACTGGCGCAAGCAGCTGGGCGCCAGCTTCGAGAGCGAGTGGCGCGCGCGTCTGCAGCGCGGTGTGGTGCCGGACAGCGCTGCCGACCCGCTCTCCCCCGAGCCCGACTGGGAGCGAGGCCTGGTGCTGGCGCGCGGCGCGCTGCGGCCCGCGCCAGAGCAGGACTACGAGCTCAGCTTTCCACCCTCGTCGCTGTACGACGGCCGCTTCGCGCACAATGCCTGGCTGCTCGAGCTGCCCGATCCGATCACCAAGCAATCCTGGGGTAACGCCCTGCGCCTGCACCCGGCCGACGCGCGCGCGCTGGGCGTGAGCACGGGGGACGTGGTGCTGGCCACCGTGAACGGGCAGAGCACGCGCGTGCCCGTCTTCGTGCTGCCGCAGCAGGCGCGCGGTACCCTGGCGCTGCCGCTCGGTTATGGCCAGGTCGACAGCGGCACGCTCGCTGATGGCGTGGGCGTGGCCACGGCAGCTCTGCGCAGCGGCGCCAGCCAGCTGGCGCGGGTGAGCTTGCGCCCCGCCGGTGGGCGCGAGGAGCTGGCCATCACCCAGCGCGCGCGCGACCAGCACGGGCGCGACCTGGCGCTCTCCACCAGCCTGGCCGCGTACCGGCAAGAGCCAGGCTTCAGCCACGCGCGGCGCGGTCCGCTGCCCTCGCTGCTGCCCGTGGTGCAGAAGCAGCACAGCGGTCCGCTCAGCGACCTGCAGTGGGCCATGACCATCGACACCACGCTGTGCACCGGCTGCAACGCCTGCGTGCTCGCGTGCCAGGCCGAGAACAACGTGCCCGTGGTGGGCAAGCGCGAGGTGCAGCGAGGCCGCGAGATGTACTGGCTGCGCATCGACAGCTACGAGGAGCCGGCGCGCACGGCGGGCGAGAGCACGGCCAGCGAGAGCGCCGGGCTGATCCATCAGCCCATGGCCTGCCAGCACTGCGAGACCGCGCCGTGCGAATACGTGTGCCCGGTCAACGCCACCGTGCACAGCCCCGACGGCCTGAACGAGATGGTCTACAACCGCTGCATCGGCACGCGCTTCTGCTCCAACAATTGCCCGTACAAGGTGCGCCGCTTCAACTGGTTCGACTACGGCGAGGAGGGCGAGCGGAGCGCGCTGGAGCGGCTGCAGAAGAACCCCGACGTGACCGTGCGCGAGCGTGGGGTGATGGAGAAGTGCACGTATTGCGTGCAGCGCATCCGCGGCGCCGAGCGCCAGGCGCGCATCGAGCGCCGCAGCGTCCAGCCCGGCGAGGTGGTGACGGCGTGCCAGCAGGCCTGCGCGGCGCAGGCCATCCAGTTTGCTGCGCTCAGCCACGCCGATTCGCCCGCGGTGCGCTGGCGTGAGGAGGAGCGCTGCTACTCGGTGTTGCACGAGCTCGGCACGCGCCCGCGCACGCAGTACCTGGCCAAGATCCACAACCCCAACCCGGAGCTCGAGCTTTGACCACGGCCGAGCCCCCGCTCTTTCCCACCACCGATGCGGAGCTGCACGGCACCATCGCGGCCACCACCTGGCGCCCGCGCGGCTGGGGCTACCGCGCGGCGCTGCTCGTCTGCGGCGCGGGCACGCTGCTGCTGGCGTTCTGCGTCAGCTACACGGTGGCACGCGGCATCGGCGTATGGGGCAACCACATCCCCGTGGCCTGGGCCTTCGGCATCATCAACTTCGTGTGGTGGATCGGCATCGGCCACGCCGGCACCTTCATCTCGGCCATCCTGTACCTGTTCGAGCAGCCCTGGCGCGCCTCCATCAATCGCTTCGCCGAGGCGATGACGTTGTTTGCCGTGCTGCAGGCGGCCATGTTCCCGGTCCTGCACCTGGGGCGGCCCTGGTTTGGCTACTGGCTGTTTCCTTATCCTTCCACCTTGCAGGTCTGGCCGCAGGTGAAGAGCGCGCTGCCCTGGGACGCAGCGGCCATCTCCACGTACGGCACCGTCTCGCTGCTGTTCTGGTACCTGGGCTTGCTGCCGGACCTGGCGGCGATCCGCGACTCTGCGCCCCAGCTGTGGCGGCGGCGCGTGTACGGCCTGTTTGCGCTGGGCTGGCGCGGCGATGAGCGAGCCTGGCTGCACTATCGGCGCGCGTACCTGCTGCTGGCGGGGCTGGCCACGCCGCTCGTGCTGTCGGTGCACAGCATCGTCAGCTCGGATTTTGCGATCGGCCTCACCCCCGGCTGGCACTCGCTGATCTTCCCGCCGTATTTCGTGGCCGGCGCCATCTACAGCGGCTTCGCCATGGTGCTCACGTTGTTGATCCCGGTGCGGCGGCTGTTCGCGATGGAGCGGCTCATCACCCTGCGCCACCTGGAGAACTGCGCCAAGCTCCTGCTCACCACCGGCCTGATGGTGAGCTACGGCTACCTGATCGAATATTTCCTGGCCTGGTACCTGGGGGAAGAGGCGGAGCGCTACCAGTTCTTCGTGGCGCGCCCGACCGGACCCAACTCCACGCTCTGGTACCTGATGCTGCTCGGCAACGTGCTCGCGCCGCAGCTGTTCTGGTTTCGCCGCGTGCGCACCAGCGTGTGGGCGCTGTTCGCGCTCTCGCTGCTGATCAACGTGGGCATGTGGTCGGAGCGCTTCGTGATCATCGTGCTCAGCCTGCAGCGCGAGTTCATGGTCTCGGTCTGGCGCACGTATCAGCCCACCTGGGTCGATCTGTCGATCTTCGGCGGCACGCTGTGCTTCTTTCTGCTGCTCTTCCTGCTGTTCCTGCGGGCCGTGCCGTTCGTGGCCGCCTCCGAGCTGAAGGAGCTTCGGCGCGAGCTGGCGCACGACGCGAAAGGCCATGGCCATGGCTGAGCTGCTGTTCGAGTTCAATAGCCCCGAGGCCCTGGCCCAGGCCGCCGCCGAGCTGCGCCAGTCGGGGCACGAGCCGCGCGACGCCTACACGCCCTACTCCACGGAGGAGGTGCGCGAGGCGCTGCCGGAGCGCCGCACGCCCGTGCCACTGCTGGTGCTGGCAGGCGGCCTGCTGGGCGCAGGCGGCGCCTACTTTCTGCAGTGGTACCTGGTGGCCCATCTGTATCCGCTGGACGCGGGCGGGCGCCCGCCGCACCTGCCGCTGGCGTTCGTGCCCATCACCTTCGAGATGGGCGTGCTGGGCGCGGCCTTTGCCGCCTTCTTCGGCACCTTGTGGGCGGGGCGCCTGGTCCGCCCCTGGCACCCGGTGTTCGAGGCCGAGGGCATCGAGTCGGTCAGCATCGACAAATTCTGGCTGGCGGTGGCAGCGCCGGGCTCGAGCGAGGAGCGCGAGCGGCTGGAGCTCGACGCCCGGGCGCTGGGCGCGCTGCGCTGCGCCCTGGTGCACGGCCCGGGAGAGCCCGCGTGAGCGCGCGCCCTTCGCCGCCGCGGGCCGCAGCCCTGCTGGGCGCTCCGCTGCTGGGAGCTGTCCTGCTCGCGCTGGGCTGCGAGGTGGATCTGGAGCGCATGCTCGAGCAGCGCAAGGCGGAGGCGTACGAGGCGAGCAGCGCCTTCGCCGACGGCATGGCGATGCGAACGCCACCCGCGGGCACCGTGCCTGCGCTGGCGCCCACCGGGCCTGAGGAGCTGCTCAGCGGGCGCAGCGCCGCGGGCTACGTAACGGCGCTGCCGCTGTTGGTGAGCGCAGAGCTGCTGGAGCGCGGGCAGGATCGCTACCAGATCTTCTGCCGCCCGTGCCACGGGGCTCAGGGTGACGGCGAGACCGCGGTGGCCCGCAGCATGTTGCTGCGGCGCCCGCTCTCGCTGCTGGATGCGCGCGCGCGCGCCCTGCCAGCTGGCGCCGTGTATCGGGCCATCAGCGAGGGCTACGGGTTGATGCCGTCGTACGCCGCGCAGCTCGCCGTGAGCGACCGCTGGGCGGTGGTGGCGTACGTGCAAGCGCTGGCGCTCAGCCAGTCGCTGAGGCTGGCAGAGCTGCCAGAGGAGCTGAGACGAGAGGCGGAGCCATGGTTGCGCTGAGTGAGCCGAGGGCAGCGGACGCGGACCTGCGCTTCTCCGGAGTGCGCTTGCTGCGCGGCGCCGCCGCCGCGGCACTGCTGGGCAGCGCGGGCACGCTGCTGGGCTTCGTGGTGGCGCGCCGTGACACCTATTTCGCGTACCTGGCCGCGTTCACCTTCGTCAGCTCCATCGCGCTCGGCGGGCTCATCTTCCTGCTCATCAGCCACGTCGTGGGCGCGCGCTGGAGCATCGTGCTGCGGCGGCTGAATGAGACCATCATCAGCGTGCTGCCGCTGCTGGCGCTGCTGTTCTTGCCGATCGCCTTCGGGCTGCGCGAGCTGTACGTCTGGGCCGAGCCCTCTCCACCCTGGCCGGAGCACGCGCTCACGCTGCTGCATCACCGGCAGCGCTACCTGAACCCGCCCTTCTTCCTGGCGCGCACGGCGGGCTACTTCGCCGTCTGGCTGCTGGCCGCGCACCTGCTGGAGCGCTGGTCCCGGCAGGTGGACGCCGCGGCCCCTCAGCCCCACCGGCTGCTGGCCGCCCTCTCGCGGCAGCCTGCTGCAGACGGCGCGGCGCCGGCGCGCGCGCGAGCCTTCTCGGCAGCGCTGCTGCCGCCGGTGGCGCTCGCCGTCACCTTCGCCGCGTTCGACTGGTTGATGTCACTCGACCCGCTCTGGGCGTCGTCTTTGTTCGGCGTTTACTATTTTGCCGGCGGTTTCGTCGCCAGCTTCGGCGTGCTCACCTTGCTCGCGCACTACGCGCGCCGCGGGCCGGCCGCGGTCGCCATCCGCCCGCCGCACTTTCACGCGCTCGGCCGCCTGATGCTCGGCTTCACCGTGTTCTGGGCCTATTGCGCCTTCTTCCAGGTGATGTTGATCCAGATGGCGAACAAGCCGGATGAGATCACCTTCTACCTCACGCGCTCCAGCGGCGGTTTCCGCTGGCTCAGCTTTGCGCTGGGCGCAGCGCGCTTCGTGGTGCCCTTCTTCGTGTTGCTGCCGCGCGCGCCCAAGTTCCGCTCCGGCTTGATGGCGGCCGTGGGCGGCTGGATCGTGCTCGGCCAGTACCTGGACATGCTCTGGCTGGTGGCACCGGCGCAGGGCAAGGCGGGCCCCCTGGCGGCGCTCTGGTACGGCTGCGCGGTGCTGGCCCTGGGCGGCGCCTGCGTGACCTTTGCGGCGCTGCGCCTGCGCGGCAAGGCCATGCTGCCCCTGGGAGATCCCGAGCTCTCGCGCAGCATCGCCTACCGGAGCCCGACATGAGGATCGTGCCCGAAGCCGAGGGCATGAGCGCCCGCGCGCCGCTGGTGCTGCTGGTGCTGTCGCTGGTCATCGTCGGGCTGAGCCTGGTGGCTGCCGTGGCGGTGCGCGGCCTCAGCGAGCCAGCTCCAGCGCCCGGCGGCCTGTCGCTCACGCCGCCCGCGGGCATGCCCGTGCGCGAGGTCGGCACCGAGCCGGTGCAGGCCTCCTGGTTGTTCGAGCTGCAGGGCGCAGCCCCGTCGACGCGCAGCTTGCCGAGAGAGCTGAGCACGTATGGCTGGGTGGATCGCGAGCGCGGCCTGGTGCGCATCCCGCTCGCGCGCGCCAAGCAGCTGTACCTGGAGCGGCAGCGGCGCGAGCAGGGCAGCGGCTCGGCCCCGCTCACGGCGCCCGCCCGGCACCGGGGGTCGCCATGAAGCGGCGCGCACGCCAGCAGCGCAGCGCGCCGTTTGCGCTGGGCGCGCTCTCGTTGGCGCTGCTGGCCTGCGCTACCCGCGCCCCCACCGCTCCGGGCGCGGGCGGAGTCAGCGAGCGCCTGGGCGCACAGCTGCCGCTGGACGAGCGCTTTCAGGCCAGCGATGGCAGCTGGCGCCGCCTGGGTGAGCTCGCGGGGCGCGGGCAGCCGCTCTTGCTGGTGCTGGCGTACAGCCGCTGCAGCATGCTGTGCAGCCTGGTGCTGCAGTCCGCGGCGGAGCTGGTGCCAAGGCTCGAGCTCACGCCCGGCAGCGACTACCGGCTGCTCACCATCAGCATCGATCCGCGCGAGACGCCGTTCGAGGCCGCTCGCACCCGCCAGCTGGTGCTGGAGCGCGCGCAGCTCGGCTCGGGTGAGGCCTGGCCCTTCCTGGTGGGCAGCGAGGCCGCGATCCGCAACGTCGCTGACGAGCTGGGCTTCTCTTACGTTTGGGACGCCGCCAGCGAGCAGTTTGCGCATCCTGCCGTGCTCTTCACCCTCTCGCCGGAGGGGCGGGTGAGCGGCTATTTCTACGACCTGCGCCCCGACCCGCGCGCGGTGCGCGCGGCGCTGCTGGGCGAGCGCTCTCTGTCCGTGCGCAGCGCGGGCGCAGCCGTGCTCAGCTGCTTTCGCTTCGACGCGCTGGCCCGCAAATATGGCTCGCTGGTGCAGCGCTCCTTCCAGCTCGGCGCCCTGGCCGTGGCGGCTGGGCTGGGGCTGACCATCGCGCGGCTGTTCCGGCGCGAGCGCCGCGCCCGCAGTCAGCTCGCCCCGGCGCCCGGCGCCGCCGTCGATGAAAGGGCCAGCCGATGAGCGAGCCATTCCGGCAGTGTGAAAGGGCCGTGCCATGAATGAGCTCCTGCGCCGGATGCTCTTCTTGCCCCCCCAGTCGTCCAGCGTGGCGCTGAAGATCGACCAGCTGCACTACGCCGTGATCCTGACCACCCTGCTGGGCTCGCTGCTGGTGGGGCTGGCGGCAGCGTATTTCCTGCTCCGCTATCATCACCGCGCAGCGCCCGCGGACGTACCGGCCTCGGCCATGGCGGGCAGCGGCCTGCCGCGCAGCGTGGAGCTGGGCGCGGCCGCCTTCCTACTGGCGGTGTTCGTGGGTTTCTGGGTGGTGGGCTTCCGCCAGCTGGTGGAGCTGGAGACACCGCCGCCCAACGCACTGCCCATCCAGGCCGTGGCCAAGCAGTGGATGTGGAGCTTTGCGTATCCCAACGGGCGCGGCTCCAAGGGCGTGCTGTACGTGCCCGCCGGTCACCCCGTGAGGCTGTCGATGATCTCGCGCGACGTGATCCACAGCTTCTTCGTCCCGGAGTTTCGGGTGAAGAAAGACGTCGTGCCGGGGCGAGTGACTGAGCTCTGGTTCGAGGCGCTGGCTCCGGGTAACTACGCCGCCTACTGCACGGAGTATTGCGGCGAGGGGCACTCCACCATGCGCGCGCAGGTGGTGGCGCTCAGCGATGCCGAATATGGCCTGGCTCTGGAGCGCCTGCCCCCGCTCGAGCTGGACGTCGCGGGCCCGGTCTATCGCGAGCCGGCCGTCGCGGGCCTGGCTCCGCGCGAGCAGCTGTCGCTCGCGGCCATGGGCGAGCGCGTCGCCACGGAGCGGGGCTGCATGCGCTGCCATACGCCAGACGGCAGCCCGCACATCGGGCCCAGCTGGGTCGGCATGTACGGCTCGCTGGTGACGCTCGCCGATGGGCAGCAGCTGCTGGCCGACGCCGCGTACCTGACCGAGTCGATGATGGATCCGCGCGCGCGCCTGCGCCAGGGCTTCCAGCCGGTGATGCCCTCGTACCAGGGGCTGCTGTCCGCGCCCGAGGTGGGCGCGCTGCTCGAGTACCTGCGCACCCTGGCGTATCGCCCGTCCGCGCTGCCGCCCGCCCCGCTCTCGCCCGCGGGCTCCCCCGGCATCCAGCTGCCGAGCGCCGCCGACACGCGAGGCTCCAGCTACCAGGAGGAGGCACCATGACCACGGCGGCGCTGCCGCTCGAGCTGCCGCAAGAGCGGCTGGAGGCGGACTATCTGCGCGCCCAGAGCGGCGTGTGGTCCTGGCTCAACACGCGCGATCACAAGCGCATCGCCATCATGTTCCTGGGCGCGGTCAACCTCTCCCTGCTGCTGGGCGGCGCCTTCGCGCTGCTCCTGCGGCTGGAGCTGCTGACCCCGGGGCGCACCTTGATGAGCGCCAGCGCCTACAACCGCACCTTCACCCTGCACGGGGTGGTGATGGTGTTCATGTTCATGATCCCCGTCATCCCCACGGTCTTTGGCAACTTCCTGTTGCCGCTGATGCTGGGCGCCCGCGACGTGGCCTTCCCGCGGCTGAACCTGGCCAGCTTCTACGTGTACCTGCTCGGCTCGGCCCTGACTCTGTGGAGCATGGTGGCAGGCGGCGCCGACATGGGCTGGACCTTCTACGCGCCGTACAGCACTCGCTCGCCCTCGGCGGTGGCCACGGTGGGCCTCGGGGTGTTCGTGCTGGGCCTGTCGTCGATCATGACCGGGCTGAACTTCATCGTCACGGTGCACACCTTGCGTGCGCGCAACCTGACCTGGCACAAGCTGCCGCTGTTCGTCTGGGCCATCTACGCGACCAGCATCATCCAGGTGCTGGCCACGCCGGTGCTGGGCATGTCGCTGCTCCTGGTGCTGATGGATCGGGTGTTCTTGCTGGGCATCTTCGATCCGGCGCTCGGGGGAGACCCGGTGCTGTTCCAGCACCTGTTCTGGTTCTACTCCCACCCCGCCGTGTACATCATGATCCTGCCGGCCATGGGCGTCATCTCCGAGGTGGTGTGCACGTTCGCTCACCGCCAGCCCGCGTCTTACAACGCCATCGCCTACTCCTCGCTGGGCATCGCCTTCGTGGGCTTCCTCACCTGGGGCCATCACATGTTCGTGGCGGGCATCTCCGTGCTGGACTCGGGAGTGTTCGGCATCCTGTCCATGTTCGTGGCCATCTTCTCGGCGATCAAGGTGCTGACCTGGACGGCCACGTTGCGGCGCGGCTCGACCTCGTTCGAGACGCCGATGCTGTACTTCTTCTGGTTCCTGTTTCTCTTCATCTTCGGCGGCATGACGGGCGTGGCCGTGGCCACGTCGTCGCTCGACGTGCATTGGCACGACACCTACTTCGTCGTCGCTCACTTTCACTTCATCATGGTGGGCGGCACCCTCACCGCGTACCTGGCGGCTCTGCACTACTGGTTCCCCAAGCTGTTCGGCCGCTGCTACTCGGAGCGCTGGGGCATGGTGAGCTCCATCACCGTCTTCACCGGCTTCTTCTTCACGTTCATGCCGCAGTTCTTGCTGGGCAACGCCGGTATGCCCCGGCGCTACTACAGCTACCCGGAGCAGTATCAGTGGTTGAACGTGCTCTCCACGGGCGGCGCGTCGATCCTGACGGTGGGGCTGCTGATCACCTTCGTATATCTGACGGTGGCGCTGGCCCGCGGCCCCCGCGCCCAGCAGAACCCGTGGGCCTCGCGCAGCTACGAGTGGCTCTCCGCCTCGCCGCCACCCGAGCACAACTTCACGGCCCAGCCAGACTTCGAGCAGGGCCCGTACGATTATCACCTGCCGGAGGCGCCCGCCCTGCAGAGGTCCAAGGAGTGACCGTGGACCGCATCGATCACCTGCCGCAGCCCGCGCACCACTTCGAAAACTTCGCGCAGCAGGAGCACGCGAGCCACCTCGGCATGTGGCTGTTTCTGACCAGCGAGGTGCTGCTGTTCGGCGCTCTCTTCGGTCTGTATACGGGCTACCGCCTGGAGTACCCGGAGGATTTCGCCCGGGCCGTACACCACAACGATATCGTCATCGGCACGATCAACACCCTCGTGCTGATCACCTCCAGCTTCTCTGCCGCCTGGGCCGTGCACGCGGCCCGCCGCGGCTGGCGGCGCCGCGTGCTGGGCTCGCTCGCCCTCACCGTGCTCCTGGGGCTGGTGTTTCTGGGGCTCAAGTCGGTCGAGTACCTCGATCACTTCTCGCACGGCATCTATCCAGGCGCTCACTACCGCTTCGCTGAGCTGCCGAGCGCGGGCGCCAACCGCTTCTTCAGCATGTATTACTGCCTGACAGGCTTGCACGCGCTGCACGTGGTGGCAGGGCTGAGCGCCCTGCTCGTGCTGGCGGTGCTCGCAGCACGCGGCCGGTACACGCCCCGCCGGCACACCGCGCTGGAGCTCGGCGTGCTCTACTGGCACCTGGTCGACGTGATCTGGATCTTCGTATGGCCACTGATGTACCTGCAGAAATGAGCCCTCCGCCTGTCGATCGAGGCGTGGAGCGAAAGCCGCCGCACGCTCCAGAGAGCGGCCGCCCGTATGTGCTGGCCTGGCTGGCACTGCTCGTGCTCACGGGTCTGAGCTTCGGGGCGCACTACCTGGAGCTCGGTGTCCTGACCACCGCGGTGGCACTCGCTTTCGCCAGCGCCAAGGCCATCATCGTCGCGCTGGTGTTCATGCACCTGAGGCAAGAGTCGGTTAGCGTGCGCACGGTGGCCGCGCTGAACGTTGCCTGGGTGGCCTTGATCTGTGCAGGCATCGCGCTCGATGTCGCAAGTCATTGACGTCGTCACCGGCAAGCAGTGGGCTGGCCACTGAGCGACTCGCGAGCAGTCGTTTGACCTGCGTTGATCCAGCTTCGTAACATGCCTGGGTAGAACGCAACGCCGTGCATCTATTTTGAGACAAATCGCATCGCACGCTCTTCGTCGTTGCGTGATATCCAGATTCGGGGGTTGCGAGACATTACAGAAATCTCGCCCTCTGCCGCAATCATGCAGGCAGGCGCTTGCTTGCGGGGGGAGGCAAACGCAAATGGCTCAGCCAGACAGTGAGCGGCAGCAGGGCTTGGATGCCACGCTACGCGACTTTCGCACCACATCGACGATGCTCCTGGGCGTGCTGGATGAGGCACTTCAGGAGGAAGGCCGGCAGCCGGGGGGGGCCCAGGGCGAGCGGCTCGGCCTGGCGCGGCGTAATGCCGAGCGGCTCTTCGAGCTGGCCAACTCGCTGTTCGACGCCAGCGGCCTGGAGCGGCTCGCTCCCCGCTCGCTGACCGGCACACCCAAGATCGCCGAGGAGCTGGCGGACGCTCGCATCCTGATCGTGGACGACAACGCGGACCTGCGGCACTACCTGGAGCGCCTGCTGAGCCGCCACTGGCGGGTGACGACGGCTGCCAACGGCAGGCTGGGCCTGCAGGCAGCGCAGGGCACCTTCTTCGATCTGATCATCAGCGACATGATGATGCCGGAGATGGACGGTCTGGCGCTGATCCAGGCGCTGCGCGCCGATCCGGAGCTACAGAGCATCCCCGTGATCCTGATCTCCGCCTTCGGCGTGGAAGAGGCGCGACTCGAGGCGCTGCACTGCGGGGCCGACGACTTTCTGGTCAAGCCCTTCTCCGCGCGCGAGCTGGTAGCGCGCGTGGTGGCGCACCTGCGCGCCTCGCGGCAGCGCCGCCTGGCCGCGGAGAACGCCCAGCTCGTGCGCCTGCACGCGCTCGGCACCGATCTGCTCTCGAAGCGCGCCATGCAGGAGCTGCTGCAGTCCTCGGTGGACGCAGCCGTGGCGCTCACCGGCGCTACCTCGGCCGCTCTGCAGCTGCACGACGAGGACAAAGACGAGCTGCAGCTGGTCGCGCAGCACGGCCTGGAGCAGGGGCTGGCAGAGCAGTTTCGCGTGGTGGGGCGCGGCAGCAGCAGCACGTTTGCCGAGGTGCTGCGCTCCGGCCAGCGCTGCATCGTGGAAGACACCAGCCGCGACCGCTCCTTCAGCGCCAGCGACGGTGGCGCGCCGCTCCAGGCGGCGGGCGTGCGCTCGCTGCAGGCGACCCCGATCACCGCTCGCAACGGCGCGCTGCTGGGCGTGCTCTCCACCTTCTGGCCCTTCCCCCACCGGCCGGACTGCGCCACCTTGCGCATCCTGGACCTGTTGACCCGGCAGGTGGCGGATCTGATCCAGCACCGCCGGGCGGAGCAGGCGCTGGAGCGCACGGAGGCCGCGCTGCGCGACGCCAACCGGCGCAAGGACGAGTTCATCAGCATGCTCGGGCACGAGCTGCGCAACCCGCTGTCGCCCATCCTCACCTCGCTGGAGCTGATGGATCTGCAGGGCGGCAGCCTGTTTCAGCTGGAGCGCGACACCATCCGGCGGCAGGTGCGCTACATGGTGCGCCTGATCGACGATCTGCTGGAGGTCTCACGCCTGACCCTGGGCAAGGTCTCGCTGCAGCAGAGCCCGGAGGACATTCAAGGCATCCTGGCCGAAGCGCTGGAGCTGGTGAGCCCGCTGCTCGAGCAGCGGCAGCACCACGTCACGGTGGACGTGGCCGCCCAGCTGGTGGTGCTGGCAGATCGCACGCGCCTCGCCCAGGTGTTTGCCAACCTGCTCACCAATGCGGCCAAATACACGCCCGTTGGCGGCTCGATCCAGATCCGCGCCGATCGCGACGGGGAGGACGTGCGCGTGGTGGTGGAGGACAATGGCGTGGGCATCCGCCCCGAGATGCTGAACAACATCTTCGACACCTTCGTGCAGGAGCGGCAGGCGCTGGATCGCTCGCAAGGCGGGCTGGGCCTGGGCTTGAGCATCGTGCGCGCGCTGGTGACGTTGCACGGTGGCACGGTGGAGGCGCACAGCGATGGGGTGTCCAGGGGCAGCCGCTTCACGGTGCGCATCCCCGCCACCACCCTGCCGCGCCCGCTGCCCGACAGCGCGGAAGAGCGGCCGGTGTCCACGCCCGACGCGCGGCGCCGCCAGGTGCTGATCGTGGACGACAACCACGACGCTGCCGAGTCGCTGCGGGTCGCCCTCGGCGTGCTGGGCTACACGGTGGAGGTCGCGCACGACGGCCCCGCGGCGCTGGAGAAGCTGAGCCACTTCTCGCCGGACATCGCCCTGCTCGACATCGGCCTGCCGGTGATGGATGGCTACGAGCTCGCACAGCGCATCCGCGCCGAGCGCGGCGTCGCCACCCGGCTGCTCGCCGTCACCGGCTACGCGCAGGGCAGAGATCGCGAGCGCAGCGCCGAAGCGGGCTTCGATGCCCACCTGGTCAAGCCCGTGGATCTCACCTCCTTGCAGGGCGCGATCGAGGGGGTGCTGCGCGCATGACGTGAGCGGCGCATCACCCGGCAAAGCAAGATCACCCATCAAACACGTGGCGCGCTGCCACGCTGTGGCGAGTTTGCGGACTTTCTCGGCTGCAACACGAATGGGACAGCTTGCTTTCGAGCGAGCGCTGACGCAGTGTCTCGAGGACCGGGCTTCGTGTGGCGCCCGCACTGCACCTTGACGACCACCTCTACCGAGAGCCGTCTCCGACCATCTCCGATCCAGGGCGCAGCCGAGGCGGCTCCGCACGGCTCCACGATCCTGGTGGTCGATGATCACCCGGCCAACCTCGTGGTGCTGGACGCGGTGTTGCTTCCGCTCGGCAGGCCCTTGCAGAAGGCCACGTCCGGGGCCGAGGCGCTGCGCCTGCTCGAGCAGGGCGACTACGCCGTGGCGCTGCTCGACGTGCGCATGCCGGAGATCAGCGGCCTCGAGGTGGCCGAGCAGCTGCGCCGGCGCTCGAACCACACGCCCATCATCTTCCTCACCGCGGCCGAGGACACGACCGATCTGCGCAAGCAGGGCTACGCCCTGGGCGGCGTCGATTTCCTGATCAAGCCCTTTGACGCGCAGGTGCTGCGCTCCAAGGTGCGCGTCTTCGTGGAGCTGCACGAGCAGCGCCGCGAGCTGGAGCGGCTGAGCCGCTCGTACGCAGCCGATCACCTGCTGGCACAGCAGCGCCTGCAGACGCTGGCCAGCCTGGCCGGCAAGCTCTCCAGCCTGCTCACCACGGACGAGGTCGTGCAGCTGGTGCTGGCAGAGTCGGCCACGCAGCTCCACGCCAGCCTCGCTCAGCTGTACATCACCTCCAGCGACGGCGAGCAACTGGTGCCTGCCGGCGCTCACACGGCAGACACCGAGCCGCTGCCCTCGCTGCGCTTCGCGGCTCGCGTGACCGAGCCGCTCTGGCTGCAGAATCGCGAGGACGTGGCCCGCACCTACCCCGTGCTGGGCGGCAACGGGCGGATCGAGTCGGCCACCTTCCTGCCGCTGCGGCTGGGCAACCGCTCGATCGGTGCTCTGTTGCTGGGCTTCTCTGCGCCGCAGAGCTGGGAGACGGCGCAGCAAGAGTTCCTGCTCACGTTCGCGGCTCAGGTGGGCAGCGCGCTGGAGCGAGCGCGCCTGGTCGACCGAGAGCGCGCCGCCTTCGAGGAGCTGGAGAAGGCCTCGCACACCGCACGCCTGATGGCGGACGTGGGCACCCTGCTGTCCTCGTCGCTGGACTACGAGGCGGTGCTGCGGCGCCTGACCGAGCTCCTGGTGCCGGCGGTGGCGGACTGGTGCGCGGTGGACGTGGTGGACGAGCTGGGTGAGATCCGCCGCATCGCCGCCTACCACGCCGAGCCGGAGAAGCGGGCGCTCGCGCTGGAGCTCAACCAGCGCTACCCGATCGACCCGAGCGCCACCCGGGGCGTGCCGGAGGTGCTGCGCAGCGGCGCTCCCGAGTGGGCCGCTGAGCTCCCGCCCGGCTTGCTGCAGGCCGCAGCGCGCGACGCCGAGCACCTCGCGCTGCTCGAGACGCTGGGCCTGCGCTCGTACATCATCGTTCCGCTGCCCGCGCGCGGCCGCATCCTCGGTGCGCTGTCGCTGATCTTCGCCGAGTCGGGCCGTCACTACGGGCTGGACGACGTGCGCTTCATGCAGGAGCTGGCGGCCCGCGCCGCGCTCGCCGTGGACAACGCGCTGCTCTTCCGCCAGCAGGTGGACGCGCGCGAGCGGCTGGAGCGGCAGGCGCGGCAAGCGCTGCTGGCCGCCGACGTGGGCAGCGCCCTCGCGCGCGAGGAGAACCTGGGCAAGGCGCTGCAGCGCTGCGCGGAGGCCGCGGTGCAGCACCTGGACGCGGCGCTCACCCTGATCTGGACGCGCGCGCCCCGCACCGGTGCGCTGGAGCTGCAGGCCAGCGCAGGGCTGCGGCCAGAGCTGACCGGCGCCACCGTGCCGGCGCCCCCCGGCCAGCCCGAGGTCGCCCGCATCATCGAAGCGGCAGCTCCGTACGCCAGCAACGACGCCGCGGGCTGGCTCAGCGATACCGAGTGGGCCAGCCGCGAGGGCATCACGGCGTTCGCAGGCTATCCGCTGATCATCGAGGGCCAGGTGATCGGCGTGCTGGCGCTCTTTGCGCGCCAGCCGCTGGCCGCCGACACGCTCACGGCGCTGTCCTCCATCGCCGACGCGGTGGCCATCGGCATCGAGCGCTCCCGCGCTGGCCGCCGCGCGCGCGAGGAGCGCGACACCCTGGAGATCGTCAACCAGGTGGGCCGCGCCCTCGCAGCAGAGCTGGATGAGGACAAGCTGGTGCAGGCCATCATCGACTACGGCACCCGGCTGGCGGGCGCCGCGTACGGCACCTTCTTCCACCACTCCGCGCACGCCGGGCACCAGCGGCTGGAGCACGCCGTCTCCGGGCTGCCCGCCGACGCCTTCGCCAGCCTGGGGCTGCTGGATGCACAGCTGTTCGCGGCCCCGCTGGGCAGCGAGCGCATCGTGCGTGTGGACGACGTGCGAGAGGACCCGCGCTTTGCCGGCGGTGCACCGCTGCCCGGCATGCCCCCGGGGCTCGACGTGGCCAGCTACCTGGCGGTGACGGTGGTCTCGCGCACCGGGGTGGTGCTGGGCGGGCTGTTCTTCGCTCACCCGCAGCCCGGCGTGTTCAGCGAGCGCAGCCAGACCTTGCTGGCCGGCGTCGCCGCGCAGGCGGCCATCGCCCTGGACAACGCGCGGCTGTTCCGCGAGGCACAGGTGCTGATCGCCGATCT
>JAICQL010000078.1 GCA_025937895.1 Polyangiaceae bacterium | reverse complement strand
GGACATAGCCGGCAGGACATAGCCGGCAGGACATAGCCAGCAACACCGCGGCCAGCGTCAGCTCTCGACGTAGTTCTTCTGGATCAGCTCGACCAGGATCTGCGCGGTCTTCAGGTCTTCGAACGGGGAGTTGTCGAAGAGCGAGCTCATGTTGTTGCTGTTGAGCACCGCCTGGAAGACATCGAGCTGCTCGGGCTTGAGCTGATTGAGCTTGGCCTCGAGCGGGAAGGGGACCTTCACCTGCGCGTCGGCTGCGGGCAGCTTGGACGCCAGGTTCGCCAGCTCGTCCTTCTGGCGGAAGCCTTCCATCAGGACTTCTTGCACGGCTAGATCGAGCGGGTTCTCGAACTTGCGCGGATCTTCCGGGGTCAGCTCGAACAGCCCGCGCTCCCACGAGAGCATGCGGTAGATGACCTTGAGCCCCGGCAAATCCAGCCGCTCACCCGCCTCGGTCTCGGCCTCGACCTGGTGGATCAGGCCGCCGCGCAGGTGGATGCGGCCCACGCGATCATTGCTGGTGACCACCAGGGTGCCCGTCTTGCGGGAGGAGCCGAACAGCTGGAGCAAGTCCGGCAGCGGGATCTCCTCCAGGTTGCCGCTCATGCGAGCGTCACCACCCGTGGCGCGAGCCCCGGGGCGCCCCATGTGGGACTGCTGCTCGCCGAGCTCACTCGGGGGCGACTGCCCGTCGGTGGCAACTACCTTGAGGATGTTGCTGCCAATGAGGACGCGGTCGCCCTCCTGCAGCTCGGCGTGGGTGACCCGCTCGCCGTTGACGAAGGTGCCATTGGTGGAACCGAGGTCGTCGATGTTGACGGAGCCGCCGACGAGCTGGATGCGCGCATGACGGCGCGACACCATCTCCTCGACCAGCACCATGTCCAGATCGCTGGAGCGGCCGACGATGACTTCCCGGTTCTCTTCCAGTGGGAACTCGCCTCCCTGGTATTTGCCGGAGATGAAGCGCAGTGCGAGTCTCATTCTCTGGGCAAGCGGTTACGCCGAATCGGCAAGTAAATTTACCTTGGTGGCGATAGCCCTGCAAGCCACCGTACGGCCACCGGTGCTGGCTGCCCAAGCCCCATCGCATCGCCTGGCGAGGAGGGCCTGCATTTCTTCGACTGCCAGTTCGTGAAGGGTGGGGACGCAGGGGAGAGCCGCAATGCGCGGCGGCCGCGCCGGGCGAAGCCCAGTGCGGCCGTTGCCGCAGCGACCCCGCTTCATGTTCGGCATGCTCGGCAGCGAGCGTAGACGGATTCGTCCTTTTCCGCCAATCCCTGACAGACCTTGCTCGGTTTCTCGTCGGCGAGGCAGCAGAGGCCGAGCTGAAGGCGTAGGTTTATGTAAGTGTGCTGGTGCCATCGCGGGCTGCTCGAGGTGCGGCAACGGGTGAAGACTCGGTCGCAGGCGGCAGCTGAACGGAGAAGGTGCTGCCCGAGCCCACCGTGGTCAGGACCTCGATTCGGCCGCCCATCTCCTGGACGATGCGCTCGCTGATCGCGAGGCCGAGCCCCGTGCCCTGCGCTCGTGTGGTGAAGAAGGGGACGAAGAGGTTCTCGCGCACCTCCGGCGTGATGCCGGGGCCATGGTCGGTGATGGCGATCTCCACGCTACGATCGGCGGCCTCGCTCCGCCGCGTGCGCGTGGTGATGGTGATGGTGCCCCGCCCGCCCATGGCCTCGGCCGCGTTGCGGATCAGGTTCAGCAGCACCTGCCGCAGCTGCTCGGCATCGGCGCGCACCCGGGGCACGTCGGTCTCGAGCTCGGTCGAGTAGCTGCAGCCCCCCTCGCGCTCCGAGGAGAGCAGGCGCAGCAGCTGATCGATCACCGAGTTCACGTCCACGAGCCCGAAGGCGCCCTGCTTGGGGCGCGCGTAGTCGAGCACCGAGCGGACCACGCGATCTAGGCGCTCCACCTCCTCCAGGATGATGCCCAGAAACTCCGACGAGGCGTCGTCCGGCGCGCGGCCAGTGGTGGGCTCACCCAGCAGCTGCGCGGCGCCCTTGATCGCGCTGAGCGGGTTCTTCACCTCGTGCGCGAGCCCTGCCGCCATCTGGCCCAGCGCGGCAAGCCGCGCCTGCGCTTGCATCTGCAGGTAGCTGCGCGAGTTCTCCACCACCACCGAGATCTGCCGCGCCAGGCGCTCCAGCAAGCCGCGCTCATCCGCCGAGAAGGCGTCGCTCACGCGCGAGTCGGCCAGCAACAGCAAGCCCAGCAGCTCGCCGCCGCGCGCGCGCAGCGCCACCACCACGCCGCGCCGGTACGGGCCCAGCAGCTCCGCCTCGCGCAGCACCTGCTCGTCCGGAGCCAGCGCCTCTGCCCCGGCGCCGCGCGGACGCTCGCGCAGGCGGCGCTCCACCTCCTCCAGCCCCAGCGACGACGAGCGCTGCAGGCGCTCGCTGAGCGCGGGGATGCTGGCGCCGGGGATGCGCCGGGGTGGCTTGTCGCCGAAGCTCGAGCAGAGCTCGAAGTCGACTGCCAGCGGCTGATAGAGGTAGAGCGCCGCGGCGGTGGCGCGGTGCGAGTCGAGCAGCGCGTTGATCACCACCTGCGCCATGCGCTCCACCTGCAGCACGTGGGTCAGCTCTTGCCGTGCGCGCTCCACGGCGCGCTCCAGATCCACGCGCTCCAGGAAGAAGGCCCGGTGCAGGTAAACCGTGATCTTGTCGCGCAGCGGATCGATCAACATCAGCATCACGATGCCGCCCAGCACCGCGTTCAGGTACATGGTCTGGAACTGACCGAGTACCTGCACGAACACGTAGAAGATGCCGCCGAGGCTGAAGGCCAGTGCCGTGGAGACCAGGGCCAGGGCCGCCATTTCATACAGATCGACCAGGCGCTCGCGGATCAGCGACTCGGCCAGCACGAACACGAACACGATGCTGAGCACGGCACCGACCGGCGGCAGCGGCACCCCCACGAACCAGAGGAAGTCCGCCAGGCTGAAGGCGGTGGCCAGGGCGCCGCAGGCCACCACGAAGCGCACGCGCTTCTGCGTGGAGCGCGAGCCGCTGGTCTCGCCGCGGCGCCACAGCGACCAGAGCGCCGCCGCGAACAGGCCGAACACGTACAGGATCACGGCCCCGCGCACCCAGCCTGCGGTGTGCTCGGGCGAGAGCACCAGCACCAGCATGGGGAAAAACAGCAGGCCCGCCACGCGCGGCAAGGGGCTGGTGCCCGCCCCGCGCTTGCCCGTGGCGCCGCGCGGCACCAGGGCCTCGAACAGGTGTACGGCGAACTGCGGCAGCGCCACCACCAGCACCGCGGTGAAGTGCGCCCAGATCGGCGATAGCTGCAGTAGATACAGCCACTGCGCCAGGTACCAGAGCCCGATGTCGGCGCTGAAGGCGGCGAACAGCCAGCGCGCGCGCTGCGGCTTTCCCCGCAGCAGCACCGAGATGGCGATGGCCAGCGCCAGCGCGCCGCAGAACAGGGAGGTGCGGGTTCTCAGGTCCATCGGCACACCACCCGGCGCTTGCCCAGCGCGAGCCCGTTGTACTTTTTCCCGACCGGAGATAGACCATCGAGCTGCTTGGCTGGCATGAGACAGTCAGACGCGCGCACCTCGGAGGCCCGCAGCACCGACCTGCGCGGGGTTGACGGCCGCGGCGGTGACGGCCGCGGAGTTGATGGCCGCGGAGCTGATGGCCGTGGAGCTGACGGCCGTGAAGCACGCGGCGCCAATGGCGTCGACGCCCGGGCGGAGCTCGAGGGCAGCTCGCGTTCCATCGCAGCGCGTGCGGCCGGCCAGCGCCGGCGCGGGGCGGCGCGCGTGGGCACCAACTTTGCCCAGCACCGCCGGCTGGACCGGCTGCGTGAGCTGCTGTCGCGCCATCCGCGCGGGGTCAGCTTGATGGATCTGGGCCGCATGCTGGCGGTGGACCAGCGCACGGTGCGCCGGTACCTCAAGGAGATCGAGCGCGAATACGAGCTCTCTCCCCTGCGCCCGCGCGGCGGTGGCCCGTGCCTGTGGCGCATCCGGCCGGGGGAGCTGCCGCGCAAGGTAGAGATCCGCCGCGCCCAGGCGTACGCGCTGCTGGCGACTCGCGGCATCTTCGACCCGCTGCAGGGGTCGGCGCTGTTCGACGAGATCGACATGGCGATGAGCAAGCTGCGCGCCTTCGCCGATCGACCCGGGCGCGGGCCCAATGCTGGCCTGGCCAACACCCGGCTGGAAGAGCGCTTCGTGTACTTACCACGGCTCATCCGCGACTACTCGGACAAGTCCGAGGAGCTGGATGAGCTTTTTCTGGCGGTGTCGGAGCTGCGTCCGCTGAGCCTGCGCTACCTGCGCGCAGACAAGCTGCGCGCCACGCGCGATGACCCGGTGCTGGTGGTTCATCCCTACGCGCTCGTGCTGCATGGCGACTGCGTGTACTGCGTCGGCAGCGTGCCGGCGGCGCAGGAGATCCGCACCTTTGCTTTCGATCGCATGCGCGATCTACGCGCTTCGTCGGAGGAGCGCTTCGAGCTGCCGCGCAACTTCCGCGTGCAGGATCACTTCCAGGGCGAGCTGGGGGTGGCGGCGCCCGCCGCCCCGGTGCGCGTGGTCATCGATCTGGACGCGCGTGCCGCGCGCAGCGTGCGGGACGCGCGCTGGCATCCCTCTCAGAAGCTCTCGGCCCTGCCCGGCGGCGGCGTGCGCGCCACCTTCGCGGTGGAGGACGCAGAGTCCCTGCTCAGCTGGGTGCTCGGCTTCGGTCGCGCTGCGCAGGTAGTGGAGCCAGAGTCCTTGCGCGAGCTGGTGCAGCGCGAGCTCGCCGCCGCGCTCGAGGCGTACGTGCCGCGCTGAGTCGAGCTGACAGCCGCGCAGCCGCGCACACCCGCGAGCCCTGGGTTGCGCGCTCGCTGAGCGGGCGCCGGCCATCGCTGCCGCGCGTCACCGCGCGAGGCCGCACCGCTCGGTCAGGCGACGTTGCTGCGATACAGGTGGTAGTACTGCAGCACCTTGGTCACGTACAGCCGCGTCTCTTCGTACGGCGGGATGCCGCCGTAGCGCAGCACCGCGCCCTCGCCGGCGTTGTACGCGGCCAGGGTGAGCTGCAGGTTGCCGTTGAACATGTTCGCCAGCACGCGCAGGTAGCGAGTGCCGCCCAGCACGTTCTCCCGCGCATCGAACGGATCGCTGACCAGCATGCGCTCGGCCGTGGCCGGGATGAGCTGCATCAGACCCTGCGCGTTGGCGCGCGAGACGGCGCGCGGATCAAAGTTGCTCTCGACCCGGATCACGGCGCGCACCAGCGCCTCGGGGATCTGGTACAGCGAGGCCGCCTCGCGAATGTAGGGATCGTAGTGCGACGGCGTCCGCGCCAGCTCGCTGGCAGAGACCCGGCGCAGCGGGGCCTTGGCGCCGCTGCGACCAACCATCTTCCCCTTCTTGGTGACGTTGGAGAAGTGGATGACGCCGTCGCTGTCGACGTAGCGGTAGATGTCCGCGCGAGCCAGCGATGGCGACAGCACCGGGCTGGTGAGACACAGGAGCCCCGCGCACAGCCCGCGCAGCCAGCGGCGCGACAGCCAGCTCGCCGGCGAACCAGGTTGCGGGCTAGCGCGGTGGGGTAGGTGGGATGGCTGACGTGCTGAGCTCACAGAGACCTGCTGCGCCTCCTGGGCGGCGCATGCCGCATCGTTTCTGCCGTACTGCTTCGAGCGCGACCTCACACACGTACGAACGGCTTGGGATATTCCCCACTTTACATAACTCGTTTAACCGGGCAGGCGCCCGCTGACGACCCGTTCGATTCCGGCATAGTCCCGCGCCTGTTCCACGTCGGAAAAGCCGTACGACAGCAGGCCCTTGGCCACCCGGGCAGCCTGGCCGGCGCCGACCTCGAGCGCCAGCAGCCCCCCGGCCGCGAGCAAGCCCGGCGCAGCCTTGACCAAGCGCCGGATCAGTGCCAGCCCATCCGGCCCGCCGCAGAGCGCCGCCGCCGGCTCGTGCAGCTTGATGTCCGGGCTCAATGTGGGCACCTCAGCGTCGGGCACATACGGCGGGTTGGCCATGATCAGGTCGAAGCCCTCCTCGCGCTCGAAGCCGCCGAGCAGATCGGCGTGGCGAAAGTCCAGGTTCCAGATCGCGCCCAGGCGCCAGGCGTTGTGCCGCGCCACCGCCAGCGCTTCCAGCGAGAGATCGCTGCCGATGACCTGCCAGGTGGGGCGCTCCTTCGAGAACGCGATGGCCACGCAGCCACTGCCGGTGCACACGTCGAGCGCACGGCCGTGCAGGCTCAGGTGCGCGGTGCGAGTGAGCGCGACGTTCACCAGCGTCTCCGTGTCGGGGCGCGGGATGAGCACGTGCCGATTGACCGTGAAGCGCAGCCCGTAGAACTCGCGCTCGCCCAGGATGTAGGCGATCGGCTCGTGCTTGCGCCGCCGCAACAGCAGCTCGCGAAAGCGCGCCAGCTCTGCCTCTTCCAGCGGGCGCCGCGAGTCGATGATCAGCTTCACCCGGTCGACACCGAGCGCGTGCGCCAGCAGCAGCTCGGAGTCCAGACGTGGGCTGTCGTTTGCGCCCCGCCGGGCCAGATCTTCGCTGGCCCAGGCCAGCACCAGGGCAATGGTCCAGACTTGCCGGGGGGGCTCGGAGATGGAGTTCATCGGACGGGGCGGGGCGGATTACGGTCGCCCGCGCCGGGGGTGCCGCAAGGGGCAGGATCGGGGCAGGCTTTGCGCTCGCTCACCGAGTACCAACGTCCGGGACGGTAGTACAGGGCGGGGGAGCCCTGCTCCTCTACCCAGGTCAGGCTGGGCACGGAATAGCGGCAGTCCTCCGGAGGCTGAATCCAACCTCCCGGCCGCCAATCCCAGCGCTGGGAAGTCCATGTCCACTGCCCGTCCACCCAGCGGCAGGAGGGGCTTGGAGGGTCGCCCGCGAGCATCTCGGGCAGCGCGGGCGGCGGAGGCAGAAGCACCCGCTGCGCCGCCGCGAACGCGGGCTGCGGATGGCGAGCCACCCCCGGATCCGCCCCGCCGCAGCCGAGCAAGGCTGCCAGGACGCTCAGTGTGCGCCGGCAAGCCGCGCGCTGTCTCATGACATGCCGAGCTGCAGATACGCTGTCACCAGCTCCGGCCCGATCAGCGCGTACGCCATCGTGGCGACGGACAGGAAAGGGCCGAACGCCAGCCGCGCGCGGGCCAGCCCCGTCTGTGGCGCGGCGAACAACGGATCGCGCGCGAGCTCTGCCTCCAGCTCTGCGCGCTCCGGCCCCTCCAGGCTCGCGAGCTCCGCCATCAGCTCCTCGCGCTCGGCGATCACCCCTTGCGGCTCGGGCAGCTGTCCGCGGGTGACGTACACGACGATGGCCAGCAGCGTGCCCAGCAACGAGCCCGCGAGCAGCGCGAACAGCACACCTTGCCAGCCAAACCACGCCCCGGTGAGCAGCAGGAGCTTCGCGTCCCCGAGCCCCATGCCGGGATAGCCGCGCAGGCGGCGATAGCCCTCGACGAACAGCAGCCACACCACGCCGAAGCCGATGGCCGCGCCCAGCAGGGCAGGCACGAAGCCGAGGCCGCGCAGCGAGGCCGTGACCAGACCCAGCGCGGCGCCGCCCAGGGTCAACGGATCCGGCAAGATCATGTAATCGAGGTCGATGAAGATGGCGCACAGCAGACCGAGCCCCAGCGCGAAGTACAGCACGAACAGCGCAGCCGCACGCCACAGCGGCTCTTCCGCGGGCAGCTCCAGCACCAGGAGCCGCATCACCGCCAGCGCCCACAGGCAGCCCAGCAGCTCCACCACCGGATAGCGCCAGGAGATCTTGGCCTTGCAGCAGCGCGCGCGGCCGCGCAGGAGCAGGAACGACAGCACCGGCAGGTTGTCATACGGCGCGATCGGCTGATTGCAGGCCGTGCAGTGCGAGGCGGGGAAGGCCACGTTCTCGCCGCGGGGCAAGCGGTAGATCACCACATTGCTGAAGCTGCCAAACAGCAGCCCCAGCACTGCTGCCAGGCCCAGGAGGAACGCCGGAGGTAGGTCGCCGAGCAGCATCTGTCTTTGGGCTTGAATGCCCCGCCGGAACGACTGATACCCGGTTTTGGCATGCCGGAACAGGAGATCACGACCCTCACCCTGGAGCGCTACTCCGCCGAGGCAAAGGCGCTGATCATTGCCACGCAGGCGCTCGCCGACTCGAGTCGCCATGCGGAGGTGACCCCCTTGCACCTGCTGTCGCAGTGCCTGACGGGGGAGCTCGCGATCCAGGACGTGTTCCGGCGCGCCGCCAGCAACTTCACGGATCTGCAGACGGCGGTGGAGGCAGCGCTGGCGCGCCAGCCCGTCGCTCGCGAGCGCGCCACGCTCTCGGCGCTGCTGCTCGATCTGATGCGCCGGGCGGAGCGCGAGGCGCTGCGCGCCCCTGACGGCAGCGTGCATGTGGAGCACCTGCTCAACGCGCTGGCGCAGGAGGTGCGCGGCACGGCGGGGGAGCTCCTGGGTGCCTTCCAGATCGGCCCTGGCTCGCTGCGGCCCCACCTCAGCAATCTGCGCGCCAAGGCGGAGGTGCCCGTGCGCAATGAAGACGGCAAGCACCCGGTACTCGCGCTGTACACCACCTCGTTCGTGAGCCGGGCGCGCGCCGGCCAGTTTGGACCCGTGCTGGGGCGTGACACGGAGCTGCGGCGCCTGCTCACCATCCTGGAGCGTCGTGAGAAGCACCACGCCCTGCTGGTCGGCGAAAACGGCGTCGGTAAGGCCACGATCATCCGTGGGCTGGCGCAGCGCCTGGCCCGCGGCGACGTGCCGACCAGCGCCGCCGGCATGGAGCTGTTCGAGCTCGACGTCGGGGCGCTGGTGGCGGGCACGCGCCTGCGCGGTGAGCTGGAGGGGCGAGCGCGCAAGCTGATCGATGCGCTGGGCGAGCAGGCCGGCGCGGTGCTGGTGGTGCTGGGCTTTGATCAGCTGTACGCGGCGTCTTCGGCGCTGGGCGGGCTGGGGGATCTGCTGCGCTCCGCCATCGATCGCGGCATCTTGCGCCTGATCGGCACCACCACGCCAGAGGGCGAGCAGCGCATCATCGAGCGCGATCCGCTGCTCTATCAGCGCTTCACGCGGCAGCCGGTGCTGGAGCCCTCGCGAGCCGTGGCGGCCGAGATGGTGCGCGGCGCGGCCAGCGCGTACGAGCGCCACCACGGCGTGCAGATCAGCGAAGACGCCATCCAGACCGCCGTCAACCTGGCCAAGCGCTACGTGCCGGATCGCTTTCTGCCCGACAGCGCCTTCGACCTGCTGGATGAGGCGGCCGCTGCCAAGCGGGTGGATGTCGAGCGCACACCGGAGCTGGATGCGCCGCTGCGCCGCTACGACGCGATCTCGGCGCAGCTGGAGGCGCTGGCCGGCGCCGATGACGAGGCCACGCGCCGCGCGCGGCAGGCGCTGCAGCGCGAGGCGGCCGAGCTGGAGCCCAACGTGACCCAGCTGCGCAAATCGCTCGACAGCCGGCGCTCCGCGCGTGCGCTGATCGTGGCGCTGCGCAGCGAGCTATTGGAGCAGCGCGCCACCCACAAATCGGCGCTACAGCGCGGGGAGCTGGCACGCGCGGGCCAGGCCGAGCATGTGAGCATCCCGGAGCTGGAGGCGCGCCTGGCGCGGGCCGAGGCTGCCGGCAAGCAGCTGGGCATCGAGCCCGGGCCGCCCACCTTGCTCAGCGTGGACATTGCGCAGACGCTGGGGCTGCGCACTGGCGTGCCGGTGGCCAAGATGCTGGAGGCCGAGACCGAAAAGCTCAGCCAGATGGAGGCGCGGCTCGCGCGCAGGGTGGTGGGGCAAGACGTGGCGCTGACCAAGGTGGCGCGCGCGGTGCGCCGCAGCCGTGTGGGCCTGCGCGACGCGCGCCGTCCGATCGGCTCCTTCTTGTTCCTGGGTCCGAGCGGTGTGGGCAAGACGGAGCTGGCCAAGGCGCTGGCGGAGTTCTTGTTCGATGATGAGCACGCGCTCACCCGCCTGGACATGAGCGAATACATGGAGCGCCACATGGCGCAGCGCCTGCTGGGCGCGCCGCCGGGCTACGCCGACAGCGAGCAGGGCGGGCTGCTCACCGAGGCGGTGCGCCAGCGGCCCTACTCGGTGCTGCTGTTCGACGAGGTGGAGAAGGCGCACCAGGATGTCTTCAACCTGCTGCTGCAGGTGCTGGATGACGGGCGGCTCACCGATGGCCGCGGGCGCCTGGCGGACTTCACCAACACCGTCGTGATCTTGACCAGTAACATCGGCTCTCAGCGGCTGCTGGAGTCGTCAGAGCGGGCCAGCGACGGAGACGCTGGGGTGGAGGAGCTGCCTGCAGAGCTGCGCCAGGAGCTGGGGCAGTTCTTCCGTCCCGAGTTCCTCAATCGCCTGGGTGACGTGGTGCTGTTCGGTGCGCTCTCGCGCGAGCACCTGCGGCGCATCGTGGACATCCAGCTGGGCAAGGTCTCACAGCTGCTGGCTGCGCGCGGGCTGAGCCTGGAGGTGAGCGATGCCGCCAAGGATCAGCTGGTGGAGCTCGGCTATGAGCCCGGCTTTGGCGCCCGGCCGCTGGAGCGCACCATCATCCGGCGCGTGCAAGATCCCATCGCCGAGGGGCTGATGGCGGGCAGCTTTCAGAGCGGGCAAGCGCTGGAGCTGGTGCTCACCGACGCTCGAGAGCTGGTGCTGCGCGGCAAGGCCTGAGTGCGCGGCAAGGCCTGAGCTGCCCGGCAACGCCTGAGCTGCGCGGCAACGTCTGAGCTGCGCTCAGTGGGAGCGCTCTTCGCGCTTTTGCTCGACCCGACGCCGGTACTCTGCCCGGCAGCGCTGCGGCGCAGCGCCGCCGAGCGCACACTCCACCAGCTGGCGATCAAAGGGCGTGGTCAGGCACTCGCGCACCAGATCATCAAACGGATCTGCGCCCACCAGCGCTCTGCGCAACGAGACCTTGTCCTGTTGCACCCACACCTTGGCGAAGGCCACGCACTCATCCGGACCTGGCGCTTTGCGCTGGCAGCCGGCGAGCCACATCACCGCGCTTGCGCAAACCAACATGGCAGCGTACACCTTCTGGCCGGCCATGGGTTGCGGCAGCGAGCGTTCCATCGCGAGGGTCTTGCTTATATCCCGTCTGCGCGATGGGCACGAGGCCCTCAGGTGGCCCGCGGCATTTGACGTTGACACGGCCGGGCCACTCGAGGCTTCAGAAGGCGAGAGCATGAGCACGATGCCGATTCCCCCCGTTGACGGTCGTATCTCCTGGCTGCGAGCGGCCCCGTTGCGAGCGGCCCCGTTGCGAGCGGCCCCGCGTGCGGCGCTGCTGCTGCCCCTGCTCGCCGCGCTGGCCTGCGGCGGCGGAACCAAGACCGCCAATGATCCCGTCAGCGCGGACAAGACGGAGATTGCCTGGAAGGACAAGACGCGGGCGCAGCGCATGGACTGGATGGGCCTGCAGGTCTTCCCGCGGATGAAGAGCGCCTTCAAGGAGTTCGATGAGAGCCGCTTCTCCGGCTTCGCGTGCCAGACGTGTCACAGCGACAAGATGGAGATGGTGGACTTCCGGATGCCGAACGACACGATCTATGCGCTGCCTCTCGAAAACACGGTGCAGAGCGCCCGCGAGTACGACGAGAAGGTGACGGACTTCATGGTCAACGTCGTCACGCCGAAGATGGCGGAGTTGCTCGACATGCCGGTGTACAATCCCGAGACCAAGAGCGGCTTCGGCTGCTTCAACTGCCATCCCTCGGAAGGCTGAGCCAAGCGCGGCGCCCCGGCGCCGCGCCGCCAGCAAGACTGACCCGTGCTCTGATCGAGAGCGCTGACCCCAGAGGAGGAATACCATGCAGGACGCATTCAAGGTTTCGCTCGCTGCCGCTGCCGCGGCGCTCTTCGTTGCCGGCTGCAGCAAGTCTTCCGAGCAGACGCCCGCGGAGCACCCGGCCAGTGTCACATCGCCCGGTGCGGTCAAGTGCCTGGGCATCAACGAGTGCAAGGGGCAGGGGCAGTGTGGAGTACCGGGGGGCCACGCCTGTGCCGGCCAGAATGACTGCAAGGGCAAGGGCTGGGTGCAGGTTCCGGCAGACGAGTGCACCAGCAAGGGTGGTCAGCTCGTGGAGTCTTCCTGACCCCGGGACGGGCGTAATGGGCGCTGGCTCAGCTGCCGCGGCGCGCGTCCTCCGGCCAGGAGTGCCTCGGGTAGCGGCGCTGCAGCTCCTTGCGGATCGCGGGGTAGTGCCGCTGCCAGAAGCCGGCGAGATCGGACGTGACCTGCACTGCGCGCTGGTTGGGGGCGAGCAGGTGCAAGGTCAGCGGCACGCGCCCGCCGCAGATGCTCGGCCCCGCTTCCATGCCGAAGAAGTCTTGCAGGCGTGAGCCGATCCAGGGCGGCTGCCCTGGCATGTATTGCACTCGCACCCGGCGTCCTGCCTTCAGCTGCACCCACTCGGGCGCGTCGCGCTCCAGCTGCCGCTGCTGCTCGGGCGTGAGCTGGGCCAGGAAAAACGCCTGCCAGTCGAGCGCGCGCAGCTCCTCCAGTGAGCTCACCTCCGCGCACGCCCGGTGCAGCAGGCCGCGGGTGCCCTGCGCAACGATGGCGTCCCAGCCGTGGTTGGGGAAGTGCTGCAGCAGGAGCTCACCGCGTGCCATCAGCGCCGGCAAGGTCTCGTGTTTGCCGAACAGCGTCGCCAGCTGCGCCAGCGCCGCGCGCTCCACCACCTCGGTGGTATCGCCGCCAGGCGGCGCAGCTCGCTGGCTCTGCTCCAGCACCACCGCACCCCAGCACAGCTGGCTGCTCAGCATGGCGCGCTCCTTCTCCGCGTCCCAGCTCAGCTCCTGCTTCTCGCTCAGGCCCTCGGGGGCGTGATCGAGGAGCCACTCGGCCTCCAGCGGCGAGGCCAGGCGCACGCGCAAGCTGGCGCGCGGAGCTCTGCGGCCATCGCCGGAAGTGATGCGGTCTTCTGCCTCCACGGCGAGCAACAGGCGCGAGCTCTGCGCCACGCTCTCCTCGGCGAGCTGCGCCGTGTGCCCCGTCGCCAGGATCAGCTCGCGCCCGCCCGGCTCGCGCCGGCGCGCCACGCGATCGGGGAAGGCCGAGAGCAGCGCCAGCCCGAGCGCGCGGCGCTCATCCTGCTCGCCGCCCGCCGGTTGCGCTCTGCCGGGCTGCGCTCTGCCTCCTGGCTGCGCTCTGCCTCCTGGCTGCGCTCTGCCTCCTGGCTGCGCTCTACCTCCTGGCTGCGCCTTGCGGCCACGGCTGGCCCGCAAGGCGCGCTCCAGCTGCTCCAGGCTGCGGCGCACCGTGTCCACCCGACCGCCATGCAGCCCCAGCTGGCGTGCGATCCGCGCTCCGTGGCGCTCGGCCTCTGACTGCCGGAACAGCTCGATCAGCTGGTCCACGTCGCAGTCGCAGCCGAGCAGGGCGGAATCGCGCGCGCGCGGGTTGAGCCGCAGGTCTCGCTCGCTGAGCAAGGCGGCGGCCAGGCACGCCGTGCGGGCAATATCGAGCCGCTCGCCCTCCAGCGCCAGACGCGCCAGACGCGGGTGTACGGGCAGAGCCCGCGCGCGCTCGCCCAGCTCCGTGAGCCGTTCGCCCTCCAAGAGGCCCAGCCGTGCGAGCAGCGCGCGGGCGCCCTCCAGCGCGGCCTCCGGCGGCGCATCGAGCCAGTCGCTCGGCTGCGGCGCGCAGCCAGCCCCGTACAGGGTCAGCAGGGCTCCCGCCAGATCCAGGCGCTGCACCTCCGGCCTCTCTTGCTCGGGCCGCGTGTGGAAGCTGGCCTCCGTGAACAGGCGCAGCACGCGCCCGGGCGCGGTGCGGCCCGCGCGACCGGCGCGCTGCAGCGCCGAGGCGCGGGCCACCGGGCGCACCGCCAGGCTCTGCCGCCCCGTCCAGGGCGAGTGCTCCGCGATGCGCGCGAGCCCGGAGTCTACCACCGCCGTGACGCCCTCGACCGTGATCGAGGACTCGGCCACGTTGGTGGCGAGCACCACCTTGCGCCGCTCGCCGGGGCTGATGGCGCGCACCTGCGCCTCCAGCGGCAGCTCACCGTGCAACACCGCCAGCGCCAGCTCGCGCTCGGCGGCAAACGCGGCGAGCGCGCTCTCGGCTCGCTGGATCTCGGCGGCGCCCGGCAGAAACACCAGGATGTCGCCCTGCGGCGCCTCGCGCACCAGCTTCTTCACGGCGCTGGAGACGCGCAGCTCGAGCGGGCGCTCGTCTTCACTGGGCGGGTCGTGCTGCACCGTGACGGGATACACGCGGCCGCTGCAGCGCAGCCGCGGGCAGCCGCCCAGGTGCCGCGCCACGGCTTCGCCGTCGAGCGTGGCGCTCATCACGATCAGGCGCAGCCCGGGGCGCCGCGCGAGCTCACGCCGCAGCAGCAGCAGGTTCAGATCCGTGGCCAGGTGCCGCTCGTGAAACTCATCCAGCACCACCACGCGCAGGCTGTCGAGCTCGCCCTCCACCAGGCGCTCCAGCAGCACGCCTTCCGTCACGAAGCGCAGCCGGGTGGCGGGGCTCGAGCGATCCTCGAAGCGCACGCTGTAGCCCACCCGCTCACCCACCTTTTCACCCAGCTGCTGCGCCACGTACGTCGCTGCCAGGCGGGCTGCGACGCGCCGCGGCTCGGTCACCCAGATCTCGCCCGGGCCAGCCAGGCCCGCCTGCAGCAGCGCGCTGGGGATGCGCGTGGTCTTGCCGGCGCCGGGCGGCGCCTCCACCACCACGGCCTGTGCCGTTTGCAGCGCCTGCGCCAGCGGCTCGAGTAGCTCCTCGACGGGTAGCGGGGCTGCGCTCACCGGCAATTTGTACTCTGGAATGGTCGCGGCGACAGCGCTCAATGGACTACCGTCCACGATGGATCGATGGCCGAGCGCAAGCGCCCCAGCCCTGCCTCGAGCCGGGCTCGCCCGGCGCGGCCGGCAATGCGCGAGCAGCTGAAGGCAGTGTCGCGCGCGCTGCGCGGCGCGAAGAAGAAGCGCACCGCCGTCGCTGCCGCTCCGGCAACCCCCAGCTTTGCGCAGCTGGCGCGCGGGGTGCAGCCGCTGCCCGATGGGCCGCCGCGCCTCGGCCCGGCGCCGCCGCCCGCGCCGGAGCGGGTGTCCGCCCGCCCGCGCACCCGGCTCTGGGTGGAACACGGCTCGGAGGGCGTGCGCGCGTGGGCCGCCGATGTGCCGGCGCGCTGGCTCGACGCGCTGGAAGCAGGCCGCGTGGTGCCGCGCCGCGAGCTGGATCTGCACCGCAAGAGCGCCGCGGAGGCGCGCGTCGCGCTGGCGGCCGCCGTGCGCGAGGCCCGCCAGGCCGGTGTCAGCTGCCTGCTGGTGGTGTGCGGGCGCGGCCAGCACTCGAGCGCAGGCGGCCCCGTCTTGCCTGACGTGGCCGTGGAGTGTCTCAGTGAAACACTTGCAGAGCAGGTGCTGGCGTTCGCCACGGCGCCGCGCAAGTGGGGCGGCAAGGGTGCGCTGCTGGTGCGCCTGCGGCCTGCGTCGCGCAGGCAAAGCTCAGGGAGCTGAGGCCGCCGCCGGCTGCGCCTGAGCTCGCAGCGAGAGCCGATCGAGATGTGAGGACACCACCGGCGCCTGCTCCGCGGTCTGCCAGGGCACGTCCGGCGGCCACCAGCGGGCGGGCGGCGGCGGCGCGAGCGGATCGACGCTCTCGCCGGGGCGCGGCGTGACCACCGTGACCTGCTCCTGCGCTGCCGCGGCGAGCACGCGCTCCGCGGGCTCCACCCAGCTGTGCAGGGCCAGATCGAAGGTACCCCAGTGCACCGGCACGAGCACACCGCCGCGCGCAGCGCGGTGCGCCTGCACGGCCTGCTCGGGGCCGAGGTGTACGTCGGCCCACATGCCGTCGTACGCGCCCACCTCGATCAGCGCCGCGTCGAAGGGCCCCAGGCGCTCGCCGATCTGCGCGAAGCCCTCGAACATCGCCGTATCGCCGCTGTAGTAGACCCGCCGCCGCTGGCCGAGCAGCGCCCAGCCGGACCACAAGGTGCGATCTGCGCCCAGGCCACGCCCGGAGAAGTGGCGCGCCGGCGTCGCCACCAGCTTCAGCCCGGCGAGCTCGGTGCTCTGCCACCAGTCGAGCTCGACGATGCGCTCGAGCTCGACCCCCCAATATGCGAGGTGCGCGCCCACGCCCAGCGGTACGATGAAGCGCAGCGGGCGTGCCGTCAAGGCGACGATGCTGGGATAATCCAGGTGGTCATAGTGATCATGCGAGATCACCACTGCGTCGAGCGCTGGCAGTGCATCGAGCGGCATCGGCACCGGGTGAAAGCGAGCAGGACCCAGGAAGCTCGAGGGGGAGCAGCGCTCGCTCCAGACGGGATCGATTAGCACGCGCTTGCCCTCGATCTCGACCAGCAAGCTGGAGTGGCCGAACCAGGTGATGCGCAGCTCGCTCGCCGGTGGCACCTCGAGCTCGCTCGTCGTGGGGGACTCCACCGGCAGCGGCGCAGCCGGCTGACTGTGCTCGACCCCTCGCAACCAGCGCAGGCCTGCGGCCACGGTGTCGGGCTCTACCCGCGGCAAGGTGTCCACGAACTTGCCCCCGCGATACTGAGCGGACGCTGCCATGCGCTCCAGCCGCTCGCCGGTGGGCAGGCTCCCGAGCGCCCGCCAAGCGTCCGCGATGCCGATGACCAGCAAGCTCAGCATCACGAGCGCCAGCAGCGAAAGAGCGCGCAGCAGGGGCCGGCGCCGGACCGGGGCGGGGTTGTGCAAGGTCATGTGAGCCGAATCGTCACGAGTGCTACACCAAGCCGTTCGCCCGGAGTGCCCTGCTGGCCTCAGACCTTGGTCTTGCCCTTGCCGAGCTTCAGCACGCGAGCGAAATGCTCGCGCTCCACCGGCTGCACGGAGAGGCGCATGCCGCGCTTGCGCACCAGCATCCCGTCCAGACGCTCGTCCTCCTTCAGCACGTCCAGCGGCACCAGCTCGGGCAGCTCCTCGACAAACTCCACATCCACCAGCGACCAGCGCGGATCTTCCGGCTTGCTCGCGGAGTCGTAGTAGTCGCTCCTGGGATCGAATTGCGACGAATCGGGGTACGCCTCGCGGCACACCCGCGCCACCCCGGCCACCCCCGGTGGCTCGGCGTTCGAGTGATAGAAGAGCACGAGATCACCCGTGCGCATCGCGCGCAGGTGGTTGCGCGCCTGGTAGTTGCGCACGCCTTCCCAGTGGGTCTTGCCGTCGCGGCGGAGCGCCTGGATGGAAAACACCTCGGGCTCGCTCTTGATCAGCCAGTAGTTGCGTTTGGGGGCCACGGGGCGCGGAGTTTAGAGCTATTTTGCGGCGGCTCGGCAGCGTCCTGCGCCTGCCATTCGCTTCCAGGGTCGGATCCAGATAGGATCCAAGGTCGGACACTCGGTCGAGTTTCGGATGCTCTTCGAACTGCTGGTTCAGGCCTCTGCGGCGGTGCAACAGACGCGCAGCCGCCTGCGCAAGGTGCAGGCCCTGGCCACCTGCATCGCGGGCGCCCACGAAGACGGCCCGGAGGCGCTGGAAGCGAGCGTCTCCTTCCTGGCGGGCGAGCTGCCGCGCGGGCGCATCGGTCTGGGCCCGGCCACGGTCTTCGGTGAGCCCTTGCCGGCGCCGCGCGCTGCTCCGGAGCTGACCATCGCTGACGTGGCCGCTGCGCTGGCACAGATCCAGGCGGTGAGTGGCCCGGGCAGCGTGGCAGAGCGCCTGCGCCGCTGGAACGAGCTATTGGGGCGCGCCACGGAGAGCGAGCAGCTGTTCTTGCGCCGGCTGGTGGTGGGTGAGCTGCGGCAAGGCGCGCTGGAGAGCCTGGTGGCGGAAGCGGTGGCGCAAGCGGCGCGGGTCAGTCCGGGCTCGGTGCGACGGGCGCTGATGCTCTCTGGCTCCCTGCAAGAGGTGGCGCGCGCGGCGCTCGGCGGCGGCGAGGAGGCGCTCGGCCGCTACCGCATTCAGCTGTTCCGGCCGCTGCAGCCGATGCTGGCGCAGAGCGCCGAGACGCCCGAGCAAGCACTGGCCGAGCTGGGCAGCGCCGCGTTCGAATACAAGCTCGATGGGGTGCGCATCCAGGTCCACAAAGACGGCTCCGAGGTGCGGGTGTACACGCGGCAGCTGAGCGACGTCACGGCAGCGGTGCCCGAGGTGGTGGAGCTGGTGCGGGCGCTGCCCAGCTCGAGCCTGGTGCTGGATGGCGAGGTGCTCTCGTTGCGGCCCGATGGCTCCCCCGAGCCCTTTCAGACGACCATGCGGCGCTTCGGGCGCAAGCTGGCGGTGGAACAGATGCGGGTGACGCAGCCGCTGCACCCCTTCTTCTTCGACTGCCTGCACGCGGACGGTGACGACTGGATCGACCTGCCCACGAGCGAGCGGGTGAGCGGCCTCGAGCGGCTCGTGGGCGCGGCCAGCGTGCCGCGCCTGCTCAGCCAGGACGCTGCGGCGATCTCTGCCTTCTACGAGCGCGCGCTGGAGACCGGGCACGAGGGCATGATGGCCAAGGCGCTGGACGCCAGCTACGCCGCGGGGCGCAGGGGCAGCGCCTGGCTCAAGATCAAGAGCCACCATACGTTCGATCTGGTCGTGCTGGCAGCAGAGTGGGGCAGCGGCCGCCGCCAGGGCTGGCTCAGCAACTTGCACCTGGGTGCCCGGGCGCCGGACGGCAGCTTCGTGATGATCGGCAAGACGTTCAAGGGCCTGACGGACGAGCTGCTCACCTGGCAGACGGCGGCGCTGCTGGAGCGTGAAGTCCGGCGCGAGGGGCACATCGTGTGGGTGCGGCCCGAGCTGGTGGTGGAGGTGGCCTTCAACGACGTGCAGCGGAGCCCGCACTATCCGGGGGGCGTGGCCCTGCGTTTTGCGCGCGTGAGGCGCTATCGCCCGGACAAGAGCGCGGCCCAGGCGGATGGCATCGAGGCCGTCGCCGCTCTGTGCCCTGCCGCCGGCTGAGGCGCGCGTGCCTGCGGAGCCCTGCCCCAGCTGCTGGCTGCAATTTCGGCAGAGGCTCTCGTTTCACCAGAAGCCGCGCGGGAGGGATGTGCTAACCGGAAGAGCCTCGTGTGAGCGCCCCAACCGATCCTCCCCCCGCTGTCCCTGCCTCCGACGAACGCACGCCTGAGGAGCCGTCCGGCGCGGCAGATGCCTTTGCGACGACCGTCGCCGTACAGAGCGAGCCGGCGCGCCGGCGCTGGCTCGGCCTGAGCAAGCAAGCCCGCGGCACACGGCCGCCGGCAGTGCCCGGGCGCGGTCGTGCCGCCAGCGAGCTGAGCACCCGCTTCGTCCTGTGCACCTTGATGATGGCGATCAGCTTCATCATGGTGCTGTGGAACCTGCAGGACAGCTCGCTGAAGAACGCCAACACCGGCAGCCGCTACGCCACCATCGAGGCGCTGGTCGACCACGGCACGTTCGCGATCAACGACACCCGTTACGTCGGCACCATCGACAAGTACAAGGTGGGCGAGAGCTACATCTCGTCCAAGCCGCCGGTGCTGTCCACCCTGGCCGCGGGCGTCTACTGGACGTATCGCGCCATCACCGGCAAGAGCATCCGCAAGTCGGAAGGGGAGGTGGTGCGGCTCGTGAGCTTGTGCACGGGCGGTCTGAGCCACATCATCTTTCTCATATTCTTCTACCGCCTGTGCGTGCTGCTGCTGAAGCGGGAGGTGGCGATCCTGGTCGCGATGGGCGGCGCCTGCTTTGCCTATCTGGGCGTTGCCTACGCCACCGCCATCAACAACCACTCGCCTGCGGCCGCGCTGGCGGTGTGCGGACTGTACCTGGCTTGCGTCATCCGTCACGGTCCCGAGCGCAAGCTGTGGCACTGGCCGGTGGCCGGCTTCGTGCTGGGCTTGCTGCCGACCATCGATCTCACCAGCCTGGCCATCAGCGGTGCGATTGGCCTGTATCTACTGGCGCACGACTGGAAGAAGACGCTGATCTGGTTCGTGCCCGCAGCCTTGCCGCCGCTGATCGTGCACCTGGCGCTCTGCTATGAAATCTCTGGCTCGCTGCGGCCCTTCTACCTGAACAGCGAGATCAAGCAGTTCAAGGGCTTTCATTTCCGCAATCCCGGCGACATCGACGGGCTGCGCGAGCCCAAGCACATTTACGCCTTCAACGTGCTGCTGGGCCACCACGGGGTATTCAGCATGACACCCCTGTACATCTTCGGGCTGTGGGAGCTGTTGCGCTCGCTGTGGCGCCGAGTGTGGCTGCGCGAGTCGCTGGTGAGCGTGGCGGCATTGTGTGCCTTCTTCGGCTTCTACATCTTCCGCACCCGGAACTACGGCGGCTGGTGTGTGGGCATGCGCTGGCTGGTGCCGGTGATGCCGCTGCTGCTGCTGTACTTTGCCCTCTGGATCGATCGGGTGCGGCTGACTCGCTGGTCCTGGTCGGCGGTGCTGGCCGCGTTCTTGGTCAGCGGCTTCCATGTTCAGGATGGGCTGACCAGTCCCTTCCAGTTCTCGGTCTGGCACAACTGGCTGGAGAACACGCCGAACCACAATCGCGTGGGCAAGGTCTTCAACGTGCGAGTGCCGCGCAAGAAGACCGCCAAGTGAGCAGCCGAAACACGGCCGGAAGCGAGGCGCGCGGCTGGACCAGCGCGAAATCGAAAAAGACAAAGGGCCCGTGAGCGATGCTCACGAGCCCTCTCGCGGGGCGCTGTCGCTGCCTCGGCGGCGATTCAGCCGCAGTCCCGATCAGCCGCGATTGAAATCGAACGTCATCGTGGCGAGGCCCTTGCGCTGATCCGGCGGATCGAGCGCCAGGCCACTCAAGCCGTTGACCACGCAGGTCTGCAGCGCCTCTGGCGCGGTGCTCTCCGGCAGGCTCTTGGGGGTGAGGATCTTGCCCGTCTTCTCCTCCACCTCGAAGCTCACCGCCACGGTGCCCCTGGCGTCCGGTGTGCTCTTGATCACGCCCTCGTAGCAGCTGGTGAAGTCGCTCTGCTTGGACTCCAGCAGGGCGCGCGTGGCCTGACGGTAGTCCTCCGGGCTGCGCGCGTGATACTCGAACGAGCACGCCGACAGGAGCAGCGAGACCGCGGCGATGCCGCAACAAAGCACCTGGTTCATCCCTTCACCTCCTCATTGGCCGAGGTCTTCTCGATCACCTTCTCCTCGCCCGTGGCAGGGTCGATCTCCACCTTCTCCTTGGTCACCTGTTGCTTGGTGATGTGGAACTCCACCCGCCGGTTCTTCTCGCGGCTTGCTTCGCTGTCGTTGGCCACCAGCGGCTTGCTCTCGCCGTAGCCGGTGGAGCTGAGGCGATCCGCCGACACACCCTTGGCGACCAGATACTGGCGCACCGCTTCAGCGCGCGCCTTGGACAGCACCAGGTTGTACTTGTCATCACCCTCATCGCTGGCATGGCCCTCGATGCTGACCTTTTGCACGTGCGGGTTCTCTTTGATCACCTTCGCCAGCTCATCCAGGATGCCGAACGAGACCGGCAAGATCTCTGACTTGGCCAGAGCGAACTGGATCTTCTCTCCGATCTCGATGCGGTTATCGCGGATCTTCACCTGCTTCTGCGCAGGCGGCGGCGGATCGGCCTGAGGCGGCGGCGCCGGCGGAGCCGCGGCGATGCGGATGGGTGTCGTGTCTTGGAAGGTGGTCGTGCCGCCGCAGCCGATGGCTATCAGCGCAAGGCAGACGGCGAGGCTCGTCGTCGCGGGGTTGGAGTCAAACAGCCGTTTCATGGCGATCCCTCTCTGGCATTGGCGCCGGACTAAAGCGTTCGCGGAGCGTCCGCGACTCGTGAAACACGTCGAACCGTAGCTACGCCGCGGTCTGGCCAGAGTTGACCCCCCGCGGCTCGGATCTTCCGGAATTCGGGAGGATAAGTAGGAGGGAAAGTCCACCCTCCGTCAAGTTTTCGTCCGGTCTCCTACCTTGGCGGCGGATCTCGCACGTCGGCGTGCCGGCTGCTTCAGCCTTGCCCAGACCAGCTGAGGCCGGGGCAGTCGAAGCGCGTCTCTTTCGGAAAATGCAGACCGAAGTGACCTGCGAGTGCCTCCAGCAGCTGGGCGGGCGTCTCCAGCCGTCGCGCCTGGGCCACGCTGCCATCCCGGTGGCGGAGGGTCAGCTCATGATTCAGCAGCGTGGCACGCCCTTCGGGCAGAGCCCGCGCCACCATCAGCCGGCTCTTGAAGTGCGACCCCGGATGAGCGCTCGTGTACCAGTTGGCGAGCACGCGATCGATCTCGGGCATCGCCTCCAGCGTGAACTCGCACAGGTCGTGCCAGGCGCCCGCGAAGTACGCCTGATGAAAGAGCCGCGCCTCGGGCGCTCGCTGCTCGAAGCCGGACCAGGCGCCCTCGCGCACGATGCGCCGCGGCTCCTGTGGAGTGCTCTGGCCGACGTCTGCCTCGAGACGCAGCACCGAGCCGAGCGAGAACCCGCCCAGCCCCACGTCTGCCAGCCAGGAGGCTCCGTCCAGCTCCACCCGCAGGAACATGTGGGTGCGAGGCGGGATGAAGTCGCGCGGCTGCTGCACGCGCACGCGCGCGCTCAGGGCCTGCACCTGGAAGCCGAGCGCCTCGAGCACGTGCAAGAGCAGCGTGTTCTGCTCGAAGCAGTAGCCGCCCCGCCGCTCCGTCACGAGCTTTTGCGCGATGCGCTCTGGCTCCAGCGAGATGGGGCGGCCAAGCAGCACATCCAGATTCTCGAACGGGATGGCGGCCACGTGCGCGGCGGTGATGGCATGCAGCGTGGATATCGCTCGAGGCGTCGGCCCCCCGTAGCCAATCCGCTGGAAATAGGCCGAGAGATCGACAATTGCCTTGCTCGCCACGGTCCCAGCTCGTAGCGTTCCCGCCGGAGTTTGTCGATGACCGTACAGGTAGTTGAGCGGCCGGATGCGCCTCGGCGCTGGACCCGCGAGGCGGTGTCCGCCTGGTTTGAAGCGCCGTTTGCCGACCTGTTGTTTCGCGCTCAGACGGTGCATCGCCAGCATTTCGATCCCAACCAGGTGCAGCTCTCCCGCCTGGTCTCGATCAAGACGGGTGGATGCCCCGAGGATTGCGGCTACTGTTCGCAGTCGGCGCACCACAAGACGGGCGTCAAGCCGACCAAGCTGATGACCCTGGAGCAGGTCGTGGCCGCGGCGCGCGCCGCCAAGGCGTCGGGCACGCAGCGGCTGTGCCTGGGTGCCGCGTGGCGCTCGCCACGCGCGCGAGATCTGGACACGGTCTGCGCCATGATCGGCGCGATCAAGGCAGAGGGCCTGGAGAGCTGCGTCACGCTCGGCATGCTGGATGCGGAGCAGGCGGAGCGGCTCGCGGCCGCTGGCCTCGACTATTACAATCACAACATCGACACCAGCCGTGAGTACTACTCGCTGGTGACCAGCACTCGCACCATGGATGATCGCCTCGGCACGCTCGAGCGCGTGCGCGGCGCCGGCATCAAGGTGTGCAGCGGCGGCATCATCGGCATGGGCGAGAGCCGGGCAGATCGCGTGGGCATGTTGCTGCTGCTGGCCAACCTGCCACAGCCGCCGGACTCCGTACCCATCAACGCGCTGATGCGGGTCGACGGCACGCCGCTCGCCGGCTCGAGCTCGATCGACGGCATCGAGTTCGTGCGCACCGTGGCCGTGGCGCGCATCTCGATGCCGCGCTCGGTCGTGCGTCTCTCCGCCGGTCGCGAGCAGATGAGCGACGAGCTGCAGGCGCTGTGCTTCCTCGCGGGAGCCAACTCCATTTTCATCGGCGAGCAGCTGCTCACCACCCCCAATCCTTCGCGCGAGCGCGACGCCTCCCTGCTGGAGCGGCTGGGGATTCAGCCGCTCGGAGCGCCGGCTGCGCCTGCCTGCTCCGAGTAGCAAGGCCCCCGCGGGGTCGGCTAATTGGCCGTCTGGCTACACCCTGCGGGGTTTGTTCCTTCGCGCCCGTGGCCGAGCTGCCGGCACTAGCCTACAGTAGTTGGAATGTCGGCGGTTCAGAGGCTGGTGAAGGGCTCCAAGGTCGTCCTGCTCGCGATGGCGCTGTTTTGCGTCGGCTGTGATCAGGCTAGCAAGCGCATTGCCGCGGAGACGCTCAAGGGCAGCGAGACACTGTCTTACCTGGGCGACGTATTCCGGCTCACTTACGCCGAGAACAGCGGCGCCTTCCTGGGCCTGGGCGGCACGTGGCCAGAGCCCGTGCGCTGGCTGATCTTCACGGGCGCGGCGCTCGCGGTGGTCGCCGCCAGCGCGGGCTGGGTGGTGGCGCAGCTGCGGCGGCCCAACCATGACGCGCTGGCCGTGTGGGCCATGGTGTTGATCGCGGCGGGTGGTATGGGCAACCTGGTCGATCGCGTGCTGCGAGAGGGCCGCGTGATCGATTTCATGAACCTCGGCCTGGGGCAGGTGCGCACTGGCATCTTCAACGTCGCTGACGTGCAGATCATGGTCGGGTTGGGGCTGCTGCTCATCGGGCGGCGCCAGCCTCCGCAGCAGGTCGAGGCTCCGCGCAACCAGGCCGCTGGGTGAGCTGGGGCCTGGGGGGCGAGCAGAGCTCGCCGCCGATCATCTTCGGTGTGTTCGTCGGCGGCCGTGGCCTGCGCATGGGCGGTGTGGCCAAGGCCAACCTGAGGGTGGGTGACGGGCGTACCATCCTGGAACGCACGCTCGAGTGCTGCGCTCGAGCCAGTAGCGCGCTCGGCGCTCCTGCGCCGGTCTGGCTGGTGGGGGAGAGCTCGGCGTACGCGGCGCATCAGCTGCAGTGCATCAGTGACGAGCCCGCTGGCGTGGGCCCCATCGGCGGTCTGCGCGCGTTTCTGCGCGCCTTGCCCGCGGCCAGCGCCGGCGTGGTGCTGGCGGGCGATCTGCCGCTGCTCAGCCCCGCGTTGCTGGTGAGATTGCAGCGTGAAACACTCGAGGCCGCGGCGCTCGCGCCGCGTGACGCCGAGGGCCGCTGGCAGCCGCTGTTCGCGCGCTACCGCGCCGCGCGTGTCTTGCCGCAGATCGACGCGGCGCTCGCCGCCGGCAAGACCTCGCTGCAACATTTGCTGACGAGCCTCGGTGCAGAGGCATGTGTCCTGTCGCTATCCGAAGCGGAGCAGCGCTCTCTGCACGACTGGGACCGGCCCGGTGATATGAACACCGGGTGTCCGGAATCGCCCGAATAGCGCACGGAATTGCGCCGAGGGCGCTGCTGTTACGCGCCGTTTACATTGGGGAAACCAAGCGACGGCTAGCTTCCGCGAGAAGCTCGACGACGCGGTGACGCGGCGCGGGCCGGGCGGTTCTCCTCTTGCTGGGGGCCACCACGTGTTCCAGCAGCGCGACTGGCCGCGGTCTACCCGTCGTCGTGTCACCCGGACTCGTCGCGCCGGGCCGGCCAATTATGGCTACCAAAGGATTCACAGAAACCCAGAAGCAATACTTGGAGGGGCTGGTCAGCGGCCTGCGTGCTGGACGACGAAGCACGCGTCCCCGTCCCGAGCTCGATGCGACTGGAGTGCTCGCGAGTGTCCCCGCAGGACCCGATCAGCCTCTGTGGGAGGCGCAGGAGCGCTTCCTCCTCGCCGGCCGCCGTCTCGCGCCCGAGGAGAAGCTGAAGCGCCGCCAGCCTCCGGAGGATCTGTGGCGGCGCATGGCCCGGCTGGCGCTGGAGCGCCGCTTCCCCGAGGCGGACGAGGCCTTTCTCTACAAATTTCACGGCCTCTTCTACGCCTCCTCGGTCGAGGACGCTTTCATGTGCCGCCTGCGTGTGGCCGGCGGAGTGCTCAGCGCGTACCAGCTGAGCGGTATCGCCGAGCTGGCTCAGCGCCACGGCCATCCGATGATGCAGCTGACCACGCGCGGAAACATTCAGCTGCGTGGCATCAATGCCGGTGCAACGCTCGACGTGCTGCGCGGGCTGTCGGAGCTGGGCATCGTCACCCGCGGCGCCGGCGGCGACGGCGTGCGAAACATCCGGGCCAATCCCACCGCTGGCTTCGATCGGCGCGAGCTCCTCGATGTCTCGTCGCTCGCGCGCGAGGCGCAGTATCGGGTGCTCGCCGATCGTTCGCTGCAGGCGCTTCCGCGCAAGTTCACGCTGGGCTTTGACGGTGGCGGCGCCGTGGGCGCGCTGCCGGAGACGTGCGATCTGGGCTTTCGCGCCGTGCGGGTACCGGCAGGGCGCCAGGTCCCCGCCGGCATCTATTTCCGTCTGCTGCTCGGCGGCGCCACCAGCCACGGGCGCCTGGCTCGCGACGCCGGAGTGGTGGTGGCGCCAGAGCACGCCCTGAACGTGCTGGAGCAGGTGCTGGGCATCTACATGGAGCACGGCGATCGCACCAATCGCCGCCGAGCTCGCTTGCTGTATCTCCTGGAGAGCTGGGGGCTCGAGCGCTTCCTGGCCGAGCTGGGGCGGCGGCTGCGCGAGCGAGTGCCGGGGCCGGCATCAGTGCCGCCTGCGCCGCTGCTGCCGTTGCCGCTCGGCGCTTGTGAGCTGCCGCCCCCGCCGGAGCCCTGGGCGCACGTCGGCTTTCACAATCAGAAGCCGCGCGGCAAGAGCTACGTCGGCATCGTGGCGCGCGACGGCCTGTTGCGGGTGGACCAGGCGCGCGGTCTGGCACAGCTCGCGAGCGAATACGGTAGTGGCGAGCTGCGGCTCACCGCGCAGCAGAACCTGCTCATCCCGGGCCTGCCGGACACGCAGCTCCACCGGGTCAAAGAGGCGCTGGCAGAGCTCGGGCTGGAGTGGACTGCGAGCACATTTCGCTCCGGCTCGCTCGCGTGCACGGGCACCGCGGGCTGTCCTTTTGCCGCGGCCGACGTCAAGCGCCGCGCCGAGGAGCTGGTGCGGCACCTGGAGAAGCTGTTCCGCTTCGAGCAGCCGCTCACGATTCGCTTCAGCGGCTGTCATCACGGCTGCGCCGAGCACGGCCTGGCCGACATCGGGCTGCTGGCGCTGCGCAGCGAGCCGGGCGGGCGCGGGGGCGAATGCTACCAGCTGTTCCTCGGCGGGCAGACGGGCGAGGGCTCGCGGCTGGCTCGCGAGTTTGCCAGCTGTGTGCCCGCGGCGGAGGTTCCGCTCGTGGTGCAGGGGGTGGTGGAGAGTTACTTCGAGCAGCGCCACGCACAGGAGAGCTTCCGGGAGTTCGTCGGCAGGCTGCCTGCTGCGGAGCTGCATGCCTCCGCAGCCCGCAGTTCCGCCGCGCGGGAGCGGGCCCTGCAGGATCGAGGCGCGCAAGAGCGGGGCGGGCAGGAGCCGGCCGCCATCGACACAGGGGTGAGGCCGTGACCGAGAACGGTCCACGCGTTCCGCTGGTCCCAGACACCGCCCCGTTCGATGAAGAGCAGCGTGCCTGGCTGAACGGCTTCCTCGCAGGTGTGCTCGGTCTTACTGCCAGCGAGGGCGGTGCGGACGCTGCGCCTGCCGCTTCCGCTCTGGCTCGTGGCGGGGCGAGCGCGCTGCCGCCTCAACCCGAGCGCGACGCGCAGGAGCGCCGGTTGCTGGCAGCGCTGGCGCAGCTGGACTGCGGGCAGTGTGGCTACTCCTGCCAGGGCTATGCTCACGCGCTCGCGGTGGGCGCCGAGCAGGATACGTCGCTCTGCTTGCCGGGCGGCCCCCACACGCGTGAGGCGCTGGAGGGGTTGCTGGCCGCGCCGGTGGCCACCCTTCGCGTACCGCGCCCGCCCACAGAGCCTGCATCGCCGCCGCGGGAAGAGCCGCAGCTGGATGGGCGCGAGGCGCCGGTTTCCGGTAGCGTTGCAGGCCGCTCGCGCGCGCTGCGGCTGCGGGTGAAGTCGCAGCGCCGGCTGACGCTGGCCGATGCCGGCTCCGAGATCCGAGAGGTCGTGCTCGAGCTGAACGGCAGCTCGCTCAGCTACCGCGCTGGCGACAGCCTGGCGGTGTTCCCGCACAATGATCCGGACCTGGTGCGGGCGCTGCTGCGGGCGCTCGGTGCTCGCGGCCAGGAGCTGGTGAACACGCCACGCGGCGCCTGCGAGGTGTGGCGTTGCCTGCTGGAGCACGTGGACATCACCCACGTGTCCGAGGACACGCTGCGCCTGTTCGCCGCGCACGCGCGGGACAGCGACGCGCTGCGCGGGCTGACCGAGCTGCGCGAGCGCGGTGTGCCCGCAGGCTTCGATCTGCTGGACTTGCTCAACACCTTTCCCGGCGTGCGCCCGGGTGTGGAGCAGGTGGTGGGCAGCCTGGCGGGGCTCGAGCCACGGCTCTATTCCATCGCCTCGGCGCCCTCCTCACATCCGGGTGAGCTGCATCTGGCCGTGCGCATGGTGCGCCGTGAGCGCGGCGGCCGGGAGCGCAGGGGTGTTGCCTCGGGCTATCTCACCGAGGGCATCTTCAAGGGGGATGAGCTGTCCGCCGCGGTGCAGAGCGCCGAACGCCGGCTGCCGCTGGAGGGGACGGGACCGATGATCTTGCTGGGCGCGGGCACCGGCGTCGCCCGGCACCGCGGTCTGCTCGCCGAGCTCGAGGCACGTGGGCGCAAGGGCAATACCTGGCTGATCCTGGCCGCGTGCTTCGAGGGGGACGAGACGCTGTATCAGGCGGAGCTGGAGGGCTGGGCAAAGCTCGGTGTGCTGGAGCACCTGGATGTGATCAAGCTGGGCCAGCGCGGTCGCCGCGCGGGCCCTCATGATGTCTTGCGGCGCCGCGCGCGCCGGCTGGTGTCTTGGCTGGAGCGGGGCGGGTCCGTGTACGCGTGCGGCGAGAGCAAGGCGTTCTCCGGCGCGCTCGATGACACGCTGGTCGACGTCCTGGGCCGGCAGGGCAACATGACGCCAGCCGAGGCGATCGACTTCTTGCAGGAGCTGCGGCGTCACGGCCGCTACGTTGAAGAGGTGTATTGATGTCTTTTCGGGAATGTGTCGGCGCTCAAAGCCGGGGTCCGAGGGTTTCTCGGAGGTTTCGTGCCGGGCGCTCAGGAGCCAGCGCCAGCGTCAGGGCCCACGCCGCAGCGTTGCGGTCGCTGGATCACGCCAGCATCTTCTCGGCCCCTCTATTGCCCGCGGGGAGGAATCAGTGAGCATGCTTTCAGACACAGCAAGCCGCGGCTCGGCCGTGGATAGGTCTCAGCTTCCCAGCGTTCCCCTGCGCCCCGCGCAGGGTGCCGGCGCGCAGCGGCCCACGGTGGTGGTGATCGGCAACGGCATGGTGGGGCAGCGCTTCTGCGATCTGATGACGGAGGGCGCTGAACCCGTCGCGCGCATCGTCACCTTCTGTGAGGAGCCGCTGCCAGCGTACGATCGCGTGCACCTGTCCGAGTACTTCTCGGGCAAGGACGCCGCTGCGCTCAGCCTGGCCAGCCTGGACTGGTACCGCGAGCGCAACATCGAGCTCCACCTGGGCGAGCGGGCGGTGCGCATCGACCGCCAGCGGCGGGTGGTCGTGTCTTCCACCGGGCGTGAGGTGCCCTACGACAGGGTCGTGCTGGCCACGGGCTCTGGCGCCTATGTGCCGCCCATCGCCGGGACGCAGCGGCCCGGCGTGTTCGTGTACCGCACCCTGGCGGATCTCGACATGATCATGGCCTACGCCAGGAATGCCCGCAGCGCCGTCGTGATCGGCGGCGGCCTGCTGGGGCTCGAGGCCGCCAAGGCTGCCCTCGATCTGGGGCTCCAGACTCACGTCGTGGAGTTTGCCAGCCGCTTGATGCCACGCCAGGTGGACGAGGCAGGCGCCCGGCTGCTGCAGGGCAAGATCGAGTCGCTCGGTATCACCGTGCATCTCAACAAGATCACGACGTGCTTCGCGGGCGAGGGGGATTCGGGTCCCGTCCGGGCGCTGGAGTTCAAGGACGGCGAGCAGTTGCCCGCCGACCTGGTGATCATCTCTGCCGGTATCAAGCCGCGCGACGAGGTGGCGCAGGAGTCCGGGCTGGAGCTCGGGCCGCGCGGGGGCATCCTGGTCAATGACGCGCTGGAGACGAGCGACCCCGAGATCTACGCCATCGGCGAGTGCGCGCTGCACCGGGGCATGATCTACGGTCTGGTGGGGCCGGGCTATCAGATGGCGCAGGTGGTGAAGGAGCGCATCACGCAGGAGTGCAGCAAGCTCTTCACCGGCGCGGATATGTCGGCCAAGCTCAAGCTGCTGGGCGTGGATGTGGCCAGCTTCGGCGACGCGCTGAACCCTGGCAAGCGCACCGTTGTCTTCCAGGACATGGTGCGGGGCGTATACAAGAAGCTCATCCTGAGCGACGACGAGAAGCGCCTGCTCGGCGGCATCCTGGTGGGAGACGCCGAGGAGTACATGCGCCTGCTCGGGATCACCAACAGCGGGCAGGCGCTGACCCAGAGCCCGGAAGAGGTGCTGTTCGGCGCGCGCGGCGGCGGGGCGGCGCAGAGCGGCGGCGACATGCCGGACTCCATTGGCGTGTGCTCCTGCAACGGCGTCTCCAAAGGGCAGATCTGCACCGCCATCCGCGAGCAGGGGGCGCTCACCGCGAGCAAGATCAAGGCTTGCACGCGCGCGGGCAGCGGCTGCGGCGGCTGCGTGCCGCTGGTCAATGACATCTTGCAGATCGAGCTGGTGCGCATGGGCAAGGCCACCAAGCGCGTGCTGTGCGAGCACTTCAACTACACGCGCCAGGAGCTGTACGAGATCATCCGCGTCCGGAAGCTGAAGACGTGGGAGGCGGTGCTGAAGGAGTGCGGCAGCGGCTACGGCTGCGAGGTGTGCAAGCCCGCGGTGGCCTCGATCCTGGCCAGCGTCTTCAACGATTTCATCGTGCGGCACGAGATGCTGCAGGACACCAATGACCGCTACCTCGCCAACATCCAGCGCAAGGGCCTGTATTCGGTGGTGCCGCGCATCCCGGGCGGCGAGATCACGCCCCAGAAGCTGATGGCGCTGGCCCGCATCGCCGAGAAGTACGGGCTGTACACCAAGATCACCGGGGGCCAGCGCATCGACCTGTTCGGCGCGCGGGTCAACCAGCTGCCCGCGATCTGGGAGGAGCTGGTAGGTGAAGGCTTCGAGAGCGGGCACGCCTATGGCAAGGCGCTGCGCACGGTCAAGAGCTGTGTGGGCAGCACCTGGTGCCGCTTCGGCCTGCACGACTCGGTGGGCTTTGCGATCCGTGTAGAGGAGCGCTATCGCGGCATCCGAGCACCGCACAAGCTGAAGAGCGCCGTCAGCGGCTGCGTGCGCGAGTGCGCCGAGGCGCAGAGCAAGGATTTCGGCATCATCGCCACGGACAAGGGCTGGAACCTGTACGTGTGCGGCAACGGCGGGGCCAAGCCGCGGCACGCGGACTTGCTGGCCTCGGACATCGATGAAGAGACGGTGATCAAGTACATCGACCGCTTCTTGATGTTCTACATCGCGACAGCAGATCGGCTCACCCGTACCTCCACCTGGATCGACAAGATGGAGGGCGGCATCGAGCACCTGAAGGACGTGATCATCAAGGACTCCCTCGGCATCGGCGCGCAGCTCGAGAAGGACATGCAGTACCTGGTCGACACGTACCAGTGCGAGTGGAAGGGTGTCGTCGACGATCCGGCGAAGCGCGCGTTGTTCGCGGCGCCGCGCCGCGTGCACCTGCCCGTGATCACGCCGAGCTTCGTGCGGGTCGCGTCGCTGGCCGACGTGCCGAGCGAAGGCGGCATCGCCGTGACGTACGGCGACCGGCAGATCGCGATCTTTCGCGTTGCCGGCGAGCTGTACGCGACGCAGAACAGCTGCCCGCACACGAATGCGGCGGTGTTGTC
>JAICQL010000105.1 GCA_025937895.1 Polyangiaceae bacterium | reverse complement strand
TCGCTCACTGAGCGAGTCGATGCGTGATTTCGAGCGCCAGTGCCTGCTGGTGGCGCTCAATCACAGCCGCGGAGCCAAGTGCGAGGCGGCGCGCATGCTCGGCATCTCGCGCAAGACGCTCTGGGAGAAGCTGAAGTCGCACCAGATCGGCTCGCGCGAGGAGTGAGGAGCCAAGGAGCCAAGGGGAGATGGGCCTCGCCAGGCTTCCCCCCTGGGCTCCTCGTTTGGTGTGCCAGCATGCAGCTCTCGAGCTGCCATGCGCGCGCCAGAGCTAGCGCCAGGGCGCTACTAATACGCGCGGCGTTCGGCGCCGGAGAAAATGGGCAATGGCAGCTCGTAGCGAATCACCGCGACGTGATGCGATCGCTGCCCGGCAGCCCGCTCCACGTCCACGATCGCGCCGTCGCGCAGTCGTAACGCGCTCTCAAACGAGTGCAGGCGGCGCTCCAGCCCCTGCTCGTCCGTCGCCCGCAACACGGTCTGCTTCAGCACCCAGTTCTCCTTCATGCTCCCTCCCTCCGCGCTGCCCCAACCATCGTGAAATATTCATGAGCCGCCCCCCCGGCAGCTTCATGAAATATTCAGGCCTCTCGCTTACAAAATAGGTGTCCGGCGGCAAGGTCACCGCATCTCGAAGCAGACGAACGATCAATCGCGCCGCTGTTGATCGCCGTTATCGACGTGAGGTCGGCCCCCCTGCTCCCTTCGGGCGCTGCCCCCCCAGCGCGCGAAGTGCCGGACCTCCCCGTCGATCCTGAGTCGAACCCTCTCCCCCATTTGCCTCGAGGGTTCCCTCCCCTGAGCCTCTTTGGTGTGCTTCCCCTTCCGCCAGACGACGCCGCTTTAAGCACGCACTGTGCCAAAGTTGCTTATCACTCACCGACATGTCGGCTTTCGGTACCCATCTGTCGCCTTTCGCAGCGGTCTACGTGCTTGATCCATTGGAATTTCGCATCATTCACCACTCCTTGCGCAGTGCATCCCGAGGCGCTCGCGGCGTTCCAGATCGGTAACTTTTCACCCCATGGGGTAGTTACGTTTCCGTAATTTCGGCCGCGCCACCTGCTGCCGCGAGAGCAAGGCCGAGCCATCGGACGCCTGGAGCAGCCCATCCCCAATGAGCTGGCGTGCAGCCGGGGACAAAGGAGCCAGGGTGCCGAAACGGAGCACAATCGTGGCGTTGCGCAGCGAAATCGACGCGCGAGGGCTGCGGAGAGGGCCGTATTCTCTCGGCACTCGCGTGCCGACCCAGGGGAGAACAGTGCTCGAAGACAGGCCGGGCTCAGCAGCAGCTCGCTGGAGCAGCTCGTCATGACGCCGGGTACGGTCCTGGGCGGTAAGTACCGCCTCATCTCCATGCTGGGCCACGGCGGCATGGGCACCGTCTGGCGTGCAGAGCGGCTGGGCTGGCAGGCGCACGTGGCAGTGAAGCTGATGCATGTGCCGGGCGCCAATGATCCCAACAGCCTGGCCCGCTTTCAGCGCGAAGCGCATCTCGGGGCCAGCCTGCGCAGCCTGCACATCGTGCAGATCCTCGATGACGGGGTGGATGCCGCCACCGGAACTCCCTTCATCGTCATGGAGCTGCTGGAGGGCGAGAGCCTGTCGGAGCGCCTGGCGCGGGTGCGGCGGCTGCGGCCACCGGTGGTGGCTCAGATCATCACGCAGGTGGCGCGCGCCCTCGCCCGGGCGCACGAAGCTGGCCTGGTGCACCGCGATTTGAAGCCCGACAACATCCTGCTCGTGCGCAACGACGACGAGGAGGTGGTGAAGGTGCTCGACTTTGGCATCGCCAAGTGGCTGGTGTCGCCGGGCAAGCACGGGCCCCGCACCATCTCGGGCCAGATGCTGGGCACACCCGTGTACATGAGCCCGGAGCAGTTCGGCAATCCGAAGCACATCGATCACCGCGCGGATCTGTGGAGCCTGGGCGTGATCGCCTGCGAGTGTATGACGGGGGTTCGTCCCTTCCAGGGCGACACCCTGGTAAACCTGGCGCTGCAGGTCTGCTCCGGGCATCCGCCCACGCCTTCTGGTTTGGCGCCCGTGCCCGACGGCTTTGACGAGTGGTTCCTGCGCTCGGTCGCGAAGGATCCGGAGCGCCGCTTTCCCTCGGCGCGGGTCATGGCAGAGGAGCTGCGCGGCCTGTGCGGGCAGACCCCGCTCATCTGGGAGGCGGAGGCGGCTCCGCCCTCACGCCATCTGCCGCGCGAGAAGACCGAGCTCGAGCCGGTGCTGGAGCTGCGCCGGCGGACACGCAGCAGCGACCCGCAGCTGCTACCGACGGACCTCGGCAGCGTGATGCCGGCGGTGCGCTCGGAGCGAGCTCCAGCGCCGTACCGCCCCCGCTTCTGGTTCGCGCTCGTGGGGGCGTTGATGGCGCTGCTCGGCTTCGGCTCGGCGCTGTTACTGCTCGAGAGCTCGAACGAACAGGTGCAAGGGTGGACGTCGCGGCTCGGCGAGGTCACCCGCCAGCTGGGGCAGAGCCTGCGCGGCCGCCTGGGCGCGGAGAGTGCCCCCGCCGGGCGCCCCACGGATGCCCCGGCGTTGAAGAGCACCACTCTGGGCCCGAGCACGGCGGAGACGGCGCTACGCCCCGCGCCGCTCGTGGTGGACGCGGGCGAGCTCACCGACGCGGGAGACGCGGCTTTTCCCTCCCCTTCAGAAGCCACCTCACCCTGAGCGCACCGTGCGGCGAGCAGACAAGGCAGCGCGCATCCTGAGCACCCTGGAGCAGCTGTATCCAGCGCCCGCGATACCGCTGCAACACGCCGATCCCTTCACGTTGCTGGTGGCCGTGGTGCTCTCGGCGCAGACCACCGACAAGAAGGTGAACCAGGTCACGCCGCGCCTTTTCGCGCGTGCCGCCACGCCCGAGGACATGGCGCGCCTGCCCGTGTCCACCATCCACGAGCTGATCCGCGAGGTAGGCCTGGCCCCACAGAAGGCCCGCGCGCTCCAGGGGCTCTCCCAGGTGTTGCTCGAGCGCCATGGCGGGCGCGTGCCGGACCGCTTCGAGTCGCTGGTCGAGCTGCCTGGTGTCGGCCGCAAGACGGCCAACGTGGTGCTCTCGCAGGCCTTCGATCAGCCAGCGCTCGCGGTCGATACGCACATCCAGCGCCTGGCAGCGCGCTGGGGGCTCTCCAGCGGCAGCAGCCCGGAGCAGACCGAGCGCGACCTGTGCCGGCTGTTCCCCAGAGAGCGCTGGAACAGCGCGCACCTGCAGATGATCTACTTCGGCCGCGAGCACTGCCCGGCGCTGCGTCACGATCTCTCGCGCTGCCCGATCTGCTCTTGGGCAGCCAGCAAGCGCCGCCAGCGCGCAGAGCAGCCGGTGGCGCGCGCGCTGCGCTTGCGATAGCACCGGCTGCGAGCTTCACTGCAGCATGTTCGACGTAGAGGCCCTGTCGCGCGAGCTGATGCGCGCGCTGCGCGGGGCGAGCTCGCAGCCCAGCTTCAGCCGGCGCCTGGGCTTCCGCTCCAACGCCGCGTACCTGTGGGAGCACGGCCGCCGCTACCCGGAGGTCAGCGCCTTCTTGAAGGCGGCGCTCGGGCGCGATCCAGCGCTGGCGCGTACCCTGGCGCGCTTCTTCGATCAGCCCGAGGACACGTACGAGCGGCGCCGCCCAGCTGGGCGTGGACCGCACCACCCTGGGCCGCTGGTGCGCCAGCAAGACCGAGCCGCGCTTGCCGCAGTTCCTGAGCCTGGTGCAGCTGGCCACGCAGCGCCTGCTGGAGTTCATCTCGCTGTTCGCCGATCTCTCACAGCTGCCTTCGACCCGCGGCGTGTACGGCTACTTCCTGCACCAGCGGCGGCTGGCGTATGAGCTGCCAGCCAGCCACATCGTGCTGCGCGCGCTGGAGCTGGACGCATACCGCACGGCACCAGAGCATGACCCGAGCTTGCTCGCGCGCGAGGTCGGCCTGAGCGAGGAGCAAGTGAGCCACTACCTCGCGGAGCTGGAGCGCGCGGGCCAGATCGAGCGCGCCGGCGGTCGTTACCGCACGGCGCAGATCCTCACCATCGACACGCGCAAATCCCGAGCAAAACGTCCGGCTCGAGGCCTTCTGGGCGCGCGAGGTGCTGCACCGCTTCGAAGCGCGGCGCACCGCCGCCGAGGCGCTATTTTCCTTCAACCTGTTCGCCGTCTCGGAAGAGGGCTACCAGCAGATCCGCAGGCTGCACCTCGCCTACTACGATCAGGCGCGAGCCATCATCGAGCAGTCGCGCAGCGCGGATCGTGTGGTGCTCATGAATTTGCAGCTGATCCCGCTGCGTACGCCCGATGAGAAGCTAGCGGGCGAACCCCGTACGTAGATCAAAATGCCTCACGGCCAGGGCAAATACGCCCAATCGTGGCTGCTTTTCGAGATAGACCAGCTCTCCGCCTCGGCTCATGCAGCAAATTGCTCGGCTACGACGCAGCGAGCGGCCGCCTGTGGGACTATGCCGTGGACGAGCCCGTGTACGGAGCAGACGGAAACACAGTGTACGACCCGGCTGGTCACGCTCTGCATCGCTGGTATCTGCAGCTGGTCGAGCAGCGCGGGGCGCAGCCCAGCTTTGGCGCGCGGGTCAGCTTGCCCGGACAGGCCGTCCTGGTGGGCCCGGGCACCCTGGCGGGCGGCTCGGCGGAGCACACTGCGTTCGCGCTGCAACCCCGCTTCGACAGCCAGGACCGGCAGTCCTTGTGGCTGGAGCGGCTGCGCATCGAGGCGGGCGCGGCCGAAGTGGATGGCAGCCTGGAGCTGGGCCTGAGCGCGCTCGACGCGCGCGGAGTGGGCCCCTGGATCGCCGTGCTGAGCGGCCCCGCCGACTATTGCGGTGGGGACGCGACGTACGAGCTGCGGGTGATCGATAGCCGGAGCTCGACCCTGCGGCTCTCCGCGCCGCTGGCGCTGCCCGCGCTGGGCTCCGGCTGGCAGTTCGGCGCAAACCAGAGCGGCAACGACAGCGTCCAGCTCCAGGGTGGCCCGGCCTGGGCCGGCGGCACTTTGACCGTCGACCTGACCAGCGATCCGCCGCTCGTGCTCGGTTACGAATACTGATCGCAAGAGCGTGATGGTGCTATCCTGCGCGCCCGGCGGCACAGGATGGCAGAGCGTTCGGGTTCCAGGGCGGGTCACGACGCACCTCCACTACCAGCGCAGGCTGCCGGTGCTGCCGCGGCAGCTGCAGTATGGCCCCCGCCAATCGGCCCCGTGCCGATCTTCTCGGCGCTGCGCCGGGCCTTCGCCAAGGGCTACCACCTGGATGATCTGAAGGCGGACGTGCTCGCTGGCAGCGTGGTGGGCATCGTGGCTCTGCCGCTGTCGATGGCGCTGAGTATCGCCGTCGGCGCGCCCCCCCAGCAGGGGCTGTACACCGCCATGGTCGCCGGTGCCGCGGTGGCGCTCAGCGGTGGCTGCAAGTTCCAGGTCACCGGCCCCACCGCGGCCTTCGTGGTCATCCTGGCGCCGATCGTGACTCAGCACGGCCTGTCCGGTCTGCTCACCGCCGGGTTCATGGCAGGTCTGATCCTGGTGGCCATGGGCATCGCCCGCCTGGGCCGCCTGATGCAGTTCATTCCGCACCCGGTCACCACTGGCTTCACCGCCGGCATCGCACTGGTCATCGCCACGTTGCAGGTGAAGGACGTGCTGGGCCTGCAGATGGGCCCGCTACCGGAGCACTACCTGGACAAGCTCACCGCCATGTGGGCCGCCCGCGCCAGCGCCAGCGGGTCGGAGCTCGGGGTGGCGGCCGTCACTCTCGCGTTGCTGCTGGGCCTGCCGCGGCTGACCCGGCGGGTACCCGCTCCGCTGCTGGCCATCACCTTCGTCTCTGCGGGGGTGTTACTGGTGCAACACTTCGCCCCGGGCTTCACGGTGGCCACCATCGGCAGCCGCTTCCGCAGCGTGGTCGACGGGGTGGAGGTCGCCGGCATCCCGGGCACGCTGCCCTCGCTGGCCTTGCCCTGGGGCAGCGGCCTCAGCTTTGCGCAGGTGCGGGCGCTGCTGCCGGCGGCTTTCGCCATCGCCATCCTGGGAGCGATCGAGTCCTTGCTCTCCGCGGTGATCGCCGATGGCATGACCGGCACCAAGCACGATCCCAACGCGGAGCTGGTGGGGCAAGGCATCGGCAACATCCTGGCGCCGCTGTTTGGAGGCATTGCCGCCACTGGCGCGCTGGCGCGCACCGCAACCAACATCCGCTCTGGCGCTCGCTCGCCGATCGCTTCACTCACCCACGCGGTCGTCATCCTGCTCGCCATCCTGCTGCTGGCGCCGCTGGTGGCGCACGTGCCGATGGCGGCACTGGCCGCGCTGCTGCTGCTGGTGGCCTGGAACATGTCGGAGCTGCACAGCTTCATGGGCGTGCTGCGGATCGCGCCGAAGAGCGACGTGACCGTGCTGCTCACCTGCTTCGGGCTGACGGTGGTGTTCGACATGGTGATCGCCGTCTCGGTAGGGGTCGGGCTGGCGGCCATCCTGTTCATGCGGCGCATGGCGGAGTTCACGGAGGCTCGCTCGCTGCTGGGCGATACCGCCGAGAGTGACGCCATTCGCCTGCCGCGCGGGGTGCGCCTGTACGAGATCAGCGGCCCGCTGTTCTTCGGCGCCGCGCAGAACGCGGTGGGCGCGCTCAACGCGCTGCGCACGGACGACTTCGTGGTGATGATCCTGCACCTGGGCAAGGTGTCCGTCATCGACAGCACCGGGCTGGTGGCGCTGGACAACGCCATCGGCGGGCTGGTCCGGCGCCGGCGCGACGTGGTGCTGGCGGGGCCTCTGCCCCACCCGCGGCGCATCTTCGACAACGCGCAGCTGGAGCGGAAGCATCCGCGCTTGCACGTGGCTGCGAACCTGGAAGAGGCCATTCCGCTCGCGGCCAGGCTGGCGGAGCAGCACCAGTCCGGAGTACCCAGCCGGCCTGCGGCCGAGCACCACTGATGCAAGACAGTTCCTCCGAGCGTTCTCCGCTATTTCAACCCATCCAGGTTGGCGCGCTGCGCCTCCCGCATCGCATCGTGATGGCCCCGATGACACGCTGCCGCGCGGGCGCCGGCAACGTTCCGACCGAGCTGATGGCCCGCTACTACGAGCAGCGGGCCTCCGCCGGGCTGATCTTGAGCGAGGCCACACAGGTCACGCCCGAGGGGCAAGGCTACGCCGGCACTCCCGGCATCCACAGTGACGAGCAGGTGCGCGGCTGGAGCAGGGTGACCCGCGCCGTGCATGACGCGGGGGGCCGCATCTTCCTGCAGCTCTGGCATGTCGGGCGGATCTCGCACCCATGCTTCCAGCCCGGCGGTGCGCGCCCGGTGGCGCCCTCCGCCATCACGCCCTCCGGCCACACCTACACGCCCGAGGGGCCGCAGCCCTTTGTGGAGCCGCGCGCGCTGAAGACGGAAGAGGTGCCGCGCGTGGCGGCGCAGTATGCCGAAGGCGCGCGCCGCGCGCGCGAAGCGGGCTTTGATGGCGTCGAGATCCATGCGGCCAACGGCTACTTGATCGAGCAGTTCCTGCTCGATGGCACCAACCAGCGCCAGGATCGCTACGGTGGCCCGATCGAGAATCGAGCGCGCTTCCTGCTGGAGGTGACGGAGGCGGTGCTGGGGGTGTGGAGCGCGGAGCGCGTGGGTGTACGCCTGTCACCGCGCGGCAAGTTCAACGACATGAGCGACTCGAACCGCGAGGCCACGTTCAGCCACGCGGTGCGCTGCCTCGATCGCTACGGGCTCGCCTACCTGCACCTGCTCGATCCACTGCCCGACTGTCCCTTCGACAACCCGGACGTGCAGCGGCTGGCGCCGCACCTGCGCCCGCTGTTTCACGGCCCCGTGATCATCAACGGCAATTTCGACGCCGAGGCAGCAAAGGCGGCCCTCGCTCGAGGCGAGGCGGATCTGGTGGCCTTCGGCATCCCATTCCTGGCCAATCCGGACTTGCCCGAGCGACTGCGCCGGCGCGCCCCGCTAAACTCACCCGATCGCAGCACCTTCTATGGCGGCAACGAGCGCGGCTACACCGACTACCCGGCGCTAGCTCAGGCCCAACCATAGCTACCCGCTCCCCCCAAACATGCCCGTGCCCAAAAATGCAGCGGCACAGATGAGACTCCCCGATCCTGCGGCCGGCACCGCGATGCCAACCACATCGCGCCTTTGTCCCTTCGCCGACCGATCCGTAGTTGAGGGTGGGGTCGATGGGCGTGCGGGGTATGGAAGTGGACGACGACGAGGAGCTGCTCTCGCTCCGTCGTGAGGTCCAGGCCCTGCGGCAGCGTGTTGCAGAGCTTCAGCGGCGCACGGCGCAGCACGATGAGCCCGAGGAAGCCGCCGATCCCGCCGGCGTGACGGTGACCACGTCCGCGCGCGAGGCGCTGCTCGTCGAGGCCGAGCGCATCGCCCATGTGGGCAGCTGGGTGTGGGATGTCGGCACAGGTAGTGTCTTCTGGTCGGATGAGATGTTCCGCATCCTGGGCTACGACCCCTGCCAGCAGCGCGCCTCTTCGGATGCCTTCTTCGAGCGCATCCATCCGGACGATCGCGAGCGGGTGCAAAGCGCCGCCGCCAAGGGGGTGTCGACCGGTGTGGCCGAGCAGGTCGACTATCGGGTCGCGCTGCCGGACGGCACCATCCGCTACGTGACGATGAACGGCGCCATGCTGTTCGATCAGGGCGGCCAGCTGCGGCGCGTGGTCGGCACGGTGCGCGATCTGACGGAGGAGCGCGCACTGCGCCAGAAGATCCAGGCCTCCCTGAATCTGCTGGAAGAGGCGCAGAGTATCGCGGAGATGGGCAGCTGGACCTTCGAGCTGGCCACGCTGCGCACGGAGTGGTCCGTGGGTCTGTACCGGTTGATGGGCGTGCCGCCCGAGACGCCGCTGTCGCCGGAGCTGTTTCTGTCCCTGATCGCGCCGGAGGATCGCGCACGCATGCTCGACATCGCTCAGCGCGGCCTGCGCGGAGACTGGACGGACGAGCTGGAGTGCAACTTCATTCGTCCGAACGGCGGCGCCTGGCTCGGGCGGCTGCTGGCGGTGCCCGAATACAGCGCCGCCGGACAGATCGCGGAGTTTCGCGGCACCGTCCACGACATCACCGAGCAAGCGCGGCTGGCGCAGCGGCTCACCCAGGTGGGCAAGACCGAGGCAGTGACCCGCCTGGCGGGCGGCATTGCCCACGACTTCAACAACCTGCTGACCGTCATCGGCGCCAACCTGGAGCTGTGGGCGGAGACGGCAGGCACGCAGAGCGAGATCGTCGACGCGCGCCGCGCCGTGCAGTCCGCGCGCTCGCTGACGGATCGCTTGCTGGCGCTGGGCCGCCGCGCGCCACTGGCCAAGCGCGTCGTCGATCCGAACGAGCTGGTGCGGCGCACCGTTGAGCTGCTGCGCCGCGTGATCGGCGATCGAGTCCGCCTGGTGCTGGCGCTCGGCAATCACCTGCCGCCGATCTGCGTCGATCCGACCTTGCTGGAGCAAGCCTTGATCAACCTGGTGATCAACGCGCGCGACGCCATGCCCCACGGCGGCGCCGTCACGCTCCTCACCCGCACGCGCTCGGAGGCGCTGCGAGCGTGGGTGGAGATCGAGGTGGGCGACGACGGCCCCGGCATGGATGCGGACCTGAAGAGCCGCATCTTCGAGCCCTTCTTCACCACCAAGGGCGAGCGGGGCACAGGCCTGGGGCTGCCCACCGTGCTGGCCACGGTGGAGCAGCACGGAGGCACGATGGAGGTGGACAGCGAGCGGGGCAAGGGCGCGCGCTTTCGCATTCGCTTGCCGGCGGAGGCCACGTCGCGCCCCGTCTCTCTCGCGCCCGAGGTCACCCGCCCCGAGCTCACCGACGTGAGCCAGGAGATCCTGGTGGTCGAGGACGAGCCGCTGGTGGCCGCCGTCATCGCGCGTACCCTGGAGCGCAAGGGTCACCAGCCGCTGCTCGCCCATCGACCCTCTGAAGCGCTGCGGCTGTGGGAGGCGCACCCCACGGTGGCGCTGGTGATCTGCGACGTGAGCATGGCCGAGATGCAGGGGCCGGAGCTGGTGCAGCTGCTGCGGCAGAGCGGGCGCGCGTTTGAAGTGATCTACGTCACCGGGCACCACTCGGACGGGGAGCTGGGCGCCCCCGGGGACCGCATCCTGACCAAGCCCTTCAGCCCGCGCGAGCTGCTGGAGGCGGTGTCCGCCTCGGCCCGGCGCAGCCCGCGCTGAGCGCTGCCGCGGCGCGGACCCGCCCGCGAGAGCCGAGCGTACACGCGCCAGCGAGCGCGCGAGCTCACGGTGCCGGCGAGCTCACGCCGGCGGATAGCACGTGCTCCTCCAGCCACAGCCCCGCGCGACTCAGCTCGGGCACGTAGCTGCACACGGCCATGTGCGTGCCGCGATACTTCACGTCCAGGGTCACGTCCTGGCCGCGCTGGATGAGCACCTGAAGGGCATCGCGCACGGCGGGGAACGCGAACATATCGTCCTTCGTGCCGTGGATGGCGTAGACGGGCAGCGGCGTCGGGCCGGCGATCGTGTCGTTGGCCGCCAGGGGCACCGCCGCGACGAAGTATTCGGGGTAGAGCCGCGCGAAATACCAGGCACCGATGCCGCCGTTGCTATACCCCGCGATGACGCTGTGTGAACCGGCCTGTGGCCAGCGCTCGCGCGCCGCCAGCACCAGCCCCAGCACCAGCTCCGTCTCTGAGCGCAGCCACCACTCCCCGGTGGGGCTGGCGGGCGCGATGATGATGGGGTCCAGGTCCTGCAGCGCGGGCATGGCGAGGCAGCGCGTGAGCTGACGGGCAGGGCCGAGCGTGTGCTCGTGTTGCTCCGCACGCGACGAGGCTGAGCCACCTGCCCCTCGTTGCAGCACGGCACCATGCAACAGCACCACGAGGGCCCGGGGCACCCTGGCCTCCGGAACCCAGACGGCCACCGCCCGCTCACCCTGCCCCGCCACCGGCAGCCGGTACTCGGCGAAGCCTGGCGTCCAGCGGATGGCGCTCAGCTCCACCACGGCTCCGGGCACCCCGGCAGTGACCTGCAGCTCCGCCGGTCTTGCCGCTGTCTGGCTGGGGGGCAGCGCGCAGCCGGCCGCGGCCAGTAGCAGCCCCGCCGCAGCGCCGCAGGAGCGCAGGGCGCTCGCGAGGCACTGCGAGAGAACACGCGGCAGCATCGAGCAGACCCTGCCCGCTAAGTGCCGCAGCTTTTCCTGGCCGTCAATCGACGTGCCGGGGCGAGGCGCTCGCCGCTCCCGGCGCCGCCTCCAGGCAGGCCAGCTCGCTCACAGCGCCCTGCCTTCACGATCGAAGATGCCCTCGAACAGGCTGCTGCTCAGGTAGCGCTCACCCGAGTCGGGCAACACCACTGCGATCGTCTTGCCGGCGTGCTCGGGCTGGTGCGCCAGGCGAATGGCCGCGGCCACGGCCGCGCCGCTGGAGATGCCCGCCAGGATACCCTCCTCACGGATCAAGCGCCGCGCGGTCTCGATCGCTTCCTCGTTGCTGACTCGCTCCACCTGATCCACCAGCGGTAGCTCGAGCACCTCGGGAATGAAGCCCGCGCCGATGCCCTGGATTTTGTGCGGTCCGGGCCGCAAGGGCTGGCCGGCGCGCGCCTGGGTCAGCACGGGGCTGTCTGCAGGCTCGACCGCGACGGACCACAGCGGCTGGCCCAGGGTACGCTTGATGTAGCGAGACACGCCCGTGATCGTGCCGCCCGTGCCCACCCCGGCCACCAGCACGTCCAGCTTGCCGCCGGTGTCCTGCCAGAGCTCGGGCCCGGTGGTGGACTCGTGAATGCGAGCGTTGGCGGGGTTGCTGAACTGTTGCAGCAGCACGTGTCGCTCGGGATCGGACCGTGCGATCTCCTCCGCACGCGCCACGGCGCCCGTCATACCGCGAGAGCCCTCCGTCAAGACCAGCTTCGCGCCATAGGCCACCAGCAGCTTGCGCCGCTCCACGCTCATCGTGTCAGGCATCGTCAAGGTGAGCCCGTAGCCGCGCGCAGCAGCCACGAAGGCCAGCGCGATGCCGGTGTTGCCGCTGGTGGGCTCCACCAGCTCCTTGCCGGGGCCCAGCACACCGCGGCTCTCGGCGTCCCAGACCAGCGCAGCTCCCAGCCGACACTTGACCGAATACGCCGGATTGCGCCCCTCGATCTTGGCCAGCAAGGTGACGGGGGCCTTGCCCTGCACGCGATTCAGCCGCACCAGAGGCGTGCGCCCGATGGAGAGCGCGTTGTCGTCAAACCAGCGGTGCTGGCCGGTGAGCGCTGTCATTGCTTCACTATAGTGGACAGCTGTCGGCTCGCAAGGGCCCCCCGACAATCGGCTCGAGCACGGGCCGGCATGCCGGGCCTTCGGCGCGCCGACTCGCGCGCCGATCGTCCACTATAGTAGACGCACTGTGCTGCTCCGCAGCAAGCTCAGGCTCTGCTCGCCGGTGGACGGCTCCGACATCGTGGCCATGCGCGAGCCCCGCGGGAAGGGTCGAACGGGCAGAGCTGGGTCCGCGCGGGGCTGCGCTGGCGCGTGAACTGCGGCGCTCACCTCCGCCCACCTCCACGCCGCTCGGCGCACCAGGAGTGAGCCGGCGGAAAAAGCTGCCGCTGCCGGAGCACCGGCCAGCGCGGGCTCGGCCTGAAACAATCGGGATTTAGCGCGCACCCAGCCACGACGTTGCTTGCATCGCCGGCCGCCCTTCGCGCGCCCGCTCCAGGTGATCCCGATGCTTCTCGATGGGTACGAGGTGGGCGAGCGCCTTGCCGAGTCGGACCGCAATACCGTGCGCCGCGTGCGCCGCATCCGCGACGGCGCCCAGCTGGTAGTCAAGACCTCCACCCGCGACTTTCCCAGCGTGCGAGACGTGCGCCGGCTGGAGTTCGAGTACCGCATGCTGCGCAAGGTGCAGTCACGCGGCGTGATCGCCGCCGTGGATATCGAGCGCAGCGGCGGGCGGGTGGCGCTGCTGCTGGAGGACTTCGGTGGCGAGCGCGTGGCCATGCGCGGCCAGCCCGCGCTCGGCCTGGATGCCTTCTTTCCCGTCGCCGGCAACATCGTGCAGGCGCTGGCGCACGTCCACGCCTGCGGCGTGATGCACAAGGATCTCAACCCGAGCAACATCCTGCTCAACCCCCGCACCGGCGAGCTCAAGCTGATCGACTTCTCGATTGCATCCGAGCTGCGGCGCGAGCAGCTGGACGGCGTGCCGCAAGCCGTGCTGGAGGGCACCCTGCCCTACCTCTCGCCCGAGCAGACCGGGCGCATGAACCGCGAGGTGGACTACCGCACCGACTACTATTCGCTCGGGGTCACCCTGTTCGAGCTGCTGACGGGAGCGCTGCCGTTCGAGGCAGACGACGTGCTCGGCCACATCCACTGTCACCTGTCCAAGCCTGCGCCGGACCCGCGCGAGCTCGCGCCCGGGGTGCCCGAGGGGCTGGCGCGCATCATCGGCAAGCTGCTGGCAAAGAGCCCGGACGATCGCTACCAGAGCGCGCGCGGCCTGAGCGAGGATCTGCAGCGCTGCCAGCAGAGCTGGCTGTCCACGGGCACCGTCCGGGCGTTCCCGCTCGGCGAGCACGATCTGTCCGAGCGCTTCAGCGTCTCGCGCGCGCTGCTCGGGCGGGAGGCAGAGGCGCAGAAACTGCTGGCGGTGTTCGAGCGCGCGGCGACCGGCCCTGCCCAGCTGCTGCTGGTGTCGGGCTACTCCGGCATCGGCAAGAGCACGCTCGTCTCCGAGATCCACAAGCCGGTGGTGGAGAAGCGCGCCCACTTTGCCACAGGCAAGCTCGAGCCACTGGACCGCAACATCCCGTACGCGGGGTTGCTGCGCGCGCTGCGCGGCCTGTGCCGCCAGAGCTTGAGCGAGCCCGAGCGCCGGCTGGCGCAGCGGCGCGAGCGCCTGCGAGCGGCGCTGGGCAATGAAGCCGCGGTGCTGTTCCCGCTGCTGCCCGAGCTCGGCCAGATCCTGGGGCCGCAGCCCAGCGTGGCGGAGCTGGGTGGGCGCGAGGCGCAGGCCCGCCAGCACCGGCTGTTTCGCGCCTTCCTGCGCGCCATGGCCAGCGCGAGCCAGCCGCTGGTGCTGTTCCTCGATGATCTGCAGTGGGCGGACGCGGCCACGCCGCAGCTCATCGCCCAGCTGCTCGGCGAAGGCCAGCTGCGCCACGTGTTCATCATCGCCGCCTACCGCGACAACGAGGTGGACGCGGAGCATCCGCTGAGCCGCAGCGTGGCCGAGCTGCGCGCCAGGCGGCCCGCGCAGGTGCACGAGCTCGCCCTGCAGCCGCTCGCGCTAGCCGACGTACACGCGATGCTGGCCGCCACCCTGCGCTGCGCGCCGGCAGACTGCGCGGACTTCGCGCAGCGGCTGTTCCGGAAGACGGGCGGCAATCCCTTCTTTGTCCATGAGCTGCTGCGCAGCTTGCACCGCCAGGGCGCGATCGAGCTCTCGCGCGAGCGGGGCGCGTGGCTGTGGCGGGAGCAGGCGCTGGATGAAGCGGCCTCCAGCGACAACGTGGTGGACCTGGTGCTCGGGCGGCTGCGCGAGCTACCCGCGGCCGCCCGCGAGGCGCTGAGCACGGCGGCCTGTCTGGGCAAGAGCTTCAACCTGGCGGTGCTGGCACGCGTGCTGAGACAGACGCCGGGCGCCGTGGCGGCGGCGCTCTGGCCCGCCGTGGAGCGCGAGCTGTGTCTGCCCACGGGCGACGCCCACCGCCTGGTGCGCCGAGATCCAGGCGACGGCGCGCTGGAGCTGGACGAGAGCAGCCTGGGCTATCGCTTCCCCCACGACCGCGTGGTGGAGGCCGCGGCCGCGCTGCTGGAGGAGGGCCAGCGCGCACAGGCGCATCTCAGCATCGGCCGCGAGCTGTGCGCGCGCATACCGGAGCACGAGCGCGCCGAGCGCGTCTTCGACTTCATCGATCACCTCAACCGCGCGCGCGGCCTGCTACAGGGCGCGGACGAGCGGCTCGAGCTCAGTCGCCTGAACTACGCTGCCGCGCTCCAGGCGCGGGGCTCGGCCGCTCACGCCGCCGCGCTGACGCACCTGGAGCACGCCGAGGCGCTGCTGGATGAGACCCAGCGCGCAGAGCAGCGTGCCCACGTGTTTGCGTGCCGCCGCGCCTGGGTGGAGAACGTGCTGCTCTCGGGTCAGGTGGAGCGCGCGCGCGCCGCCTGCCCGCAGCTGTTCGAGCTCGCGCCGGACAGCGTCAGCCGCGTCTCTGCATATTGCCTGCAGGCCGCCGTCTGCGAGCAGCAGAGCCAGCTCGCCGAAGCCGTACAGACGATCCGCGAGGGGCTGGGCGAGCTGGGCGTCAGCTTGCCCACGGAGCCGGAGGCCATCCAGCAGGCCATCGGCGCCGGCATCGGCAAGCTGCAAGCGCACATGGAGCGCGTGCGCATCGAGGATTTGCCTCGCCTGCCGGAGCTGGACGATCCGCTGCAGGTGGCCACGACCGAGCTGCTGTTCCAGCTGATTCCCGCCGCCAGCCAGCTCAACCCGCCGCTCTTCATCCTGGCCGAGCTGCTGCTGTTCGATCTGGCTCTGAGCCACGGCACCGTGCCCGGCTCCGCCAAGAACTTCATGGATTGCGGCATCGTGTTCAGCGCCATCCTGGGCGACTACGGCCGCGCGTATCGCATGGGGCGCGCGGCCTTCCAGCTGCTGGAGCGGCGCCTGCCCACGCCGCTCGAGTCGGCCGTGAACTTCGTGTTCGGCTGCTTCATCTCCCACTGGGGCTCGCACTATGGCGAGAGCCTGGCGGCGCTGGAGCGAGCGCACCAGCGCGGGGTGGAGCTGGGTGACGTGTTGCACGCCTCGTATGCGGTGGTGCACCTGGCCAAGAGCCTGTTCTTCGGGGGCAAGCCGCTGCCGGAGTGCTCGGCAGCTGCCGAGCGCGCGCTGCGCTACACGACAGAGACGGGCGCGGTGGGCCACACCGCGCTGCCGCGCAGCTTGCGGCGCACCATCGGGCAGCTCATGGATGCCAGCCCCGAGAATCCGGAGCTGCAGCTGTCGGATGAGGATTTCATCCGCGAGATCGAGGCCACCCAGAACGGCCACTTCTTGCTGGTGCTGGGCCAGTGCCAGACGCTGGCCCAGCTCATCCTGGGCGATCTGCCGAGGGCCAGCCGCTGGGACGCGCTGGCCACCGCGCACCTGAGCGTGGGCAACGGCGCCTTCCCCGTGCCGGACTACTACCTGGTGCAGGGGCTGCTGCTCGCGCGGCGCTGGAGCAGCGCGGCGCCCGAGGAGCGCGCCGAGATCACCCGCACCATGGAGCAGCACGAGGCCCAGCTCGCGGTGTTTGCCGCGGCCAGCCCCGCCAACTACCAGCACAAATACCTGCTCGCCCAGGCCGAGCGGGCGCGGCTCTCCGGCGCCTCCATCGATGAGGTGCTGCGCTTGCACCGGGAGGCGGAGCAGGCCATGGGCGACGACTTCACGCCGCTGCGCGCCCTGGCACGAGAGAGCCTGGCGGAGCTGTGGCAGGAGCGCGGCCACCCCGAGTTCGCGCGCGAGTGCCTGCTGGAGGCGTACCATCTGTATCGCCACTGGGGTGCGCGCGCCAAGCTCAACCGCATGGCGCAGGTGCACGGCAAGTGGCTCCACGCCGAGGCGCGCGGCACGCTCGGCTCCGGCAGCACCACGCTGTCCACGGCCACGGCCACGGCCAGCGTGGCGGGCGGCGAGCTCGACGTGGCCTCGGCGCTCAAGGCCACCCTCGCCATCTCCAGCGAGGTCAAATCAGCGCGGCTGTTCGCCGTGCTGATGAAGACGATCATCGAGAACGTGGGCGCCGATCATGGCTACCTGATCGTCACCGGCGTCGAGCCAGGTCAGCTGCGGGTGGCCGCCCACGCCGCCATTGACGCCGAGGCGGAGGGGGACCTGCAGCTGCCGCTCGAGCGCTGCACCACCCTGTCTCGAGAGATGGTGCGCTTCGTCGCGCGCACCATGGAGACGCTGGTGCTGGATGACGCCAGCAGCGACGAGACGTACCGGCGCGATCCGCACGTGGCAACCGCCGGGGTGCGCTCCGCGCTGTGCCTGCCCATCTCCAGCCAGGGGCGCTTGCTGGCGATCCTGTACGCAGAGAACCGCTCCGTGGCGCGCGCCTTCACCCACGCGCGGCTGCTGTTCTTGCGAGTGCTGGCAGGCCAGGCCGCCGTCTCCATCGCCAACGCCAGCGCCTATGACCGGCTGGAGGCAGAGGTAGCCCGGCGCACGCGCGAGCTGAGCGAGCGCGGCCGCGAGGTGGGCGCCATGCTCAACAGCCTGGAGCAGGGCGTGTTCCTGATCGACGAGCGCCTGCTCATCCAGCCCCGCTACTCGGCTCACTTGCCGGAGCTGCTCGGCACCCACGACATCGCCGGTCGCGACTGCATCGAGCTGTTGCTTGGCGGAGCCGAGCTGGAGCCGGCGGCGGTGGATCGCGCACGCGCCGCCCTCACCTTCTGCTTTGGCGTGCCGCTGGTCTTCGCGCAGGCCAACCGCAGCCACTGGCTGCGCGAGTTTCAGCGCGCCGCTGGCGACGGGGGCGCGGTGCGCAGCTTCGAGGTCGACTGGACCTTGATCGCCGATGACGAGGACAAGGTCGCGCGCATCCTGGTCGCCCTGCGCGACGTGACCTTGACCCGGCAGATCACGGCCAAGGCGGCGCGCGACGCCCGTGATCTGGACTATGTGGGGCAGATCCTGGACGCGGGGGTGGAGCACTTCCAGCGCCTGCAGGGCGCGGTGCAACAGCTGCTGGGCGAAGGGGAGCGGCTGCTGGCGGCCGGGAGCGTGCCGGAGCCGGCGCGAGAGCAGCTGTTCCGCGGCCTGCACACCATCAAGGGCAACGCGCGCCTGCTCGGCCTGCAGCAGCTGGCAAACACCGTGCACGTCGCAGAAGAGAGCTTCGCGCGGCACGACGCCACCCAGCCCGCCGATCCCGCCGAGCAACTGCTGTCGGCTCTGGCCAGCGTGCGCACGGCCCTGGCCGAATACGAGCGTGTCTACCAGAGCAAGCTGGCCTCGGCCCTGGGCGAGCCCCGCACGGGTGACGAGGCCGCGTGGCACGCCATCAGCACGCGCGTCCAGGCGGCACGCTCCGGCGCGCTATCCCCGGAGCAGGCCCTGTCGGAGATCGAGCAGCTGGTGCGGCGCGCCGAGGCAGTGCCGCTGCCAAGGGTGATCGCGCAGGCCACGCGCCTGCTGGCCGTGCTGGCGCTGGAGCTGAACAAACCGATGCCACTGCTGATGGTGGACGAGCCGGGGCTGGAGCTGAGCGCCAGCGGGTCCCGCGCGCTGCTCGACTGCCTGGTGCACGTCTTTCAGAACGCCATGGTCCACGGCCTGGAGGGCGCGGAGGAGCGCCGCGCCCGCCACAAGCCCGAGCAGGGCCAGCTGCGGGTCCATGCCCGGCGCACGGCGCTCGGCGCCACCGTGTCCATCAGCGACGACGGGCGCGGCTTGCCGCTGGCAGCGCTGCGACAGCGGGCTCGAGCTCCCGGCGAGAGCGACGAGCGGACGGCAGCGCGCGTGTTCGAGCCAGGTGCCTCCACCGCGGAGACGCTGAGCGCGGCCTCCGGGCGCGGCGTGGGCCTGAGCGCCGTACGCACCCGCCTGCGCGAGCTGGGCGGCGACGCGAGCGTCGCGCTCGGCCCGGAGACGGCGCCCGGCTTTCGCGCCTTCGAGCTGCTGCTGGAGCTACCCGCGGCCGCCCTGCTCTCGGCTCGCGGGTAACCTGAACTCAGACCGTCTTGCCGCCGAACGCTGCGGACGCCTGGCGCTCGCGCGCCACGAATTCGCCAAAGCTCGGCTGCGCCGCCGTGCGCTCCAGCACGCGTGCCTGGCGATCCAGCTCGCGCAGGGCGCTCAGGCGCTCTTCGTTGCCCAGCTTGGCAGCGCTGACCGCCTGGCGCAGCTCGCATAACGTCTGATCGTACACGCGCAGCGGCACCGGGAAAGGGTGGCCGTCTTTGCCGCCGTGAGCCAGCGAGAAGCGCGCCGGATCGCTGAAGCGACAGGGCGCGCCGTGCACGATCTCCGCCACGTGGGCCAGCGCCTCGACGGTGCGCGCGCCGACGCCCGGCACCAGCAGCAGCTCGGCGAAGTCCCGCGGGCCTCGCTCGGCAGCGGCCGCCAGGGTGCCGCGCAGGCGGCGCAGCACCACGTCCTGCTCGCGCACCTCGTGGTGCGCCGGCAGGGTCAGGTGCGGCAAGACATGCTGCTCCGGCCAGAGCTGCGGCGCCGAGGGCTGCTGCGCGGGCTGCGCGAACGCCAGGGACTGCTGCGCCGGCTCTGGACGCGGGCGCTCCCTGCGCAGCACCGCCAGCACCCGCTCGGGGCCCTCGGCCAGGGTTGCCAGCTGCGCGCTGCGGTTGGCGCGCGCCCGTGCGTCCGCCAGGTTCACGATCGTGCCACGGCTCGGCCCCTCCACTGCAGCGTGCGGGTCATCCAGGAAGCTGCGGAGCCCTGCGCTCTGCCAGTGGTAGCGGCGCGCCAGACGCTCGCTCGGCAACATCCCCTGTTGCACCACCGTCCACTGCCCGCTGCGCGTCACGAAGAAGCCATGCAGATACAGCTCGAAGCCATCCTGCACCGCCGCCGAGTCGACCTTGGCCACGAGCCGGCTGGTGCGCGCCAGGGCCAGCCCATCCACGCCCGTGCGCTCCGCCACGCCCAGCAGCTCCTCTGGCGTCTTGCGCGAGTGACGGCCGCGGCCCCCGCACACGTACACGCCCAGCTCGTCCTGGACGGGCTCGAGCCCGCGCTTGAGCGCGCCGATCACGCTGGTGGTGATGCCGCTGGAGTGCCAGTCCATGCCCATGACCGCGCCGAAGGCCTGAAACCAGAACGGGTGCGCGAGCCTGGCGAGCAGCTCATCGGAGCCGTAGTGGTGCACCACCACCTCCGCGATCAGCCGCCCCAGCCGCGCCATTCGCTGCCCGAGCCAGGCCGGCACTCTGCCGCCGTGCAGCGGCAGATCGGCGAAGCCAGCGCGTCGAGCCATGTTCCCTGCCTCGCTCAGCTGCCGCCGGGGTCGTCCGGCTCGGGCACGGACGGCGGAGCCTCCGTGGCAGACGCCACCGCCTCGATCACGTGAAAAGAGCCCGGCGCCAGCTCCCAGCGCAGATACAGGTGCGGCAAGTCCTCCGGAAAGAAGCCCTGCGTCCCGTGGTCCAGCACCGTTCCGCCGAGCACGTCCGAGCCACCGTAGAAGGCGTGGCGCACCAGCTCCTCGTCAGACCAGCGGTGCTGCGAGAGCAGCGGCTCTTCCAAACTGGGCGCGAGCGCGCCGGAGACGCGGTCGTGAAAGCTGGCCCAGGAGCGCCCCTGGAGCGACTGCTGCACGGCCGAGCGCACGGCGGCAAAAGCAGGAGCCTCCGTGTCGTCGACCCCGAGCAGGTGGCGCAGCTGCCCGAGCACGTTGCAGAACAGGATGGCGGTAGGCCCCAGGCGCTCGAGCAGCGCCGAGAGCCGCTCGGGGTGGTACACCAGCTGATCCTCCGCGATCAGCTCCAGCTTCGGGCGCGGCTCCAGCGGCACGCGCGCGAGCCGCCACTGCAGCAGCCAGCGCGCCAGCGGATCCGGCTCGAGCACGACCACGCGCTGGAAGCGCTCGAGCAGGAAGGGCTGCAGGTTGTAGCCCGCGCTCGGCCCCACCAGCAGCAACGTGGGCTCCTGCGTCTGCCAGCGCAGCAGCCAGTCGCCCAGCGGCCAGCGAAACGGCTCCCACAGCCGCCGGGAGAAGCGCAGCGCACGCAGGTGATAGCGCACCCCGCCCGCCGGGCCCCAGAGCGCGCCCGGCTGCGCTCGCGACGAAGCGGATTCAGACGGCATCGGATACGCTGCTGAGCTCGAACTCCGTCACGCGCAGCGCCGGCATCCACAGGTTACCCGCGTTGCCGTCTCGCGGCGCGGCTCGAACGCTCTCCGACATGGCTTCCAGCTTGGAGAGTACCGACACCGGGCTGTCATTCCAGCGGAAGTTGCTGACCGGATGAGAAATCTTGCCGTTTTCCAGCCAGAACACCCCATCTCGGGTCAGACCGGTGAAGAGCAGCGAGCGAGGATCCAGGAAGCGAATGTACCAGAGGCTGGTGATCAGCACCCCACGCTCCGTCGAGGCGATCAGGTCCTGCAGGCTGCCCTGCCCGCCGCTCATGATCAGGTTCGAGGGCGTGGGGATGGCCTCACGCCCGCGCTGCTGCGCCCAGTAGCGCTCGCAGGCCAGCGTCTCCAGGCGCCCGCGCTCGATCCAGGTGCGCGGCTTTTGCGGCAAGCCGTCGTCGGCGAAGGGCGCACCAGGAGCCACCTGGGCGGCTGGATCGGAGCGGATGGTCACCTGCTCCGGAAACAGCTGCTGCCCGAGCTTGGTCTTGCCCCCGGGCTCGGAGAAGTAGCTGCGCCCCTCGTCGGCGCGGCGCGCGCTCATGCTGAACACCAAGAGCTGCATCAGGCTGGCGACGCAAGCGGGCTCCAGCACGGTCACGTATTTGCCGGGCGCGAGCGGCCGCGGCGCCACCGAGCGGCGCGCCTTGTCGATGGCGCGCTCCGCGCAGCGCGCGTGATCGATCTCGCGCACGGAGTTGCCCGCCCCCGCTGCCCAGCCCGAGCCGTCCCCGGCGGGGGTGCGCACGGTGGTGGAGAAGCCCGCCTCGGTGCCGCGGTGAAACGCGCGCAGGCCGCGGCGATTACCGATCCAGGTGGCGCGATCGAGCGCCTCGGAGAAGCCGGCAGCAACCAGACCCGCAGCACGCGCGCGCTCGATGCATGCGGCGCTGCCCGCCACCATCTGCGCGGGCCCAGCGCTGGCCAGCTCCGCATCGAGCGCATTCACCGCAGAATAGCTCTGCGGCCCCAGATCGGGCATGTGCTCCGGATCCTCCGGCGCAAGGCGCGCCAGCTGCTCCGAGCGCTGCACCACCGTCTCGAGGCTGCGCGCGTCCGTCTGATTGACGGTGGCCGTCGCGCTGCGCCGGCCGAACGCGCTGCGCACGCTGAGGACCTGATCGGAATAGCGGCCGCTGGTGGAGGGGGTATTGCGCGCAAAGCGCAGGTGCGCGGCGCGCGTGGCCTGCAGGGTCACCTGCACGTCGTCGGCGCGGCTGAGCGCCAGGGTGCGCTCGATCAGCTGCCTGCCCTCCGCTTCAGTCAGCATCGCGCCGCTCCTCGGCAGCTCACTGCACTCCGCCATCTCGCTACGCTCAGCAACATCACGGCCTCCTTCATCACGCCTGCCGCGAGGTGTTGAGCACGTCGATCTGCCGGAAGCGCGCCGGGCAGCAGCCGTGGCTCACCGCGTTCGACTGCGCCGGCTCACCCTTGCCGTCAAAGAACGAGCCGCCCACGTAGTACTCCTCGCGGCTGCAGATGGCATCGCAGGCGGCCCAGAACTGCGGCGTGCTGGCCTGGTAGGCCACGCCGCGCAGCAGGCCTCTGATGCGCCCGCCCTTGATGTGCCAGGCCGTCTGCCCGCTGAACTGGAAGTTATAGCGCTGGTGGTCGATGCTGTAGCTGCTGCGGCCCTTGAGCAGGATGCCCTCGTCCGTGCTGGCGATCAGCTGCTCCAGCGACAGCGGCTGCGGGCCTGGCAAGAGGTTGACGTTGGGCATGCGCTGGAAGGGCACGTCGCGCCAGCTCTCCGCGTAGGAGCAGGCATTGCCCCGCGGGGCCTTCAGCCAGTGCGCCTGATCGCGAGTCGTCTGATAGTTGACGAAGCGCCCGCGCTCGACCAGCGGCCACTCCGTCGTGGGCTCCCCGTCATCATCGAAGCCAGCCGTGGCCAGCGAGCCCGGCGCGGTCTTCTCCGCCACCACGTTGACCAGCTCACTGCCCAGGCGAAAGTGCCCGAGCTTGTCCGGCGTGAGAAAGCTGGTGCCGGCAAAGTTGGCTTCCATGCCCAGCGCGCGGTCCAGCTCCGTGGGGTGACCGATCGACTCGTGGATGGTGAGCCAGAGGTGCGTGGGGTGCAGGATCAGGTCCCGCTTGCCGGGCTCCACGACGGGCGCCGAGTGCTTGGCCTGCGCGTCGCTCGCCGCCTCGCGCACGTCCTCCTCCCACGGATAGTCTTCCACGTATTCGTAGCCCATCGCCCGCGGATCGCTGTAGCTGTCGCGCGTCTCGAAGCCGCCTCGCTTCTGATCCACGGAGGTGATGGTGAAGCCGGGGTGCAGGCGATCGAGCGTCTGCTCGATCAGCGAGCCTTCGCTGGAGGCGAACAGCTTGTGCTCGCGCACGAAGGTCATGCGCGAGTCGACAAAGCTGACCCCCGGCTGCGCCTGCGCCAGCGCGTTGATCGAGAGCAGGCGCTCGACCTTCTCCTCCAGCGAGACCTGGAAGGCGTCGCGGCGAACCGGCGTGCGATAGCGCGCCACGTGGCGGCTGCCGGCTGCCAGCTGCACCGGCTCACGCTGCAACACGGAGTTGGTCTTGGCCATGGCCACCGCCTGTCGCGCCACCCTCACCACCTCCTCACGGCTGAGCAGCGAGCTGGCGGCAAAGCCCCAGGTGCCCTGGGCGATCACGCGGACGCCGAAGCCGCTGCTGCTGTCGTCCGAGACCGAGACGATGCGCGCCTCGCGCGCGCGCAGCGCCTGGGTGCGGTAGTCCGCCACACGCACGTCAGCGTAGCTCGCCCCCGCGTCTCGCGCGGCGTTCAGGGCCAGCTCCAGCAGCGCTCTGAGCTCCGGGTCGAGCTCGGCGCCCTCGGGCATGGCCGGCACCGACAGCCCACCGCCACAGCCCTGCAAGAGCCCGAGCGAGCCCCCTGCGAGCGCGGCGCCCAACCATTGCCGTCGCCTCATCGTCGCCCCCCATAGCGTTGTCGCTGGCGATCCTCAACGCCGCTCGCAGCCGAGCTTTGGTTGCTGCAAGGTTGCTCCCTCTGCGCCTGACAGGCGGTTTGCGGCACACTAGACAGTTGCCGTATCTCCGGACGCTTTCTCAGCAACGGCCCGGCGGCGTGCGGCGAAATGCGTTTCTCCGCGGATTGGCTGAACAAAACCAGCAGCGCCGGCGTTGACGCTGTGGCTGCGGAGAGACTAACTTTCGCCCGATATACGAGCGCCCCGTCGCGTGCCGGCAGGCGCTGCTGGCGCGCGGTCACCGTCACGCCCGCTCGGGTCGAGCTTCCGGGATCTGACTTATGAGAGAAACCATGTCGAACCGGCGCCAGCACCAACGTGGAGCCTTGCGCAGCTGGCGTCTGGGTGCGCTGCTGCTGGCCGGAGTGGGCTCTGGCGGTGCGCTCGCGGCCTGTGCCGAGAGCAGCGGGGTCGCGATCGATCCCGACACCACGGTACCCGGGCTCAGCCCAGGCACGGTCTCGGATGCCTCCGAGGCCCGCTGCGGCGCTGGCGGCATCGAGTGCCCCGTTGGTGGTCCCGGCTGTTGCCCCGCGGGCAACTTCTGCGCTCAGGATAACACCTGCGTGTCGGCCGCCCCCTGCACCACCAACCAGGATTGCAGCTCGGACACGACCTGCGGCGGTCGCGTCTGCCGGCCCTGGTCCGCCTTCCCAGCCAGCGCGGCCTTCGATCTCACCTGCCGTGATGGGATTGATCTCCCGTCGCTGCGGCCAGAGGTGCAGTGCAGCTGGCCCGGTGAGCGGCCGCCCGCCGAGTTTCCGGAGTCCGTGCAGGTCATCGCCACGCCGATGGTGGTCGACTTCAACTTCGACAATGACCCAACCACGCTAAACCCGTCGATCGTCTTCGTCTCGTATGCGGGCAGCCTGGCCGACGGCAACGGCGTGCTGCGCGTGATCAACGGGCGCACTTGCCAGCTGGAGGCCACCATCTCCGGTGGCGCGACCCCGTTCGTGCCCGAGGTGTCGCCCGCGCTGGGCGACGTGGACGGCGATGGCCGGCCCGAGATCGTCGTGGTCGACAGCCAGCGCAACGGCATCTCCACCAGGTCGGGGGTCGCCGTGTATCGGGTGGCGGGCACCGGCTTTGAGCTGATCTCGCGCCAGACCTCCAGTTTGACCTCGAAGATCAAGGGCCTGTCGATCCACGACGTGGCCAATGACAACGAGGTGCCGGAGATCCTCACCGACACCGGCATGTATTTCTACAAGGATGAGCTGGCGGGCATCCAGGAGAAGGTCAACGTGGAGGGCAGCGCCTCCGAGCCGCCGATCGTCCACGACGTGGACGGTGACTCCTTCCCCGAGATGGTGACGGCGCGCGGCATCTTCAACTGGGATCCCGAGGCGCTCACCATGGCTCCCAAGCAGGCGCGCAACCTCGCGCTCTGGAACCCGGACCAGAACGTGGACTCCGCTGCCTTCGTCGGCCTGGCGAACCTGGGTGATTTTCCGGGCACCGCGCTGGGCCGTGACTCGGCGGAGATGGTGGTCGTGAGCAACGGGCTCTTGCTGGTGACCCAGGTGGACGGCCGCGTGCAACTGCGCGTGCAGGGCACCGGTGTCGCGGGCGGGCCGCCCGTCATTGCCGATTTCGACGCCGATGGCCGCATGGAGTTTGCGTCCCCCGGCCTCGACCTGATCACCGCGTTCGATCTCGACTGCGTCGACGACGAGGACGTGAACCCGAACCCGCTCAACTGCAAGAACCCGGACGGCCCCAACCCGCAGGGTATCCTCTGGACGAAGCGGAACGCGCGCGGCGCCACCAGCGGCGCCGCGGTGTTCGACTTCGACGGCGATCGCCGCTCCGAGGTCGTGTACGCCGATCAGTGCTTCCTGCGCATCCTCGACGGCCTCACGGGGGACGTGCTGTTCAGCGTGCCGCGCTCGTCCACCACGCGCTGGGACTATCCGGTCATCGCCGACGTGGACGGCGACGGCCACACCGAGATCGTGACCGCGTCGAACGACAACGATCCGACCTTGAACTGCTCGGCGCAGGACGAGCTGAACACGCGCGAGGCGGTCGCCTTCGAGGCCACCCACGGCATCACGGTCTGGGCCGACGCTGACAAGCGCTGGGCCGGCTCACGCCCGATCTGGAATCAGCACGCATACTCGATCACCAACGTGAACGACGACGGCACGATCCCGGTGATGGGCAGCGTCGCCAGCCAGTTCCAGCGCGCCGAGGAGGATCCGAACAGCCTGCGCCAGAACGTGCAGGGCACCACCGGCGTGTCCTTGCAGCTGCCGGATCTGACGGTAGCGGGCAACCCCGTGGTGGAGTGCCAGGCCGGGCGCTCGATCGCCAAGCTCTCGCTGCAGCTATGTAATCGCGGGCTGGTGGAGGTAGCGCCCGGCGCCGCACGCGTGGCGCTGGCGCAGGCGGAGCAGACCACCAACCGGCTCTGCGATGTCACCAACAAAGCCGTGCTGCGGCCCGGTCGCTGCGAGTCGATCACGTGTGACGTCGGTGTGCCACCGACGGCGCCCGGCCTGAACGTGGCCGTGCTGGCGGACCCCAGCAGCTCGCTGCGCGAGTGCACCGAGGGCAGGAACAACACGTCCGTGGTGTCAAACGTGTTCTGCGCGCCCGGCATCCGCTAATCAGCCGAGCTGCTCAGCCGCGCCGCTCGTGCCGCGCGCCGAGCTGCTCGCGAGCTCGCTCCAGCAGAGCCTTCGTGCGCTCGATGCCCGCCCGCTCGCTCAGGCGTTCG
>JAICQL010000180.1 GCA_025937895.1 Polyangiaceae bacterium | reverse complement strand
CTGCCGGCTGGGGGAGCGTTAGCCTGCGCGCACATGGGCCCCCTCTTCAAAACCCTGGTGGCGCTTCACGTTGCCGCCAATCTGGTCTGGATCGGAGCCATTCTGAGCGTCGCGCTGGCGCTGGTCTCGCGCGCAGGTGATGGCCGGGTGGGGGCTCAGATCAGCTACGAGCTGTACCGGCGGCTCGCGGTGCCGGCCTTCGCGGTCTCGTTCGTGGCCGGGCTCACCCGGCTGGTCCTGGATCTGGAGCTGTATTTCGGCTCTCAGAATCCCAAGTTCATGCATGGCAAGCTGTTCTTTGCCGTGATCGTGATCGCGTTGCACCACGTGATCGGGGCGCGAGCCAAGGGAGTCAGCAGCGGCCGCCGCAGCGCACCAGGGCCCGTGGGCGTGCTGGCGCTGCTACTCTTGATCTCCGCCGTGGCCGCCGCTCTGCTGGTGATCCTCAAGCCCTTCTGAGCTGAGAGCAAGTGCTGGAGCGCCCGCGACGCTCCGCGTACTGGAGACCTTCGACGTGTCGGACAATGACCGCTGCCCTGCGCGCATCACACGATGGCCGAAGGCCCGCCCTGCACATGCAACTGGTCCCGCCACCCGACATGCACCTATAGAGGTACCGTGTCATTGCAGGAGGCCGCTGCAGGAGAAAGCCCAGATAAGAGCGCGGCAGAAGGCGGCGAACCCCAGGGCGCCTTGACCGAGACTGACCCGGAGTCCTAAATTCAAAGGAGCTGCGCCGTATTGTCGGTGTAACGAGGCGCGATTGGCGTTTGACCGCGAAAAGACACTGCAGGCCGCTCAGAAGTACGTCGAGAAGCGCAAGTACGACCGAGCCATCCTGGAGTATCAGAAGATCGTTCAGCAAGAGCCGAACGACGCGCGCACCCTGTTGAGGATCGGCGACCTCCAGGCGCGCATGGGCGCGCACGCCGAAGCCATCGCGACGTACGACCGCGTCGCCCTGTACTACGCGGGGCGCGGCTTCTCGCTCAAGGCGGTCGCCGTGCTGAAGCAGATCGGCGAGCTGATCGAGCGCCATGCTCCACAGCTCGCGGATCAATACGGGCACGTGCAGCCAAAGCTGGCGCAGATCTATGCCGAGCTGGGGCTGATCAACGACGCACTGGCCACGTACGATCGCGTGGCGCGGCGCCTGCAAGATCGCGGGCGCGATCGCGACGCGGTCGAGATCATCCGGCGCATGGTCTCGCTGGATCGAGCCAACGCCCTGCCCTACCTGCGGCTGGCGGAGGCACTGTGCCGGGTGCAGCGCATCGACGAGGCCATCGAGCACTTCTGGAACGCCGCGCAGCTGCTCACCCAGCAAGGGCGCCCGGACGACGCGCTCAAGGTGCTCGAGCGCATCCTGCATTTCCGTCAGGATCCGCGGGTGGCGCGGGTGGCGGCGCAGCTGTACTTGACCAAGGCCACGCGCGAAGCAGGCATGCAGGCGCTGGCACGCCTGCAGCTGTGCTTCGAGGCGGACCCGAAGGATCTGGAGACCCTGGCGCTGCTGGCGCAGGCCTTCGACGTCATCGGTCAGCCGGCGAAGGGGGTCGAGGTCTACAAGGAGATGGTCCGCATCGCCTTCGAGACCGGGCAGAAGGAGCTGCACGAGCGCTACCTGCAGCACCTGCTGCGCGTGGCGCCGGACGATCCGCAGGTGCGCGCGCTCGGCGCCATGAATCGCAAGGCGCCCTCGGAGCGGCCGCCCGCCGTGGCGCGCCCGTCGAGCTCACCGCCGGAGCTGGGCGATGACGATATCGAGTTCCTCGACGCGGACGCGGTCAGCGACGAGCCGGAGCCGGCCACCCGCGGCATGCGGCGCCAGCCGGCGCCGGCGCGGCGCTCGGCGGCACCGCGGGTCCGGCCCGTCACCAGCCAGCCCCCGGACAGCGCCCCGGTGCTCAGCGTCGAGCCCGGGACCTTGCGCCCCGCGGCCATCAGCACCGGCGCCTCGGAGTTCCTGCGCAAGGCGCTGGTGGACGCGGAGTCCTTCCGCGGGCTGAAGCTGTACTCCAAGGCCTCGCAGTGCTTGCGCCAGGCGCTGGCGATGACGCCCGACTCGCTGGAGCTGCGTGCGGCGCTGCAGCAGGTGCTGCTGGAGGCGGGCGATGCGCCCGCTGCCATCGAGCAGATGCTGGCCGTGGCCAAGATGTACCTGGAGCGCGGCTCGCTATCCGCGGCGGAGGCCGAGCTGTATCAGGTGCTGGAGCTGAGCCCCGAGCTGCCAGCGGCGCTCCGTCTGCTGGAGCAGGTGGAGGCCCTGGCGCGCACCGGGCGCGGGCACAAGCTGGGCGCGAGCGGTCGCCCCAGGCCGCCCACGCCGGAGGAGCTGTCGGGGCCGGGCAGCACCGTGGAGAATGAGCCCTTCGAGCTGCGCACGCGCGTGTCGCACCCGTCGCTCGAGGCTCGCCCCGCCCGGCCCGCGCCGGCAGCAGCCCCGGCACCGCCCGCGGCTGCAGCGCCGGCAGTGGCCAAGCCCGCCGCCGCCCGGCCCCCGGCGCCCGCGCACCGCCCGGCAGCCGCGCAGCATTCCGGAGCCGTGCAGCGCCCCGCCGCCGCACAGCAACCCGCCGCGGCACCCGCAGCCCTGCAGTCACCAGCAGCGGCTCCCAGCGTGACCGGCGCCGCTGCCGCGCCGGTGCCGGCGCTCGATCCGCCGCTGCCCGCCTACGATCTGGATGAGGAGCAGACCGGTCGCGCGCTGCTGAAGGACGTGCCGCCCGAGGCACCGCTGCCGCAGTTCAGCCTGGACTCTGGCCTGATCTCGGCGCCGGACAGCGGCGCGCCGGGCATGCCGAGCGCGCGGCCCCCGCAGGGGCGGCGAGAGTCGATCCGGGCCGCGCTGGACGAGGCGGACTTCTTCTCGGGGCGCGGGCTCTATCAAGACGCCGCGATGATCCTGCGCGATCGCCTGGAGCAATATCCGGGCGACCCGGAGCTGATCGAGGCCATCGCGCGGCTCGAGCCCAAGCTCAACACCGAGAGCGGCCCGCGCGACGTGGGGCGGCTGAGCGAGGACAGCGGCGCGCTGGCGCCGGTTGCCTCGTCAGATGAGGCGAATGTGCCGGCGGCGCACGAGCCGGCCGCCACGAAGCCGCGGCTCCACTCGGTGCCCGCGCCGGCCAGCTCGGCGGCGCTCGGCAAGGAGCTGCGGGTGCAGTTCAGCACCGACGGCAAGCTCGATCATGGCGCGGTGCTGGACGTCGATGCCGACCTGGATCTGGTCGACGCGCTGGAGGCCCAGCCCGAGGATCAGCAGGTCGACGTGGACGAGGTCTTCGCCAAGTTCAAGCAGGGCGTGAAGGCGCAGGTCTCGGACAACGACAGCGCCACGCACTACGATCTGGGCGTCGCCTACAAGGAGATGGGGCTGCTCACGGACGCCGCGCGCGAGTTCGAGATCGCCTCGCACGATCCCAAGCGCGAGTGCACCTGCCTGGCGATGATGGGCATGATGTACCGCGAGCGAGGCGAGCTGGATCGTGCCGCGGAGGCCTATGTGCGCGCGCTGAACGCCAAGCACAAGACAGTGGCTCAGGAGATGAGCCTCTACTACGACCTGGGCACCGTCTACGAGCAGAAGAGCGACCCGGACGAGGCTATCTACTACTACCAGCGCATCGCGCGGCGTGACCCGGCCTATCGCGATGTGCCGCAGCGGCTGCAGGCGCTGCTGCCGCACTCACGCCGCTTCTCACAGCCGGCGCGCGCCATCAACGACGATCAGGACTTCGACCGTAGCTTCGACGAGCTGTACGAGCGCGAGTGAGGCGCGCTCGGCGCCCGTTCCGGGCTCCTGCGCTCGCGAGAGGCCCGGCTCAGGTGGCGGTGCTGAAGGGCAGCAGCACGAGGCGCTTGCAGCGCCGGCACTTGAGCTCCACCCCGCCTGCGACCAGCCGAGCCAGCAAGCTGCCGCAGCTGCAGCGGTGCGCCGCCCCTTCTTCCCGCGAGCCCGTGCGCTCTGCCGCAGCCCCAGCGCCCTCCGGCAATGCGAGAGCCTGCCACTGCGAGACCGCCCGGCTCCGCCCCGCGGACACAGAGACGCGGGCTCCGCTCCCATTCCTGTTCGACACGCGCCCAGCCTATTCGATAATGATTTTCAAAGTCAAGAAAGTTGCCCCGCTGCGGTGCGCTCCGCGCCGAGCCGGCTCTCTCTCTCTCTCGTGAGGTGGCTCCAGAGCGGACCACCCGCGCCGTTCAGAGATGCGTGGGCGGGGAACACGAGGCTGGAGAGGGTATGGGCAAGTCACACGTCCAGGGGCTCGCCGCTGAACGGGGCGACAGAAACTACGCCATCCTGGACCAGCTGCTGCGCGACTGCTGCATGGAGCTGATGGCGGACTATGGCTTGCCGGCCACACCCACGCCGCTCAGCACACAGGAGCCGACCGCGGACGTGGCCGTGGCCGCCATCGACTTCAGCGGGCGCGATCTGCGCGGCACCATCGGCTTGCGCATGACCAACAGCGTGGTGCTGGAGACGTACCGCTCGGCGCTGGGGGTGGCCGTGCAGCAGGGCAGCCCGGCGGCCAACGACTGGACGTGCGAGCTCGTCAATCAGCTGATGGGGCGGCTCAAGAACAAGCTGCGCAGCTACAACGTGTCATTCAACGTGAACACGCCGCGCCTGCTGGCCACCTTTCCAGTGGGTGAGCTGGAGCGCGCGCTGCGCAGTCGCTTCGTATCGGACCGCGGCACCTTCGCCGGCTACCTGGATGTGCTGATCGCGCCCGGGTTCGTCTTCGTGGACGCCCCGCCCGAGGCCCCGCTGGTGGACGAGGGCGAGCTGGTTCTCTTCTGAGCCCAGGGAGCAACGGAGTAAACGTGGCGAAGAGCATTCTCATCATTGACGATTCCGCCTCCGTACGCCGGCAGGTCTCCGGCGTGCTGAGCCCGGCTGGGTTCCAGGTGCTGGAAGCCGCCGATGGGGTCGAGGGAGCTGACCGGATCCGCGCCAAGGTGGATCTGGCGCTGGTGATCTGCGACGTGAACATGCCGCGCATGAATGGGCTCGACATGCTGGAGACCTTGCAGGACGAGATCGCCCGGCGCCAGCTGCCGGTGGTCATGCTGACGACCGAGGGTCAGCCGGAGGCGATGGCGCGGGCCAAGAAGTGCGGCGCCCGGGGCTGGATCGTCAAACCGTTCAAGGAGCACCTGTTGCTCGGCGCCGTCCAGAAGCTGACCCAGTCAGGGACATGACGGCTGCACCCGCGTCGAGCACGGCGGTCAGCGCCGCGCCCTCTTTCGATGACCTGCCCGACGGGGCGGTGGTGCTCGATCGCGCGGGTCTGGTGCAATCGGCCAACGTGGCCTTCCTGGGCCTGATCGACCGCAGCGCGGCCGAGGTGGTGGGGCATCCGCTGGAGTCGCTGGTGGCCGAAGAGGACATGCTGCACCTCGCCGGCTTCGAGGCGATGTTCGGTGCCGGGCCCATCCAGGACGGCAACGTGATCTTCACCTCGTCCAACGGCCGCCGCCGCCCACTCATCATCTGCGCGGCGCCCTCACGCGACGGGCGCTACCTGGTGCTGACGGCGCGCGCCGCCGGGATGGTGCAGCGGGAGCTGGAGGACGCCTCGCGCTGGGTGGTGCGCGAGCAGGAGCGCTCCACGGCGCTGGCCGAGGCGCACGACGCGCTGACCGCCAAGAACGCCGCGCTCCACGCCGCGCAGCTCGATCTGGAGCGCGCGTACGCCAAGCTTCAGGATGAGGTGAAGACCCGCGAGTCACTGCAGCATCAGCTGAACCTGGCGCGCCGTCTGGAGGCCATCGGCCAGCTCTCGGCAGGCGTGGCACACGAGATCAATACCCCATTGCAATACGTGGGCGACAGCGTGCATTTCCTGGGACAGGCCTTTCAGCGCATCACCGGCTACGTCCAGCGGGTGGAGCAGCTGGTCACCGCCGACACCCCGCTCGCCTGGAGCGAGCTGCAGACCGCCCTGCAGGCGAGCCGCAAGGAGGCTCGCCTGAGCTTCATCATCGATGAGATCCCGCGGGCGGTGACCGCCTCCAAGGAGGGCATCGAGCACGTCTCGCGCATCGTGCAGGCGCTGAAGGCGTTTTCGCACCGCGGCTCGGAGGAGAAGGGCGAGAGCGACCTGAACGCGGCCATCGAGAACACGCTGGTGATGGCGCACAACGAGTTCAAGACGGTGGCCCACGTGCGCACGGACCTGGGCGACCTGCCACCGGTCTGTTGCATCATCAGCCAGGTCAATCAGGTGCTGCTCAACCTGATCGTCAACGCCGGGCACGCCATCGCAGACGCCGGGCGCGAGGAGCTGGGTACGATCACCGTCACCTCGCGCGCCGTCGACGGCGTGGCGGAGGTGCAGATCAGCGATGACGGCGGCGGCATCCCGGAGGCCATCCGCCACAAGATCTTCGAGCAGTTCTTCACCACCAAGGAGGTGGGGCGCGGCACCGGGCAGGGCCTGGCCCTGGCGCGGCAGATCGTCGTGGACAACCACGGCGGCACGCTCACCTTCAGCAGCGAGACGGGCAAGGGCACGACCTTCACCTTGCGGCTGCCCATCGACGGCCTGACCCGCCTGAGCTGACCCGCGCCAGCGCAGCGCGACCTGGCCACCAGCGTATTCCGGAGTTCGGCCAGAGCAAATTCAAGCTGCTGAATTTGCAGTCAAATTCTGACGCTGCGTATACGGAGTGAATACTGAAAGCGCCGGCCACGGATTGCCGGCAGCGCTCGGCAAAGCCACTCTAGTCAGCAGGACATGGCGAGCAAAGCCCGACGTTCCGCACGCACCGTGGAGGTACGCGTGTATGACTTCCTGGACTACCGGGCTTACCTGCGCGCGTATTATGACGCCGCCAAGCGCACGCAGCGGAGCTTCTCCTTCCGCTCCTTCTCCAAGCTGGCAGGGCTGCGCTCACCCAACTTTCTGAAGCTGGTGATCGAAGGCGAGCGCAACCTCGGCGCAGACTCGGTGCCGCGCTTCTGCACGGCGCTGGGCCTGGAGGGGCCCGAGGCCGAGTTCTTCTCCGATCTGGTCGCGTTCAACCAGGCCGCCTCGCTCGCGGACAAGAACCGCGCCTTCGAGCGTATCTCGGCCTCGCGCCGCTTCCGCGCCGCGCGCCGCATCGACGGCGACCTCTTCGCGTACCTCTCCCACTGGTACAATCCCGCCATCCGCGAGCTGGCAGGGCGCGCCGACTTCTGCGAGGACCCGCGCTGGATCGCCAGCCAGCTGCGGCCGCGCATCAGCCCTGCCGAGGCGGCAGAGGCACTGCGCCTGTTGCTCTCGCTCGGGCTCCTGGTGCGCGACCCGAGCAGCGGCCGGGTGCTGCGGGGCGAGCCGACCTTGACCACCGAGCACGAGGTGCGCTCGCTGGGGGCCGCTGCATTCCACCGCCAGATGATCGAGCGCGCGGGCGAGGCGCTGGACAGCGTGCCCGCGGCGCTGCGCGATCTGGCCGCGCTGACGGTGTGCATCAGCCCGGCGACGGCGGCAAAGGTGAAGGAGCGCATCCACCAGCTGCGCGAGGCGCTGGCCGAGCTGTGCGACTCCGACCCCGCTGGCACCGTCGTGTATCAGCTGAACGTGCAGTGGTTTCCGCTGTCGGCGACCGAGGAGGACAATCCGTGATGCGCGCATTGCCAGCCGGCTTCTCGCGGGCGCTCGCCGCCCTGGGCGCCCTGAGCCTCTCGCTGCTGCTCGGCTGCAGCTCGACGGGCATCGGCAACCCTGGTGTCACGGACACGGGCACGCTGTCTCTGGCGATCGTGGGCGATGAGCTCGAGGACGGCAGCGCGCTCGAGGACGGCAGCGCAGAAGCCGGGCCCGGCGCGGAGGCGGACGCCGGTGTGGCCAGCCCCGCGGAGCCGCTGCCGCGCGGCGCGCTCGAGCGAGCCGTGCTGGTGATCGGCAGCGTGCGCTGGCTGCCGTGCGACGAGGCAGCGGCAGTGATCACCCAGTCCGGGCCGTTCATCGTGGATCTGCTCGCCGGTGAGACACGGCCGCCGCTACCGCGCTTCGCCGTGCCGGAGGGTGGCCTGTGTGGCCTCGAGGCGCCGCTCACGCCGGCGCGTAGCTCGTCGGAGCTGCTGGGTCGCTCGCTGTGGTTCAGCGGCACCCGCGCCGACGGCGTGCGCTTCGTGCTGTTCGCGGACATGCGCGCCACCCTGCGCGCGCGCGCCGCACGCGAGCTGGCCTGGGGCGGAGAGGGGGATCAGGCGCTGCTCTGGGCCATGCGCCCGCGGCGCTGGGCCGCAGCGCGCGAGCTGTCGGAGCTGGAGAGCGAGAGCAGCGAGGGCCGGCGCACCGTCGTCATCGACGCGGATCGGCATCCGCTCTTGTTTGCCGCGATCCGCGCGCGTCTGGCCAGCCAGAGCGCGATATTCTTTGACCGCGACGGTAATGGCCGGATCGACCCGGACGACCGCGCACAGGGCACGATCGGCAGCGCCACGACCGATCCCCTGGACTGACCCTGCAACACCACTGACCAGCGAGCTGCGCCGGGCGCCGCGCTCGAGCCAGCTCGGCTGTTTCACCTGATGGCCGTCATTTCACCGGGAGAGATCCATGAAAAAATCGCTGTGCCGTGACCTTGGGACTGGACTGCTGCTGCTCGCCGCGCTCGGCTGTGGAGCGCAGGAGGAGGGCGAGAACGACTTTCTCGCCGGGGTGCCCGAAGCCGCTGCGCTGCAGCTGAGCATCACGGGCGACGCGGGGCAGGAGGCGCTGGCAGCTGACGACGCGCAACTCGGCGCGGCACAGGCCGTGGACGCGCTGGGCAGCCTGAGCCTGGCGCTGGAGGCGCCAGCGGAGGTGGCGGACGGGCTGGCACATGCGCGCGAGGCGACGCGCGAGCTGAACCAGGCGCTGCGCGCGTTCCTGCAGCCGATCGTGGCGCTGGTGCGCGAGCAGGAGCCGGATCAGGTCACGGGCAACGTCGCCGAGTGGGGCCCGGTCACCCGGGGTGAGACGGAGTATCGCCTGCTGGTGCGCAAGGGGCTGCTGCGCCGCTTCGGCTGGGTGCTGCAAGCGCGCCCCGCCGGCTCCGGCGACGAGCTCGAGAACGTGGCAGCGGGCAGCATCAGGGTCGGGGAGGTGCTGCGCCGGGGGCGCGGCGTGCTCGGCGTGAACCTGGACCGGCTGCGGCAGCTCGACCCCACGGTGAACGCGCGCGGGCAGGTGCTGGCAGCGTTTGCGCATGGCCCGGCCGGCACGGTGCTCTCGTACGGCCTGCGCGATTTTGCGCGCAGCGCGGACGACACGACCCCCATCGATGCGGTGTTTCAGGGCGTGCAGCTGAGCGGCGGCCACAACCGGGTGCGCCTGGCGTTTCACGGTGATGTGCCGGAGACGGCGAGCGACGCCGAGGAGCGGGTGCTGGCGCGAGTGCGACACCAGCGCGGCGAGGGCGGGCGCGCCGATCTGCTGGTCACCGGCGGTGACATCGCCGCTGGCAAAGTGTGGGTGGTGAGCGAATGCTGGAGCGCGCAGCTCTCGTCCACGTACCGCATCGTGCGCGAGTGCCCGGGCGACGGTATCGGCGGTGCGCGCTGTGTGGAGCAGAGCAGCTCGGGCGACCCCGGCGCCTGCGCAGGCGGCCTGGGCAACGCAGAGCTGCCCCCCGTAGACGCCAGCGCGTACATGGACGACCCGCAGAGCCCGGAAGGGGACCTGCTGCCGCCGGCGGAGATGCCGGACGGCGAAGCCAGCGCGGAGTGAGTGGCAGTCCGCCAGGGCGTACCGCTTCGGGGCGTGCTCGCCGCAGGGTGAGACTGCGCCCCGGCGGGCGTAGAATGCAGTCGAGCTCACGTGCCTGCGACACCCTCTACCCTCTGCCGTGCCGTTCCGCGCCGCCCGGGCAGGCCGCAGGCGCTGCTGCTCTGGGCCGTTTGCCTCTGGCTGGGCTGCAGCGCCGCGACGGCGAGCGCGGCGGAGTACGAGCAAGCGGATCTCGATCCTGACAATGACCGGGTGGTGGGGCCGCCCGGGCCGCTCGCGGGCTGTGAGGACAAGCTGAAGCGCGCGGGCATCGCCTTTCGGGCGGCGAGCTTGCCGTTGAAGATGGCGCGCGCGCGCGGGGCGCAGATCATCGCCTGCGGTGCGGAGCAGGTGGTGAGCTATCGGGGCGGTCCAGCCAAGATCCGCTACAGCTCCTGGCCGACCTTGACCTGCCGCATGGCGCTGGCGCTTGCCCGCTGGGAACAGCTGCTGCAGGAGCAGGCTGCTCGCGAGCTGGGCCAGCGCGTGGTGCGCCTGAGCCACGGCGGCACGTACAACTGCCGCAAGATGGTGCGCTTTGATTTCGTGAGCGAGCACAGCTACGCCAATGCCATCGATATCCGCGAGGTGTGGCTCGCGGATGGCCGGCGGCTGAGCGTCGCCCGGCACTTTGGCGCGCTGTCGGCGCCGGCGCAGACGCCGGAGGCGCGCTTCCTGCGCTCGGCGGCGGAGCGCGCCTTCGACGAACGACTGTTCTCGGTGGTGCTCACGCCCTACTGGGACCGCCTGCACCACGATCACTTTCACCTGGATCTGGCGCGCTATCACGTGGACGGCAGCCGGCCTCAGCCCGCAGCGCACTGACACGGCGTCCCCCCGTACCGCCATGACACCGTCCCGCCTGGTCGGCTATGACTCGACCATGGAACTCGATCTCGAGGGGGAGCACCGGAGCCGGGCGTATTCGCTCCTGGTCTCACTGGTCACGCCGCGACCGATCGCCTGGGTGACCACCGTGGGCCACGATGGCGCGGTCAACGCTGCGCCCTTCAGCTTCTTCAACGTGCTCGGCAGCTCGCCGCCGATCGTGGGTGTGTGCCCCGGCGATCGCGCCGACGGCAATCCCAAGGACACGGCCCGCAACATCCGCCACACGCACGACTTCGTGATCAACCTGGTGGATGAGGAGCTGGCGGCTGCCATGAACCTCACCTCGGCTTCCTTGCCGTACGGCCAGAGCGAGCTCGAGGGCTCGGGCTTGACCACCACGCCCTCCTCGCTGGTGCGCCCCCCGCGCATCACGCAGGCGCCCGCGAGCCTCGAGTGCAGCGAGTGGGGCACCCTGCAGATCGGCGACAACCGCCTGGTGATCGGTCTGGTCAAGCGCATCCACGTGCGCGACGAGCTGTTCGATCCCGTCCAGCAGCGGCTGCGCAGCGAGCGCTTTCACGTCATCGGCCGCATGGCGAGCCCCAGCTGGTACTGCCGCACCGGCGATCGCTTCGAGATGGTGCGCCCGCCCTGAGCCCGCTGGGTCGCTTCAGCTCAGCACGTGCTCGGGCTCGCGAGCGCGATTGTGAGCCGTGTACGCGGCGATCAGGTGGCAAACCCAGCCCAGCAGGCCGCCGCTGCCGATCCAGAAACCGGGCGTGATGATCAGCCAGAAGATGCCGCGCAGAAAGTCTCCGTTGTAGATCTGCCCGACACCCGGAACGATCAGCGACAGCACCGCGGCAGTACCCTTCTTGCTCATGGCAGAAAAAGCTAACGCAGCTTTGCCGGAGCGCAACCGGCGCCGCGCCTTTTTTGCTTGCTGGCAGCTCAGCTCTTGGCCAGCGCCTGCACCTCGGCCAGCGCTCGCTCGATCTCCGCTGGATTATTCAGCAGGCCCGGGGCGAGGCGCCCGTAGCTGGTGGCGTACGGGGTAGAGGAGGCAACGATCTTCTTCTCCACCAGCCGGTGCACGATCTGCTCCGGTTTGAGGCCCGCCACCTCGAAGGTGATGATGCCGGAGGAGGCCTCGTCGCCGCGCGGGGTGTGCAGCTGCACGTGCTTCATGCGCGCCAGCCCCTCCTTGCACTGGCGATTGAGCTCGTGGATGCGCTCCTGCACCTTGCGCTTGCCGATCGCCAGGTGAAAGCGAAAGGCTTCACCGAGCGCCCAGCGGTGCTCGAACGAGTGAAAGCCGCCGGGGGTCATCATGTCCGCAGTGGTGGGCGGCGGCGGCTGCCCCTTCATCCAGGCGCCGAACGCGGCCTCACCGAAGTGGGGGATGATCGGCCGCAGCCGCGGCCAGTGCTCGGCCTTGCCCCACAGGATGCCGGTCCCCCGCGGCCCGAACAGCCACTTGTGGGTGCCCGCTGCAAAGAAGTCGCAGCCCAGCTCGGGCAGGGTCACGTCCTCGATGCCCAGCCCGTGCACTCCGTCCACGCACAGCAAGATGCGCTGCTCCGGCGCGCGCCGGGCATTGGCGCTCGCCACCACGTCGGCGATGGCGCGCACCGGGGTGCGCACGCCGGTGCCGGAGTGCACCCAGGTGATGGCCACCACCCGCGTCTGCGGGGCGATGGCCTGCTCGATCGCCGCCGTCATGCCGGTGGGCGTGGCCTCTGCGCCGCGCTCGTACAGCGCCACCTTGCGCAGGCTGGCGCCGGCGCGCAGCGTGGCCAGCCGCAGCGACTCGTGGGTGACGTAGTGATCGTGGGTGGTGGTGAGCACCTCGTCCCCGGGGGCCAGCGGCAGGCCCGAATACAAGATGGCAAGGCCCATCGTCGTGCTGTCGGTCAGCGCGAGCTCCTCCGCCTTGACCCCGAAATATTCCGCCGCAGGCTCCAGCACGGGCCGCGAGTCCATGAAGCGAGCCTCCACGTACAGCGCGGGGTTATTGTCCAGCGCCCTGCGGTGCCGCTCGATGGCCTCCCGCACGGGGCGCGGATGAGACGCGAGCAGGAAGCCCGCCAGGTGCACGTAGTCCGGCGCGAGGCTGAACTCTGCGCGCACCCGATCCCACTCGTCCGCGGGCGGCACCGCCGCGGGTGGCTGCGCGCTGACTGCCTGGCAGCCCATCGAGCCCAGGGCAGCCGTGCTCAGCGCGGCCGTGCTCGCCAGTAGCCCGAAAAATTGTCTGCGCTCCAGCTGTGTGTCTGCCATGGCTTCCTCCCTCTGGTGCGGGCCTAGGTCGTCGAGCAGGCGATGTCAAATCAAGCGGCGATGGGCCGCCCACTGGCTCAGCTCGCGGCGATTCGACAGCTGCAACTTGCGCAGCACGGCCGAGGCGTGAGACTCGACGGTCTTGACCGAGATGGACAGGCGGCTGGCGATCTCCTTGTAGGCGTAGCCGCGCGCCAAGAGCCGCAGCACCTCGCGCTCGCGCAGGGTCAGCTCCTGGAGCTCGGGGTCAGGAGCGGCGGCCTGCGGCTGGCTGGCGAACGCATCCAGCACGAAGCCGGCGAGCCGCGGCGAAAACACCGCATCGCCCGAGGCCACGCGCTCGATGGCCGCCAGCAGCTCCTCCGCGGAGATGGCCTTCGTCACGTAGCCGCGAGCGCCGGCACGGATCACCTCGATCACGTCTTCGGCGGCATCGGACACGGACAGCGCCAGAAAGCGCGCGCTGGTGTCCGGCAGGCCGTGGATCACCGCGGGGCCGTTGCCCCCCGGCAAGTGCACGTCGAGCAGCACCACCTCCGGCTGCGTCTCGTTGATGACACGGATGGCGCTGGCCACGTCCGACGCCTCCCCCACCACCTCGACCCGATCGCCCAGCGCCGAGCGCACCCCGGCGCGCACCAGCTCGTGATCGTCGACCAGCACGATGCGGCGCTTCATGGCGTGGCTCCGCGCGGCAAGAGCAAGCTGACCTCACAGCCCTGACCCGGCGCCGACACGATGCTGGCGCTGCCACCCGCGCGCTCCATGCGCCGCACCACGCTCTCGCGCAGGCCGCGGCGATCCTCCGGCACCTGGCTCTGGTCGAACCCTGCGCCGGTATCGCGCACGAACAGCTCCATGCGCTCGCTGTCGAGCTCGCCGTACACGTCCACGCGCGGGGCGCCGGAGTGGCGCGCCGAGTTCACGATGGCCTCGCGCGCCGCAGCCAGCGCGCTCGCGAGCCGCTCGTCGAGCGGGCCATCGCCCACCACCACCACCTCCACCGGCACGTGGTGCAGCTCCTCCACCTCGGCGCCCAGCTGCTGCAGCGCAGCGCGGAACGTGCGCGAGCTCGCGCTGCCGCCCAGCTGGCTGCGCCCGTACAGCCACTCACGCAGCTCACGCTCTTGCCGCCGTGCCAGGTTGACGGTGGCTTGCTTGTCGTCCGCGTTGCGCTGGATCAAGCTCAGCGTCTGCAGCACCGAGTCATGCAGGTGCGCGGCCAGCTCCGCGCGCTCGTCGGCGCGCGTGCGCTCCAGGCGCTCCTCCTTCACCTGGGACGCCGCGCGCCACAGCCAGGGCGCCACGATCAGGATCACGCCGGCCAGCACCGCCGTCGAGATCAAGAGCGCGCGCGGCGCCACCGCCGTGCTGAAGTTGAGCGCGATGAAGGCGACCACGCCCAGCGCCACCAGCAGCAAGCCGCCCACCGCGCGCAGCAGCTCATGCGGCGCGGACCAGTCGACCTTGCCGCTGGACCACGCCAGCAACATACCGAACGAGGCCATGGCCACGGGCCACAGCGCCGCGTCATGCACGCCCGCGTTGAGCCAGCGCCGGCTGAGCCACAAGAGCCCCACCACGATCAGCGCCACGCCGAGCGCGCGCCGCTCCGGACTGGCGCCCTTGGCAATGGGCACGTAGGGCGCGCCGTCCAGACCCAGCCGGCGCTGGCGCTGCGCGTGCAAGGTCAGCCAGAGCCAGAGCCCCGCATACGCGGCAGGGCCCGCGCCGCTGGCCAGGGTGAGCAGCACGAACGCGAGCCGGATCCACAGCGGGCCGATGCCGAGCTCGGTGGCGATTGCAGCCGCCACCCCGCCGAGCCAGCGCTGATCGGCGCGCAGGCGCGGCACCTGCCAGTAGCGCTCCGCAGAGTCGAAAGTGCTCATGATCAGCAGCAGTCTGACAGACGCCCCGGGGGAATGCATCGGCGTTCTGCTCGGGATAAACCCCGGTACCTGGCGGCGGAGCTCAGGGTAAATTCAGGGTCCCTCCCCGGATGTGCGCGGCGCCGGCAGAGCGCACAATCACGGCATGGACGTCACCATGAGTGAAACGGACTCCCCCCGCCCAGAGCCTCCTCCGGCGCCGCCGCCACTGCCCGCTCCAGCGATGGCTCCGCCACGCCGGCTGTATCGCGATCCGAAAGGGCCCATCGGCGGCGTCGCCAGCGGCATGGCCGCGTACTTCGAGGTCGATCCCGTGATCGTGCGGCTGATGTGGATCGTCGCGCTGCTCACCGGCGTCGGCTTCCCTGCGTACCTGGTGAGCTGGCTGGTGATCCCGAAGGCCAAGGTCTGGCCCCCGGATGGCTATGCGCAGCCTGCCAGCCGCGACACCCGCTCTGCCGCCATCGTGTCGGGTCTGGTGATCGTCGGGCTGGCGGCGTTGATCGGCAAGGGCATCGACGGCATGGGTGACCTGCTGCTGCCCGCGGCGCTGATCGGCTTCGGCGTGTTTCTGCTGAACGAGCGCAGCGCCCGGGCCAGCGAGGCAGAAGCCCCCACTGCCCCGCGGCCGCCCGCGGCTGCAGGAGCCAGCGCGGCGTGGGCAGAGGCGGGCGGCAGCTGGGCACACGCAAGCGGCAGCCAGGCAGGCGCCAGCACGGGCTCCGCGCCGCATTCACACGACGCTGCCGACGGCCCGAACGGCATCGTCACGCCGGCCGTGCTCAGCTTGCTCGCGCTCGCGGCAGGAGTGTGCTGGGCGCTGGCCGCGGCCGGCCTCGTGCACCCGACGGTGACGGGGTTTGTCGCCGGCGGGCTCGTGCTGGTGGGGCTTGGCTTGCTGGCGTCACTCTGGCTGGGACGTGCGCCGGGGCTCACCCTGCTCGGCGCGGGCTTCACTGCGGTGCTGGTCGTGTCCTCGGCGGTCGAGCCCTGGGTGCAGCGAGCACGCGAGTTTCAAGCCCAGGGCCTCGACATCGATCCGCTGAAGCACCTGTATCAGGGAGTGGGCGATCGCAAGTTCGAGCCGGAGTCGCTGGCGGAGCTGCAGCCCGTCTATGGCCTGGGCGTGGGCGAGCTCACCCTCGATCTCTCGCAGCTCGATTTCAGCGGCACGAGCCACGACGTGGAGGTGCAGCTGGGCATGGGCAACGCCACCATCATCGTGCCGGAAGACGTGAGCCTGGAGGCGCACGGCAACACGGCGCTGGGCACGGCCAGCGCGCTGGACGTCACCAGCGAGGGCATGGGGGTGAGCGTGGATGCCAGCGACCCTGCGCTCGGCGCAGGCACGCTGCGCGTGAGGTTTTCAGTCGGTATGGGAGAAGGGATGGTGCGTCGTGAAGAGTGAGCTCGGAATAGGCAAGCTGTGGCCGCCGCCGCGGCGAGACGGCATCGCGCTGGGGTTTGGATTGGCGTACGTGTTCTTCGGTGTGGCGGGTCTGGTGCGCGCCGCTGGTGCCGACCTGCAGACGGCCTGGTTCTATCCGGCCATCCTCGTCGGTCTGGGCGTCGCCGGTCTGATAAGCCTGATGTACCGCCGCCGAGCTGGGCCCTGAGCGGCGCCAGCACGGCAAAAGCCAAGTCAGCTCTGGCCCGGCCCCAGCCGGGCCAGTTGCTGTTCCAGCTCCAGGACGGCATCACGCGACGCCTCCAGCGCCCTGCGCGCCACGCCGAGCTCGGCGTCCAGCCGCTCCACCAGCGCGCGCTCCCGCTCCAGCCTTGCCCGGGCGAGCGCGATGTCCGCATCGAGCCGCCTCCGCTCTGCCTCTCGCCGCTCCCGCGCTGCGTGCCGTTCGGCCTCTTCGCGCCGCGCGGCTTCTTCTTCTGGTCGCTGGCGTTCTTCGGCCTGGCGCCGTGCCTCG
>JAICQL010000122.1 GCA_025937895.1 Polyangiaceae bacterium | reverse complement strand
ATGACTCCGGCGCGGATTGCGCTGTTGCATGCGGACATTGTATTTCCTCAATGTTTCTAGCGGGATGGGGTTTGTCCCCAGGTGGCTACAGGGTGGGATATCAGGCGCCGGACTGTGCCACAATGAAACGCATCAGGCGGGTCGTTTCGCCGATCTGCACCCGAAGGGTGACAAGCTCGCGAGCCGTTTCGCACGGCCGAGGCAGCCGCACGTCAGGGCCGACATCTGCCCACTTCAGTGCCACCTGCCGAGCAGCAAAATGGTCACGAGCGTGCGCGGGACCGAGGACGCTGGCGTCGTCGTCCGCTAAGCTGCGAGCGCTCTCCATGCTTTGCGCGTGGAGTGCGGGAGGGCGGGGAGGGGCCCTCATCATCGAGGCTCTCACTTACGGCTATTGATGAACGCTGCCACTCTGCTCACGCTCGCGGCCGGTGCGATCGAGGTGGTGATGGGCACGCTCGCGCTGGCCTTTGCGCGGGCCCAGGGCTGGCGGCACTTTCGCATCTTCGCGCTGATCGCGTTCTCGGCTGCCGCCTACTGCCTGCTCGACGCGGCCTTCGCCAGCATCTCCCCGTCCGATACGCTGGTGCTCTGGGCGGGGCGGGCCAACCCTGCGCTCGCATGCCTGCACTGTGGCGCCTGGATCGTGTACACGCGCCGGCAATATGGCGACCCGCTGCGGCGCCTCGACCGCTGGGCGATCGGCGGTCTGAGCGCGATCGCGCTACTGGCCCTCGTGCCCGGCCTGTTTGTGACCCCGCCGGTGCTGACGCAGACGGTAGGCTGGGCGTCGGTGACGTATCACCTGCCCACCGTCACTTCGCTGGGCTCGGCCGCAGTGCTGCTGATCCCCGCCTCGTTGTTGTTGCCCGCGCTCACCTATGTGCGCAAGGCGCGCGAGGGGGCGGCGGGCGCCCGCGTGCACGTGGTGGCCTTTCTGTTCTTGCTGGTGGTCGGCCTGAACGAGGCGCTGGTCAGCGCCGGCGTGCTCGACAACCTGTACCTGATGGATCTGGGCTTCCTGGCGGCGGTGCTCTCCGTATGCGTGGAGATGACGTACCGGGTCACGGCGGACGCGCGGCGGCTGCAGGAGCTCTCCGATGATCTGGCGCGTCAGGTGGATGAGCGCACGCGCGAGCTGATCCAGGCGCGCGACAACCTGGCCCGCGCCGAGCGGCTGGCGGCCCTTGGCCGGCTCAGCGCCAGCATCGGGCACGAGATCAACAACCCGCTCTCCTACGTCATCGGCAACCTCAACTACATCAGCGAGGAGCTGAACGACGAGCAGAGCGAGCGCCAGGAGGCGCTGATCGCGAGCGCGGTGGAGGACGCGCTGGGCGGCGCGGAGCGTATCCGGCGCATCGTGTCGGAGTTGCGCGCCTTCGGCTCCTCCTCGGAGCGTGATGCACGCCGGCCACTGGAGGTCCATCGGCTGCTGGAGGAGGCGCTCAAGCTCGCCCGCGGCGAGACGCGGCATCGCGTGCGGCTGGAGCGTCGCTACGAGAATGTGCGCAAGGTGATGGCCGACCCCACCCGGCTCACCCAGGTGTGCGTCAACCTGATCGTGAACGCCGCGCAGTCCATCCCCGAGGAGCGCGCGGGTGGCCCCGACGCGGTCGTCACCGTGCGCACGCGCCCGCTGCCCGGCGAGCGCCTCGCCATCGAGATCAGCGACACGGGCGCCGGCATTCGAGAAGACGCGCGCGAGCGGCTGTTCGAGCCCTTCTTCACCACCAAGCAGCGCAACGGCGGCACCGGGCTGGGGCTGTTCGTGTCGCTCGGCATCGTCACGAGCCTGGGCGGCACCATCGAGATCGACAGTGTGGTGGGCAAGGGCACCACGGTGCGCGTCATCTTGCCCGCCTGGCTGGGCGCGGAGCTGGAGCAGGACGAGGCGCCGAGCACCTCCGTGCGTACCCTGGCGAACCGGCGCCTGCTCGTGGTGGACGATGACGTGCTGGTCGCCCGCACCCTGGCGCGCCAGCTCAGCGGCCACCACGTGGAGGTGGTGTCGAGCGGGCAGGCTGCGCTGGAGCGCCTGTCCACCGACATGACCAGCTTCGATCTGGTGCTGTGTGATCTGATGATGCCGGACATGACGGGCATGGATGTATACGAGGCCGTGGAGGAGCGCTGTCCGGCGCTGGCCGAGCGCTTTGTGTTCATCAGCGGCGGTGGCGTGACCGAGCGCTCGCGCAAGTTCCTGGAGGCGCATGCCGATCGCGTCCTGCCCAAGCCCATCGACAATCGCCAGCTGTGTGAGTTGCTCGTGCGCTGCAAGCCGCTCAGCGCCGCCGCCGCCACGGCGGAGTGAGCCGGCGTGCGTGGCCCGCCAAGCAATACGCCGGGTCGGTCGCTCAGGCGCAGCCCCTGCGGGCTGGCGCAAAGTCGTGTACCCTCCTGCCATGAGGAAATTCGGTGAAAACGAGCGCAAGGAGGCGGAGGAGCACGTGCGGGCGCTGCTGCGCCTGATCGGTGACGATCCGGCCCGGGAAGGGCTGCTGGAGACGCCGGCGCGCGTGGTGCGGTCGTTCGAGGAATACTTCTCGGGCTACGGTCAGAGCCCTGCCGAGCACCTGGAGCGCACCTTCGAGGAGGTGGAGGGCTATGACGAGCTGGTGCTGGTGAGTGACATCGACGTGTACAGCCACTGCGAGCATCACATGGTGCCCTTCGTGGGCAAGGCGCACGTCGGCTATATCCCCAAGGGCAGGGTGGTCGGGCTGTCCAAGCTGGCCAGGGTGGTGGATCTGTTCTCGCGCCGGCTGCAGGTGCAGGAGAAGCTGACGGTGCAGATCGCGGAGGCCATCGAGAGCAGCCTGTCGCCGCAAGGAGTGGCGGTGGTGCTGCAGTGCCAGCACTTCTGCATGTGTTATCGCGGGGTGAAGAAGGCGGGCTCCTGGACCACCACCAGCCGGCTGCGTGGCATCTTCTTGCGCGACGAGGCGGCGCGGCTGGAGCTACTCACCTTGCTCGGTCTGCGACGCGGGATCGGCGTCGGCGATTGAGGCATTCCTGTTTGCGCGCTGGGGCAACGCTGCGCGACCAGCACCGCCCCTTCGGCAAGAGGGCCGCAAAGATATGAGGCAGTTTGTGGGTCCGGGCCAGGGCAGTGTCTGATTTGCGTGTGCGCGGGCTCGTTTCTACAGGTCTGGCATGTGCGTTGCTGTGCACTGGGCATGGCAAACCCGATTGAAGTGGTTACACCGCCGCGCCCATGCGTTCGCTCGCTGGGGGCGCGCTCGTGGTGGCGCGCGGGCGCTTGCGCCGCCAGTCTCTCGCTCTGTGCCACACCGTTGCTGGCCGCTGACAGCCCGAAGGCCCCCGTCGTCACTGCGCAGGCTCCCGGAGTGCCGCCCATCCCCGGGCTGCCCCCCACGCCCCTGCCGGAGAATGATCCCACGTTCCCCCGTGAGCCCGATCCCACCGGCATCGAGGTGCCCGACGAGGTGACGGTCGATCAGCTCAAGGGGCAATATGGCATCGGCCTGGGCCTGCTGATCCTGGGCGGCATCGTCACCGCGGGTGCGGTGATCGCGCTGCTCGTGCTCCTGGTCAGAAAGCCCTGGAGCGAGGCTCACTCGCACTCTCGCTGAGCGCCGCGGAGGCGCGCAGCGAGGGCCTGCTGGTAGCTCTTCTCCGCCGCCTCCGCGGCAGCAGAGTCACCCAGCTCGCGGTACGCGAAGCGCAAGATGTCGTACGGGCCTTCATACAGAGCCGAGGGATTACGAAAGCCGATGCGCGGCACCTTGCCACCCTTGCCCGCGTGCCAGCCGAAGACGAGCGCGAGCTGCGCCCAGTACACGGCCTGCGCCAGCTCTCGACTGCGGTAGCAGGCGAAGGCTGCGAGCCAAGCCAGCTCCGCCACCCCGGCATGCCGGGCCAGGCCACGGCCGCACTGCTCGACGGCCTCGACATGACGACCCAGCTTGCACAGGCACTCGGCCGCACGGTAACAGGCCCAGGCAGACTCCTCGTTCCAGCCCCGCAGGCTGGCGCAGCGGTCGTATGCGGGCAGGGCCTGCTCGAGCTGGCCCAGGTTCGCCAGGGATTCACCCAGGTAGAAGAACCAGCGCGGGTCATCGGGATGCGCGCGCGTGTGGCGGGTGAGAATGGCCACGTCACGCTCGAACTTTTGGCGCAGCGCCGCCGCTGACTTGGGCAGCTCGCGAAAGGTGGCGCGAGCCAGCGTGCGCACCCCCACGCGATAGCCGGCGAACGACTCGTGGGTGGGCCCCTCGAACTCGGCCCCGGCGGGCAGGCGAAAGCAGCGCTCTTTGCTGTACGTGCGCGCCTCGTCGTACATCATCAGCACGCCCTCGCTCACGCTCGGCAGCAGGGCCCGCAGGTCCTCTCCGTTCAGCTGAATGCGCTCATCCGTGTCGACCGTGATGGCCCAGGTGGCGCCCAGCTCATGAGCAGCCCGGAGCGCAAAGTTGCGCGCGGCGGAGAAGTCCCCGATCCACTCGAAGCGGCGAACCTCCAGCTTGGGGCCTGCCACCTCCGCCGCGACGCGCAGCGTATCGTCGCTGACGCCAGTGTCGATCACCAGGCACACGTCGACCCAGTCGACCACACTGCGCAGCGCATCCCTGATCATCTCGGCTGCGTTACCTGTCAGCGTCGTGGACGCGAGCTTCATCAAGGGCAAGATAACGGCTCGCTGGACGCCGGCAAAACAAGCGGAGCCGGCCACGGTTCGCGCGTGGCACCCGGCGAGGGCGCGCAGCGTGCTCCCGGCTGGCGCGCGCGAGGCTGTTAAAGCCGGGTGAAGGCCACGCGTGCTGTGCCGCGATTTGGAACTATTGCCTGGTTCCCATGTAGGCTAGTGCCGGGGAAGCGGCGCGAACGCTCGCCGCCGAGTGAAACAATGTACTGCAACTCGCCGTGCAGCGAATGGTTCCATGCAAAATCGATCACGAAAAGTTTGTACGCCGCTCGCGTGCAGCGAGTGAGGCGTGTTGGCTTGAGGCCACGGCGAGCGAGTGATAAAGATCAAGACACGTCATCTCACGCGAAAGGGAAGACGATGCAAACACGAGAGCACGACGAGACCTCGAGCGCACTTCTGGCTGGCGACGACGCGGATGCAGCTCCGGATGGCGGTGACAGCGAGAGCGAGCTGCAGCGCTACGACGAAGAAGAGATCGCGACCAAGCCCTGGCCGCCCGCCAGCAACTAGCGGCGAACGCGGAGCTCGGCGTGCTGGGACGTTATCGCATCGTCCGCGGAGCGCGGCCGCCCGATGATCCATTGCCGGCGGGTGTGCGCCAGGATACGCGCAAGCACACGCGCCATTTCCTGCGCCCCGAGGCGGAGGAGGTGAAGCGCTTGCTCGCCGATCCGTCGGCGAAGGGCTTCGAGCGGTTTCGCGCGGCGTACCTGCATGCATTGCAGGCCCGCTTCCGGCAGGACCGCTCGCCCTTTGACGCCCTGCATGAGCTCGCGCGCAGCTCCGACGTCTTCCTCGGCTGCAACTGCCCGACCAAGCAGCAGCCCGACGTGCGTCACTGTCACACGTACCTGGCGCTCGGCTTCTTTCACGAGCGCTATCCCGATCTGGACGTGCGCCTTCCGGATGCTCCCGCCCCTAAACGGACGCGCAGTGGCTGAGCTCGCGCGGCGGAGCCCCCGCGGTAGAGCGCACACCTGCGCGTAGCTTCAGGGCCCCGTGGCGCCGCCGATCAGGGGAGCGGAGGGGCCCAGGAGCATGTTGTGGAACAGACGCAAGCCAGTACAGCCCGCCGCCGAGGCTGTAGCGGCGGTGGGTGCGTCCAGCTCGGGCAGCGCAGATCCGGAGCGCGCGCTGGATGCGGTCGGTAACTTGCTCAAGGCGTACGGGCGCTTCGCGTTCGATACGGAGCGTGCCGCCAGCAAGGTGCGCGAGCAATGTGAGCACTGGGCGCAGCGCATCGCCCTGGGCGAGCCGCGGTCTGCCGCCGAGGCGCGCGGGGCGGTCGGGCCGCTGCGCGACTGGGCCGGCCTGCACGGCTTCTTCGAGGAGCAGCGGCGCCACGAGAGCGAGTTCGTGGGTCGTAGCCTCAGCGGGCTGCGCGGCACGGTGCTGGCAATGGCGCGCTTCCTGGGCGGTGGCGCCGGCGAGGATCGCGACTCGGACGCGCAGGTGGAGCTGTGCCTGCAGGCGCTCTCTCGCGCGCTGGGCACCGGCGACATGGCGGGGGTCTCGCGGGCGGCCGCGCTCGTCATCGACAGCGCGCGCGAGGGGATGGATCGCCGCCGCTCGCGCGAGGCACGCCAGCTTGCCGAGCTGAGCGAGCGGCTGCGCGAGCTGCGCGAGGATCTGGCCGAGGGCCTGAAGAACGCGGTGCTCGATCCGGTGACGGGGCTCTTGGGCCGTGCAGCGTACGAGCAGCAGCTGGAGCAGCTGTGTGCGCTGGGCGCGCTGCTGGAGCAGCCGCCGTGGCTGGTGGTGATCGAGGTCAAGCCCGGCCGCGGTACGGTGCTGGACGACGCTGCGCTGGGCGAGGTCAGCAAGGTGGTGACGCGCACGTTCCTGCGCAAACAAGATTTCGTGGCGCGCTCGGGCGCCAGAGAGCTCGCGATCTTGCTGGCAGACATGACCGAGGAGCAGCTGCTCGCGGCGCTGGAGCGGCTGCTCGGCGGAGTGCACAAGCTGGGTGAGGCGCGCCGCCACGCGCCGAGCGTGCTACTGGGCGTCGCTCGCTGCCGGCCGATCGACGAAGCGGAGAGCTGGCGCGCCCGGGCGGCCCTGGCGCTGGGGCGCGCCAGGGAAGACGGCAGCGCCTACCAGCTGCTGCGCTGACCTCCGGCCTTTGTGCTCGCTCCACTCGGAGCGAGTCACTAAGGTCCGAGCCCGTGTCAGCGAGCGAGGGAAGCCCGGGCAAGTGGGCGGTCTACGTGGTCGTGGCCATCGGCGTGTTGATGGCCACGCTCGACTCCTCCATCGTCAACATCAGCCTGCCGAGCATCGGAAGAGCCTTCGGCCGTCCGCTGGGTGGCGTGCTGTCCTGGGTCGTCATCGCCTACCTGGCCGTGATCGTGGCGCTCTTGCTGAGCGGAGGCAGGCTGGGTGACGTGCTGGGCAGAAAACGCATCTGGCAAGCCGGGCTGCTGCTGTTCACCGCCAGCTCGGCGCTGTGCGGTCTGGCGCCCACGCTGCCCGCGCTGATCGCGTGCCGCGCGCTGCAAGGCACCGGCGCGGCGCTGCTGATGGCCCTGTCGCCCGCGCTGCTCACCTCGGCTTTTCCTGCCGAGGAGCGCGGGCGCGCGCTGGGTATGAACGCGCTGACCGTCGGCATCGGCGTGAGCCTCGGGCCGCCGCTCGGCGGCTTCATCACCGAGCACGGCAGCTGGCGCTGGATCTTCTTCATCAACGTGCCGATCGGGGCTCTGGGCTTGCTCCTGGCCAGCTTGATCCTGCGCCGGGAAGAGCGGCGGCCTGCACGCTTCGACGTGGGCGGCGCGCTGGCGATCGGCGTTGCCCTCGGCTGCTTCACGGCCGCGCTCTCGTTCGTTCACCAGCTGGGCTGGCGTTCGCCCCTGCTCTGGTCTGGCCTGCTCATCAGCGCCGCGGCGGGGCGCTGGTTTCTGGCTCACGAGGCGCGCCATCCAGCGCCCCTGGTGGAGCTGAGCTTGTTTCGCGATCGGCTGTTTCGCTCGGCGCTGCTCAGCCTGGTGCTGAGCTTTCTGGCCATGTTCAGCGTGCTGTATCTCACGCCCTTCTACCTGGAGCAGGTGCGTGGCCTGTCGGTGGAGCGATCGGGTCAGCTGATGATGGCCTATCCACTCGCCATCGCGCTGGTGGCGCCGCTCGCCGGCAGGCTTTCGGATCGGGTCGGGTCCGGGGTGCTGGCGCCGCTCGGGCTCTTGCTGGCAGCGGGCAGCCTGTTTCTGCTGGGTAGCGTGGGCGCTCGCACCCCGCTTTCGTGGCTGGTGGCAGGCCTGGCGCTCTGCGGTCTGGCGCAAGCGCTGTTTCAGCCGGCCAACAACAGCGCCCTGCTGGGCGCGGTGCCACGCGAGCGGCAGGGGCTGGGCGGCGGCGTGCTGGCCACCGGGCGCACACTCGGGCAATGTGTCAGCGCCGCATTGATGGGGGGCGTGTTCGCGGGCCTGGGAGGGGCAGAGGCGGGGCGCCGGCTGGCGGCGAGCGCAGGCGCGCTGGAGGGCAGCGCAGCGCAGCCCTGGCTGGCAGTTTTTCTTCGCAGTTACCGCGGGGCCCTGTGGGTCGCAGGCTGCCTGGCGCTGCTCGGCGCCGCCGTGGCGTTCACGCGCCGGGGCATGCGCGCACCCGCTGCCGGGTGAGTGATTGCTCCTTACTGATCGGGCATCGTCGGGCGAAGGGGCTCGCTTTACCCCTGGCTCGAGGCACAATCGGGGAATGGCTGGGGGCCAGGTGGGGGGAGATCCGCTTGCGCGATGGCTGGCGGACGAGGCGAGGGTGACGCTCGACGTCATCTTGGGCTCGGCGCTGGATATCGTCGCGGTGCTCGATCGCGAGCTGGTCCTCCGCTACGTGAACAGGACCGCGTACGGACTGCAGCTCCGGGACGTGATCGGCCACACCGTGATGGAGCTGGCACCGCCGGACTATCGCGAGCTGGTGCGCGCCAGCTACTCGGAAGTACTGCAGTCCGGGGCCGCCACCCGCATCGAGACCATGTACCGCGACGCGCAGGGGTTGCATATCTGGGACGTGCGCATCGGGCCCATCCGCACGCAGGAGGGCATCATCGGCCTGATCTGCTTCACCAGCAACGTGACCGAGCAGCGCCGCGCGGACGCCGACCGCGATCGCTTCTTCTCCCTCTCGCTCGACATGCTGGTCGTCATCGGAGCGGATGGCGCCATCAAGCGGGCCAATCCGGCCTTCTCCGAGGTGCTCGGATACGAGCCGGACGAGCTGCTCGGCGCACCATTTAGCCGGCTGGTCCACCCCGACGACCGCACGCGCTCGCTCGACGCGTTCGAGCGCATGATGCGTGGCAGTCGCGTAAGCGATCTCGAGAACCGGTACATGCGCAAGGATGGCGAGATTCTGGTGTTCTCCTGGCGCGCCACGGTCGATCCCATCACCGGCGACATGTACGCGGTGGCGCGGGACATCACCGCCCAGCGCATGACCGAGGCCCAGCTGCGGCACTCGCAGAAGATGGAGGCAGTGGGGCAACTGGCGGGGGGCATAGCCCACGATTTCAACAATCTGATGCTGGCCATCCTGGGCAACGCGGAGCTCGCCTTGCAGAGCGGGCCGCAGGTGCGCGAGGTGGTGGACTGTCTGGAGGAGATCGAGGGGGCCAGCCGTCGTGCCGCAGACCTCACCCGCCAGCTGCTGGCCTTCAGCCGCCGCCAGCCGCTGCACCCGATCCCCATCGATCTGAACCAGCTGGTGCGGGGCGTGACCAAGATGCTGCGCCGCCTGCTGCCGGAGAGCATCAGCATCGAGTTCATCCCGGGTCGTGAGCTGGCCTCGGTCAACGCGGACCCCACCCAGCTGGAGCAGGTGATCCTCAACCTCAGCCTCAACGCCAGGGACGCGATGGAGCGAGGCGGACAGCTCACCCTGGAGACCTCGAACATCGCGCTCGACGAGCGCTACTGCCAGCAGCATGCCGGGGCCAGGCCGGGCAGCTATGTGCTGCTGCGGGTGACAGACACCGGCTCCGGCATGAGCCCGGAGGTGCGCGAGCACATCTTCGAGCCGTTCTTCACGACCAAGAGCCCGCATCGCGGCACGGGCCTGGGGTTGTCCACGGTGTATGGCATCGTGCAGCAGCACGATGGCTCGATCGACGTCATCAGTGAGCCGGACATGGGCTCTAGCTTCGAGATCTATCTACCCGCTGACTATCGTGCGGCGACAGACCTGGGGGCGCCGATCGACTCCTCGCCGCCGCGCGGTCGGGAGACCTTGCTCGTGGCAGAGGATGACGAGAGAGTGCGGCGGGTGGCGGAGCTGCTGCTGCGGCGTGCGGGTTATCGCACCCTGGTAGTGGCCAACGGCGCGCAGGCGATCCGCGTCTTGCGCGAGGCCGATCACCCCATTCATCTGGTCTTGCTCGATCTCGTCATGCCGGAGCTGAGCGGGCCGGAGACGTGGGAGCGAATGCAATCCCTGCGCCCCGACCTGCGCGTGCTGTTCACCAGCGGCTACGCGGACGAGCGCTATCGCGAGCGCTTGCCTCCGGGCGCAGAGGTGCTGGAAAAGCCGTTCCGAGTGCAAGAGTTGCTGCGCCGGATCCGCAAGAGGCTCGATGAGTGAAGCATCGGTGTAACGCTGGGCGCGTGACTGCGGTGCTCGGCACGCGCCGGGCCGCTCTTGCCACGCATCGTGCACAACTCTCTTGCCAGGAGCACAAATCCGAACGAGACGAGCCAGACCATGACGAGCTTTGCCGACCGTGTGGCCAACATCCAGCCCGAGGGCGCGTATGAGGTGCTGGCTCGAGCCCAGGAGCTGGAGCGGCAAGGCCGCAGCATCATCCATCTGGAGATAGGCCAGCCTGATTTTCAGACCTTCGCGCCGATCTGCGAGGCTGGCAAGCGAGCCATCGACGAGGGGCACACGCGCTATACGCCATCTGCCGGCACACACGCGCTCCGTGAAGCCATCGCCCAGCACATCTCCGCCACCAAGGGCCCGTGCTCGCCCGCGGAGGTGGTGGTAGGGCCCGGCGCAAAGCCGGGCCTCTTGTTTCCGATCCTGGCGCTGGTCAATCCCGGCGATGAAGTGCTCTATCCGGATCCGGGCTTTCCCAGCTACCGCGCCGACATCGAGCTGGCGGGCGGCGTGCCGGTCGCGGCGCCATTGCTGGAGTCGCGCAGCTTCTCCTTCGACCTCGATTTCCTGCGCGACCACATGAGCGACAGGACCAAGTTGCTCATCCTCAACTCGCCCTCGAACCCCACCGGCGGCACCATCCCGCGCGAGGATCTGCAGGCCATCGCCCAGCTTGCCATCGAGCGTGACGTGTGGGTGATGACCGACGAGATCTACGGTGATCTGGTCTATGACGACCAGGACGCGCCGAGCTTCTGGTCTCTTCCGGAGATGCGGCATCGCACCATCCTGGTCGATGGCTTCTCCAAGTCGTTTGCCATGACCGGCTGGCGCCTGGGCTACGCGGCGATGCCGCCGGCGCTGGCAGAGAAGGTGGCCTTGCTCACGATGCACGCGGTCGGTTGCACTGCAGGCTTTACCCAGCAAGCGGGGGTCAGCGCGTTGCAGCAGTGCCGCGCGGCCGTCCAGGCCCAGCGCAGCGTTTATCAGGAGCGGCGCGACCGCATCGTGGACGGCCTCGAATCGCTGCCGGGCGTATCCTGCATCAAGCCCAGCGGGGCCTTCTACGCCTTTCCCAATGTCAGCCAGCTCGGCATCCCGTCGAGCGAGCTGGCGCGCCGTTTACTGAGTGAAGCGGGGGTCGCTTGCCTCTCCGGTACGGATTTCGGCGCATACGGGGAGGGCTACCTGAGGTTCAGCTACGCGGCCTCTCTGCAGGCCATCGATCAGGCCATCGAGCGCATCGGCAGCTTCCTCGCCGCAGGCTCGAGGTAGGTTAGCGCTGGAGGTCAGAATGCGCGCTGCGAGAATGTCGGGCTGGCTCATCGGGCTGGTGTGCCTGGGGCTGTGTCACTGTGCAGTGGACGATCGCTCGCCCAGAGAGCTGGTGGTCTCCAATCAGCCCGGAGAGGGCGGCGCTGCAGGTGTTGGTGATGGCGCGGTGGGCTCGGCCTCGGGCACGAGCGAGCCGTCGAGCGGGAGCAGCGGTGCTGTTGGTGCGGAGAGCGGGGCTGCGGGTTCGCAGAACGGAGCTGCCGGCGCGGAGAGCGGCCCAGCCAGCGGCATGCGTCCGGGATCGGGCGGAACGCCGGGCGGAGCCGGCGCCGGTCCCGCGGGAGCTGCCGGAGCGGGTGCCACGGGCAGTGAAGGCGGTCCACCACCGGTGGAGCTAGAGGGGGCGGAGGTGCCCGCCCTCAGCAGCAGCTGTCCGGCTTTCACGCCCTGCGGCGGTGAGCTCGCTGGAGCCTGGCTGTATTCGGAGGCCTGTCCGACGACGGACCTCGGGCTGTTGCAGGTGGCCTGCGCCAACGGCAGGGTGGAATACGAGGCCGGCACGACAGCCGCGCTCTCCTTTGGCAACGGTCAGGTCGTGCGCAGCGGTGCACCCGTGGGCGATAGCGTCGTCATCTTTCCCGCGGACTGCAGCCTGGGCAGCTGCGACACGCTGGCTGGCTTCGTGGGAGGTGCCGGGCAGTGCAGCGTGGAGAACGGTGACTGCGCTTGTCGTACGGCCTTCAGCATCGACTGGGGGCAGCAGTCCTACACGGCGTCCGGCACCCAGCTGCGGCTCGCCGATGGCCGCACGTTCGAATACTGCGTAGAGGGGGACCGCCTCTCGTATCGCGAGACGGGCAGCGCGCGCGAGCCCGGTGTCTACACTCTGCTGCGCAACTGACCAGAGCCCCGGCGTGACGACCATGTGGACCCGCACCGAGTTCGAGGCGCAGCTGCGCGCTCGCGAGCAGCGCTATCACAGCTACCATCCCTATCACGTGGCCATGCATGAAGGCCGGTTGACCGCGGCACAGATCCGCGCCTGGGTAATCAATCGCTTCTACTACCAGGTGAACATCCCGCTGAAGGATGCAGCGCTGCTCGCCAACTGCCCCGACCAGGCAGTCCGGCGCGAGTGGATCGTGCGCATCCTGGACCACGATGGCAGGGAAGGGGAGGAGGGCGGCATCGAGGCCTGGCTGCGCCTTGGGGAGGCGGTCGGCCTCGAGCGCAGCGAGGTGACCTCACTGCGCCACGTGTTGCCCGGGGTGCGCTTCGCGGTGGACGCGTATGTGAGCTTCGCGCGCACGCGGCCCTGGCAAGAGACGGTGACGGCGTCGCTCACCGAGCTGTTCGCGCCCGGCATCCACCGCACTCGCCTCGCGACCTGGCCGGAGCACTATCCCTGGATCGAGCGGCAGGGCTACACGTACTTCCAGAACCGGCTGGCCCAGGCCCGGCGAGATGTGGCATTTGCCCTCGATTTCACCCTCGATCACTACCGCACCGGTGCCGAGCAAGAGCGCGCGCTGGCGATCGTGGACTTCAAGCTGGACGTGCTCTGGTGCATGCTGGATGCCATGGCCATCAACTACGGCATCGGCGAGCAGGTGTTCTTTCAGGGCCGCGCAGCCGGCGCGCAGGAGCGCGCGTGACCGCGGGAGAAGCGCAGGCGCCAGCACGGGATGCGCTCGCCGGCGAGCCGCTCCAGCTCGACCGCCAGTATCGCCTGCAGTGGGAGCCCAGCCAGCAATGCTACGTGCTGCTCTTCCCCGAGGGGATGGTCAAGCTACAGGGCGGCGCGGGCGAGATCATGCGCCGCATCGATGGCAAGACCACGCTGGAGCAGCTGATTGCCGCGCTCGAGGCAGCCTTTCCGGGCGCAGAGCTGCGGCAAGACGTGCTGGAGTTCGTCGCCATCGCGCGCGCCAAGGGCTGGCTGCGCGCGCAGGCTGCGAGCTGAACGGTGGCGTCAATAGATACGGCGCAGCCAGAGGATACAGCGCAGCCAGAAGATACAGCGCAGCCAGAAGATACGGCGCAGCCAGAAGATACGGCGCAGCCAGAAGATACGGCGCAGCCAGAGGATACAGCGCAGCCAGAGGATACAGCGCAGCCGGTGCCACCACCGCTGTGGCTCAACGCCGAGCTGACGTACCGCTGCCCGCTGCACTGCGTGTTCTGTTACAACCCACCGGACTACGCACGCTACAGCGACGAGCTGTCGACGGCAGAGTGGCTCAGCGTGCTGCGCCAGGCGCGCGCGCTGGGCGCCGTGCAGCTCGGCTTCTCGGGCGGCGAGCCGCTGCTGCGCGATGACCTCGAGAGCCTGGTCGCGGAGGCCAGCCGGCTCGGCTTCTACACCAACCTGATCACCTCGGGGGTGGGTCTGAAAGAGGAGCGAGTGGCCGCGCTAGCGCGGGCAGGGCTCAACCACATCCAGCTCTCCTTTCAGGACTCGACGCGCGAGCTGAATGATTTCCTGTCGCACACCCGCACCTTCGAGCTGAAGCAGCGGGTAGCAGGCCTGATCAAGCAGCACGGCTATCCGATGGTGATGAACGTGGTGTTGCACCGTCTGAACATCGACCACGTCCAGCAGTTGCTGGAGCTGGCGCTGGCGCTGCGGGCGGACCACGTGGAGCTCGCCAACACGCAGTACTACGGCTGGGCCTTTCACAACCGCGAGCACCTGCTGCCCGCGCCGGAGCAGCTCATGCGCGCAGAGCAGGTGGTGACCGAGTTTCGCGCGCGCCACCCCGAGCTGAAGGTGTACTTCGTGGTGCCGGATTATCACGCGCAGCGGCCCAAGCGCTGCGTGAACGGCTGGGGCACGACCTTTCTGAACGTCACCCCCGACGGCCTGGCTCTGCCCTGCCACGAGGCCCGGATGTTGCCGGGGCTGACCTTCCCCAACGTGCGCGACCAGGAGCTGAGCACGATCTGGCGCGACTCACCCGCGTTCAATAGCTATCGCGGGGTCGGCTGGATGAAGGAGCCCTGCCGCTCCTGTCCGGAGCGAGAGAGAGACCTCGGCGGCTGCCGTTGCCAGGCCTTCCTGCTCACGGGCGACGCCGCCAGCACGGATCCCGTGTGCGAGCTCTCGCCCGCACACGTTCGCGTCACCGAGCTGGTCGAGCGCGCCCGCCGCAAGTCATTGCCTCAGCAGCCGCTGCTGTTTCGCAGCGACGAGAGCTCCCGGCGGTTGCTGCGCGAGCACTGAAGCCGCGCTCGCCGCCGGAGCCCTTCGCCGCTGGAAACTGAATCGACACAGGGCAGCGGATCAGACCATGCGACGCCGGCCGCCCATGCCGACCAGGCCCAGCACCAGAAGCGCGCCCAGCACGCTACCGATCAGCCCCGCGGCGTGCACCCGCGTCACCTCTTCGCTGCTGATCAGGCTGCCCAGAAAGCCGCCCAATAGCGAGCCCACCATACCCAGCGCCGAAGTCATCAGCAGTCCCATGTTCTGCCGCCCCGGCATGAGGGCGCGTGCCAGGAAGCCGACGAACAGACCGAACACCAAGAACCACAATATTCCCACGGTAACCTCCGACTCGTCCTCGCCCGGATGCGGGCGCTCCTGAGCCTGCCGGAGCAAGGCGAGTGCCAGGCGCTCCCGCAGTGCGCGCCGCAGGACCCAGCGCCGCAAAAGTCACCGAAAACGAGCGCGGTAGCAGCGGCAACGTGGCTCGCGGCGCGCCGTCATCGCGCGATCGCCGCGTGGCCCATTTGCCCCAGTGCACCGGATTGGCATAATCACGCAGCAGCAGCGCGCCGTTCTGGCCGCCAGATGTCAGGCAAGAAACGCAACAAGCCTCCGCTGGCGGGCAAGCTGGCGGCGCAGATCCAGCAGCGCTGGGGCAGCGCGCGGCAGGAGCTGGCGCTCGATCGTCTGGAGGCGGAGCTGGAGGGCAGCCCGCGCTATGACATCGTGGCCGCTCTGAAACAGCTCGAGAAGGCAGGGCAAGGCGAGCTGAAGCTGGGGCGCAAGGGGCAGCGCTTCATGTGGTCGGGCCCGGGGCGCAAGGGCGCGGTGACGCGCGCGCGCAGCGACACTCGCAGCAACGCTGCACCGCCACCGACACCGCCGGCAGCAAACGGTATGTCGGAGGCGCTGGAGCATACGTTCCATGTTCGCCCGAACGTGCTGGCCACCTTTCGCTTGCCGGCAGATATCACGCCACCCGAGGTCGATCGGCTCTGCCGGCTGCTGCACGCGCTGCCCTTTCGCTGAGCTGCTGGCGACGAGCCGCGCAGCCAATTGTTTCCAGATACGCCACCAGGTGCAGCGCTCTCCAGCGCTGCGCCGACCATGCTGTACCCGGGGTGAGTGCCCAATCGAGTGTGGCGTCCACGGCCGAGGCCAAGTGCGACAGCGGCACCGACTCGCCACGCGCCACTCGGCTGCGCTGAGCGTGCCCGGCGCGCAACGCCGCTCTGCGGCATGGTGCTGCGCACGATGCCGTACGCCCCGGCGCCCTGCGCAGAAATAACGCTCGAAAATGTTGTCGGACCGATGTGTGCTGCTGCAGCGTGCTGCACTGGGTCGAGCCTTTGCGAGGCACGCTGCAAAGGCCGGCAAGGTTCTTGCTGCAAGGGCGCCTCATGACTTTTCCGCCACTCCAGTCCGTCGCGAAGCCTTTCCCTGAATCCAGCAGCTCGCTGCTCGCTGATTCTCCCAGCTCTTTTCTTCTTTCGGGCGGCACGCTGTGCGGCGGCATCGCGCTGCCCAATGAAGGGCTCTCGCAGCGCCTGCTACGCGAGACGAGCCTGCTGCAGCACGAGCTGGATGCGCTCTTGCTGCTCCTGGCCCGGCCCGCCACCGAGCAGCGCTATCGCTCCTTCTGCGCGGCGCTGTGGGGCTTTCACGCGCCGCTCGAGCAGCGGCTGCGCGAGGTGAGCGGCCTGGGGCAGGCGCTGCTCGATCTCGATCAGCGCTGCAAGGCGGAGCTGCTCGAGCTGGATCTGGCCGAGATGGGCGTCGCCGTACCGGAGCTGGAGCTGCCCGCATGCAAGAAGTTGCCCGCGCTGTCCGACGCAGCACACGCGCTGGGCGCCTGCCACGTGCTCGAGGTGTGTACGCTGGGCTACCGTCACCTACAGCGTTACGTGAGCCACATGTTGCCTTCGCTGAGCGCGCGCGCGAGTCACTTCTTGAACTGCTACGGCGAGCACGCGGAGGAGCGCTGGGCGGCATTTGCAGAGCAGCTGCGCGCCGCGGCCGAGCGCGATCCGCGCGGCATCTCGCCCGAGGCGGTGCTGGAGGGCGCGGTGGACACGCTGTTGGCTGCGCGCCAGTGGTTTCAGTCCGCGCTCCACTCGCCATCCCTGGCCGCGGCAGAGTGGCGCGGCGCCCGCTCCAGCGCGAGCAAGCGCTCCACCCGCCTGGGCTGGAGCGAGATCGAGCGCGCCGTCCTGCGTGCCTGGCCGCAGCTCGGGCTCTCGCCCTGGTCACAGCCTGAGCTGAGCGCGTCGCCCGGGGCGCCGTGGGGCCGCATCGAACGGCGCATCCACTGAGCGAATGCCGGATCGCTACCTCGCTTTTGCCGAGCTGGCCCGGCACGAACGGGCCGGCACTGACTATCGCATTCGACTGCGCAGCAGCAGCCCGGTGTTTCTGATCCTGGCGCCGCATGGCGGTGGCATCGAGCCAGGCACCTCGGAGCTGGCGGAGGCCGTGGCCGGAGAGCAGCTATCTTTCTATGCCTTCGAGGGGCTGAAGCGCAGCGGCAACGCCGTGCTGCATCTCACCTCCACCCGCTTCGACGAGCCGCTGTGTCGGGCTCTGCTCGCGCGCTGCGACTCGGTCGTGACCCTGCATGGCGAGCGTGGAGCAGAGTCAAAGGCGGCGGTTCGCGTCGGCGGCCTGGATGAAGCGCTGGCGGAGCGCATGCAAGATTCGCTCGCGCGCCACGAGTTTCACGTGAGTCGCGCAGTCGGCTGGCACATGGGCCGCCAGCCCGAGAATCTCTGCAATCAGGGCAGAGCCGGCTGCGGCGTACAGCTGGAGCTATCCCGGGCATTACGTGAGAGCGCGTTCGAGTCGTTCTCAGCGGCAGGGCGCACCCGGCGCACCACCCGGTTCCATGATCTCGTACAGGCCATCGTGGGCGCGCTCGCTGGCTCGCCGCGTTAGCATCAGGCTGTTTGCCGGCTTCCAGGCCGCCGAGCTTCCGTCCACCGGCGCGCCGGAGCGAGGTGTATACGAGCCAGATGGCAAACCCGGAGCGCGCGTCATGCGCCTGATGCACCTGCGGTTGCCCCGCAGCGAGCGCCCGCCGCCGCTCGAAGGGCCCAGGCCTGCTGCGCTCGGTTCCGGAGACATCAACACGGTCACCGGCACGGAGGAGTGGCGCGACTTCTTCCAGAGGCGGCTCTGCATTTTCGGCCTGTGCCTGTTCGTGCTGGCCGGGGCCAGCTGGTTCCTGCTCGGGCTGGCCTATCTGTTCACGCCACCCGATCAGCTCGACGCGCATAGCCCGTTTTCAGCGGGAGGGCTGCTGCACCTCACCAACGCGCTGCTCGCGGGCGGCCTGTGGTGGGCCACGCGCGCCGGGCCGCGCAGCGGCCGGCAGCTGCATGCGCTCGACACCGGCGTCTCGCTCGGCCTGATCGCGGTCTGGGGCCTGTCCGGCTTGACCTTGCCCGCCGGCATGGGTGGCTTCGTGGCGCTGCTGTCGTTCACCCTGGGTACCCTGGCTCGCGCCATCGTCGTGCCCAGCACACCGCGCCGCACCTTGCTGATCGGTGCGCTGGGCGGCGCCATGTTGATCGGCTTCACAGCCCTGCGCGTCGGCTCCGCCGGCAGCGTGGTGGGCGGCGTGGTGGCCACCAGCTGCTGGGTGCTGTCCGCGGTGACGGTGGGCACGCTGGCGTCACACACCATCTTCGGCCTGCGGCGCGAGGTGCACCAGGCGCGCGTCTTCGGCCAATACACACTGGAGTCCAAGATCGCCGAGGGCGGCATGGGCGACGTCTGGCGAGCGCGCCACGCGCTGCTGCGGCGGCCCACGGCGGTCAAGCTGCTGCCGCCGGAGCGGGTGGGGGACCTGGCCATCCAGCGCTTCGAGCGCGAGGTGCAGCTGATGGCGCGCCTGACTCACCCCAATACGGTGGCGATCTACGACTACGGGCGCACGCGCGACGGCATCTTCTACTACGCGATGGAGCTGCTGCAGGGCATCGACCTGGAGCGGCTGGTGAGCGAGCACGGGCCCCAGCCGGCCGAGCGCGTGGTGCACGTGTTGATCCAGATTTGCGGAGCGCTGGCAGAGGCGCACGACCTCGGGCTGGTGCATCGCGACATCAAGCCCGCCAACGTGCTGCTCTCGCCGCGTCGCAACGAGCAGGAGTTCGCCAAGCTGCTCGATTTCGGCCTGGTCAAGCCGGTGCAGGCCGGGGGCGACGCGGCGCTGACCGGCATCAACACGCTGGCGGGTACTCCGCTGTACATGGCGCCAGAGGCCATTCAGTCACCGGACACCGTGGGTCCGCGCAGCGATCTGTATTCGCTGGGCGCGCTGGCCTGGTTCCTGTTGGTGGGGCGCCCGCCCTTCGAGGGCAGCAGCATCGTGGAGGTGTGCGGGCACCACCTGCACACCGCGCCGCGGCGGCCGTCGGTGGCGCTGCGTGCCTCCGTGCCGAGCGAGCTGGAGGACATCGTGCTCGGCTGCCTGGAGAAGCAAGCCGACGAGCGCCCCGCCGATGCCCGCACACTGCGCCGGCAGCTGGAGCAGTGCAAGCTGGCGGAGCCGTGGACGGAGCAGCGCGCGATCGAGTGGTGGAACACGCGCGGGCTGAGCTCGTCCTCGCTGCCGCCCTCGGCAGAGCCCGACCCCGCCGCGCAGCAGACCCTGGCGCTCGACCTCGAGGCGCGCGTCTAGCGCGGGCGCTTGCGCCAGATACCCAGCGCGGGCAACCAGGGCTCGAGCTGCTCGCTTGCTGGCACTCGCTCGCGCGGGGCGCTCAGCAGCGCGCCGCCCTCCGCCAGCCGCGACAGCAGCTGCGCCAGCAGCGCGGGCTGCCGCTGCTCGTCGACATACGTGAACAGCACGTTGCGGCACAGGATCAGGCCGAACGTCTCCGCCGGCAACCAGCGGCTCACGTCCGCCTGGCGCAGCTCCACCGCGCGCCGGAAGGGCTCGCGCAGCAGCAGCTCGCCGCCGCCCTGGCTCTCGAAAGCTCGCTCCCGCCAGGGCTGCGGCAGCTCGCGCAACGTGCCCGCCGGATAGCGGGCTCGTGCGGCGCGCTCCAGCACCGGGGCATGGCGGTCGGTGGCCAGCACGCTCAGCCCGAGCCCCTGCTGGCAGCCGCCGAGCCCCAGCTCCCAGACGAGGGCCAGGGTGTACGGCTCTTCTCCCGAGGCGCAACCCACGCTCCAGCAGCACAGGTGCCGTTCCCCCGCGGCCCTCGCGGCGGCGGCCAGCTGGGGCAGCACCTCGTGCTCCAGCGCCCGCCACACCGCCGCGTCGCGATAGAAGCGCGAGAGCGTCACCACGCACAGCTCCTCCAGCGCCGCCCACTCCGCGGGGTCACTGTGCAGGCGGGCACGGTAGGCCGCCACGTCTTGCAGTTGCAGCGCGTGGATGCGCCGCGCGATGCGCTTGAGCACCTGGCCCCGCACGTTGCTGAAGCCGTGATAGCGCAGGCCCAGGCGTGGCGCGCACTCCTGCAGTAGCAGGGTGAGCTCGGCGTGGTCCACCGTGCTGTCTTGCCCGACCGAGGGAGCGGGTGCAACCTCGGCCTCTGCTGAGGCGGACGCCGGCGGAGGGGCCACACCGCCGGCGCATCATCCTGCCGACCTCACCTCAGCGCGCGCCCAGCAGCTCTCGAGAGCTCGAGGCAGGGCGCCCGAGCCAGCTCTTGATCCAGGTGTCCAGCGCATAGCGTCCGCCGCCCGCCACCAGCAGCGGCACGCTCAGGGCCAGCGCCAGCAGGTGATATTCGAAGCCCTCGCCCGCCTGGCTGCCAAACCAATTCATGAAGAAGCCGACCTTGGCGTGCGTGGTCAGGACGGCGCCCACCATCACTGCGCTGATACCGAGGGCGGCCAGGCGCGTGCCCAGGCCGGCGATCAGCGCCAGCGCGCCGAGCGACTCGGCGACGATGACCAGGGCCGCCAGCGGCGCGGGCAGGCCGACCACGTCCGTGAAGAATTTCATGGTCCCGTCAAAGCCGTGGCCGCCAAACCAGCCGAGTAGCTTCTGTGCGCCATGCGGAAAAATGACGGCGCCCAGGATGGCGCGCTGAACGGTGAGCAGGGTGTTGTCGGTGTTGGTATCGAGCAGCTTTTCCATGAGTATCTCCGGTTGTTAGCGCGTCCCGCGCGCCTTGATGAGAGACAGCTTGCTGCTTCCGGGGGGCTCCGACTAGGCGGTCCCTGGCGGACAGATTGTTCTCCAGGAAGAACAATGGGGTGCGTGTATCGTCCTGGCACGGCCCAAATTCGGAGCTGCCTGGGGCGCGGCGCGTACTACCCTCCGCGCATGAACTTCTTCGGCCACGCCTGGGTCGCCGCCTGGTTCTCCGAGCGTGAGCCGTTTCTCCTGGGCAGCATGTTGCCCGATTTCGCCAGTGTGCTGGGCGTGCCGCCGCCCGCCTCGCGGCACGCCGAGCTGAGCGCCGGCATCGAGCTGCATCACCGCACCGATCGCGCCTTCCACGACAGCCACGTGTTCCAGTCGCTGGAACAGCGCGCGCGCGCGGCGCTGGCGGGAGCCGGGGTGAGCAAGGGCGCGCGGCGTGCGCTCGCGCACGTGGGGGTGGAGCTCTTGATCGACGCCGAGCTGACGCGGCGCGCGCCCGATTGGAGCGCCTTCGCGCTGGCCCTGCGCTACGGCAGCAGCCCGGCGTGCGGCGCGCAGCTCGAGTGGCGGGCGAGTACGCCCGGCGATACGGGCGAGCGGCTGGCGCGGCTGTGCTCGCGCCTGGCCAGTGCAGAGCGCGCCACCGACCGAGCGAGCATCGCCGCGCGCCTGATCGCGGCCTTGAGCGCACGGCCGCGCCTGGCTCTGCGGGCCGAGGAAGCGCCGGCTGTGCACGCATGGCTGGGTGAGTGCGCTCCCGACGTCAGCGCTGGGCTCGAGCCGCTCTTGGCAGAGCTGCGCCGCGCCCTGGCCGCGCGCTCTGGCGGCAGCGAGCTGCTGGCCAGCTGCTAGAGCCGCGGCTCAGGGGCAGTTCGAGAGCGCGCGGAGCAGCTGATTGGCGCTGGACGAGTCGCGCCGGATGAAGAAGAGCTCGGTGCCGTCCTGGCTGAGCGTCACGTCGAGCTCGGCGCTACCCGTGTTGAGCACTGAGAGATTGCGGAACATGCCGAAGGGTCCGCCCGCGGTGGGGCGCGTCGCCAGCCAGAGGTCGTGTGCACCCTGCGTGCCGGGGCGATCCGACGACAGCATCAGCGTGAGCCGGTCCGGGGTCAGGAAGGGACGGTTGTCGCTGCCGCCATTGACCCCCGGCAGCAACACCGGCGGCGAGAAGCTAGCGTCGCGGCGGGGACGGTTCGCGGTGTACAGGCGCGAGGTGCCGGAGCGCTCGGAGGAGAAGACGATCGTCAGCTCGTCGCGGGACACCCAGGGCAGCTGGTCGCGCCCGCCGCTGTTCAGCTCGGTGAGCGGCTCGGGATCGTCGAACTGAGCGCTGAGGCTCGTGCGCGTGGCGCGATACAGGTCGCGTCCCGACATGTCGCTGGTCACGGCGCCCGCCGGCGCGGCAGTGAAGTACAGGCTCAGCCCGTCTGCGGACGGAAAAGGCGTGCCATTGTCGCCGCCGCCCACGAGATCGGGCAACGCCACCGCGCCCGAGAACACGCTCTCGCGATCACTGCGCGTCGCGGACCAGAGCTCATCACCGACCGTGCCCGTGACGGCAAAGTACAGCTCGCGCGCGTCGGTGCTGAGCGCAGGGCTCCACATCGTGCGGCCCGCCATGCCCAGCACCGTGACCGGGGTGGGGGAGCTGAACTGGCCGCAGCCCACGTACTCCGGAAATACCACGGGCTCATCCGGCGGCTCCTTCACCGGCGGGCCGCCATCGGGCAAGGGCTGCTGGGGTTGCCGTCCCGCGTCGGCGGTCAGCCCCGCGTCGGGGGGAGCGGGGCTGGTACCGTCCTCCACGATAGTGAGCGCGCGCGGCAGGCGCGCGGTGCGCCCGGGCCCGAGCTCGAGCTCGAAGTCGTGGGCGCCGGCGCCGAGCTCGGCGGGCACGGTGAACTGCACCTTCGTGCCATCCGAGAGCCGCACGTCGGTCAGCAGCAGGCCGCCCAGGCGCGCCTGCACGGGCCAGCTGGTGGCGCTGGAGCCGTCGTCGAGCTGGATCGAGAGGCTGGGCGAGAGCCGCTCCCCCTCCACGACCCCTGACATGGGCAAGCTACCGCGGAAGGCGCGCTGGGGCGCGCAGCGCGTGAGCAGGGGCGCAGCGCTGGGCTCGGAGCAGCTCCAGCAGCACAGCAAGAGCAGCAGCGGGTTGGCCAGGGTGAGGGGAGTGCGGAGAGTCATCGACGAGCTCACAGGTGAAACAGGTAGCCCAGGGTGGCGCGCAGGCCGCCGGCGTTGCCGCGGATGGCCGGGTCATCGACGTTCAGGAGCGAGTAGCCCAGCTCCAGGCCGGCCTCGCCGCCCGGGAGCAGGTAGGCTCCGCGCAGCGCGCCGCCCAGCCAGAGTGGATGGCTGGAGAGCGTCTGGCGCGAGCTCGAGTGTTCCACCCGTGTCGCCACCCAGGCCCAGCCCACGCTCGCGGCCGCGCTGCCCTGCCAGTGGCCAAATGCCAGCGCGTAACGCACGCCCGCGAGCACGGGCACGCTGTCGATGGTCAGCTCGAACCGCTCCCCGCTCGAGCTCTGCCCGCTGGACTGACTGCGGGTGTAGGCGGCCTGTGCCTCCAGGCGCAGGCCGCTCTCGTGGTGGCCGAGCGGCAGTGCCACGTGCAAGGCGCCCCACGGTCCGCTGACCTTGCCGAAGTTGGAGCTGGCGCCCAGCTGCGCGCCCACCAGCAGCCGCACCGGCTCCGCCTCCACGGCGACCGGCTCGGGCTCGGGCTCGGGCTCGGGGGCGGGCGCCCAGCGCGCCGGGCGCGGCATCGAGCAGGTCTGTCGTTGGTCATCGAGCTGCACGTGCGCCTCGATCGTCTCGCTGCCGCCAGCGAGCTCGCGGTCGAGCGAGACGCGGAACAGGCCGCGCTTCAGGCGGCGCACCTCCGACGCCGTCTGCTCCGCGATGCGTGCCGAAAACGTCGCGCGCTCGGCGGCGGCGCCCCGCTCCTCGGCCGCCAGCACATACAGTGCAGGCTCCGCCGGCGAGCACACCACCAGCAGGCGCGAGAGCGGCGGCGGATCGAGCGCCAGAGCACGCTCGGTGACGTTGCCGCGCTGGTCAGTGGCGAAGGTGGCCACCTCGCGCGAGCCCGGGGGCACCACGATCTCGAGCCGCGCGAGGCCCTTCTTGTCGGTGAGCACGGGGCCAAAGCTCGCCTTGCCCACCTGGGCGCGCACCCGCACGCCGCGCTCGGAGCGAATCTCCACCGTGGGATTGCCCCAGATCTCGAGGCGGTGCGTAGCCAGCTGTCCGGTGCGCGCGTCCAGCGCCGCCAGCAGCGCCAGCTGCGGAACGGTGGCCTCCGGCAGCTCGTAGCGGAT
>JAICQL010000221.1 GCA_025937895.1 Polyangiaceae bacterium | reverse complement strand
CGGGTCCGGGCCTGCCGCCATTGAACGCCGCCATCGGAGTCGTGGACATCGCCCTGCTGGACGCGCCGGCAGTATCCGATGCCGGCGTGTCCGACGCCGGTGCGTCCGATGCCGGCGACGCTGCAGCTCCGTAAGCTGCGTTCCTTCCGCCTGGCGGCGGCGCGCTCCGCGTCGTTTGCCAGAGCTCTCCAGCCGTCGTTTCTGCTCTTCTTGGCGCCCTGGGACTTGCGCGAAAGCCGCTCCCCCGGGGCGCCAGCCGCGCCGTCCGTTCCAGACCGGTACAGCTGTGAAGCCCCGTGAACTCCGCAAACCTTGCGTGGCCTGGCGCCGCAAGCTAGCATTTCTTTCACAGTGCGCCGCGTCCTGGTAGTCGACGACGAAGAGAACATCCGGCTGGTGCTGCGCACCCTGCTGAAGCGCCATGGCTACGAGGTGGAGGCGGCGCCGGGCGGGGAGGAGGCGCTGGGGCTCGTCGAGTCCTTCGGGCCCGACGTGGTGATCACGGACGTGCGCATGCCGCGCATGGGCGGCATGGATCTGCTGAGCACGCTGCGCGCAAAGGGCAACGACGCGACGGTGATCGTGATGAGCGCGTACGGCAACCTCGATCAGGCGATCGACGCCATCAAGGCGGGCGCGTACGACTACATCCAGAAGCCGTTCAAGCCGGATGAGATCGTGCTGGCGCTGCGCAAGGCGGAGGAGCGCGAGGCGCTGCGGCGCGAGAACCGCGTGCTGCGCGAGGAGATCCGGCGCGAGCACCGCTTCGAGGACATCCTGGCCAAGAGCGCGGTGATGCAGGGCGTGTTCCGCACCATCGCCAAGATCGCCAACTACAAGACCACCGTGCTCATCACCGGCGAGAGCGGGGTGGGCAAGGAGCTGGTGGCGCGCGCGCTGCACAAGCGCGGCAGCCGCGCCCACATGCCCTTCGTCCCGCTGAACTGCGGGGCCATCCCCGAGAACCTGCTGGAGAGCGAGCTGTTCGGGCACAAGAAGGGCGCCTTCACCGATGCCGTCGCCGATCGCAACGGCCTGTTCACCGAGGCGGACGGCGGCACGCTCTTCCTGGATGAGATCGGCGAGCTGCCGCTCGGGCTGCAGGTCAAGCGGCTGCGCGTGCTGGAGGACGGCAAGATCCGCCGCCTGGGCGAGACGAAGGACGTGGCCGTGGACGTGCGCATCGTGGCCGCCACCCACCGCGATCTGCTGAAGGAGACGCAGAAGGGGCGCTTCCGCGAGGATCTGTTCTATCGCCTGAATGTGCTGCCCATTCACGTGCCGCCGCTGCGCGAGCGGCGCGAGGACATCCCGGTGCTGATCGAGCACTTCATGGCGCGCAACAACGCGCGCCTGGGTACCGCCATCACGGGCCTGGACAGTGAGGCGCGCCGGCTGCTGTATGAGCACCCCTGGCCGGGCAACGTGCGCGAGCTGGAGAACACCATCGAGCGCGCCATGGTGCTGGGCGAGGGCGACAAGCTGATGCCTGCTGACCTACCGGAGCGCATCCGCGAGGCGCAGAACCCGGTGCAGATGCAGCTGACCAGCGGTGAGCTGAGCGTGAAGAAGACCACGCGCATCATCGAGGAGATCTTGATCCGGCGCGCGCTGCAGAAGACGAAGGGCAATCGCACCCGGGCAGCGGAGGTGCTGGAGATCAGCCACCGGGCGCTCTTGTACAAGATCAAGGACTACAAGATCACCGACCTCTAAGCTCCCCGACCTCTAGCGAGCGCGCTCGGCCGCTCTGAGCTAGGCGTGCTTGAACAGGTCGACGCCGCGCCGGGGAAAGCCCAAGTTCCAGCCCCAGCCCGCCCCCGCGGCGCGCGCGCCGGCAGCCTGCGAGACGCGCGTCAGCGCGGCCAGCGCGCGCTCGGCGCTGCGGTAGCGGTGCTGGCGCTGCGGCTGCAGGCATTTGAGCACGAAGGCGTCCAGATCTTGCGGCAGCTCCGGGCGCAGCTGGCTGGGCGCGAGCGGCGTTTGATCGAGCAGGTTGGGGGCGGTGCCTCCGCCCACCTCGCGCGCGAAGGGCAGGCGCCCGGTGAGCATCTCGAACATCACCACGCCGAAGGCGAACAGATCCGTCTCTGGCCCGAGCTCTCCGTTGTCGATCTGCTCTGGGGCCATGTAGCCGCGGCTGCCGGCACCGATGCCGCTGGCGTGAGGCTGAGGCGCGGCGTGGAGCGGCCGCGCGAGCCCAAAATCCATGATCAGGGCCTGGCCGGGGCCGCCGGCGGGCAGGCGCAACATCACGTTTTCGCTCTTGAAGTCTCGGTGCAGCACGCCCGCGGCGTGCACTGCGCCGAGCCCGATCAAGAGCTGGCGGGCGATGCCGAATACCTGTGGCAGGGGCGGCAAGCCGTGGCGCAGGCGGCGCCGCAGGGTGTGACCCTCCAGATACTCCATGGTCAGGAAATACGTGGTGCGCCGCGCGCCCTCGCGCTCTTCATGCACGCCCACGTCGTACAGGCGGCACACGTTGGGGTGCGTGATCCGCCGGGCCATGCGCAGCTCATCCAGCAGCCGCTGTGCGTCGCTCACGCTCTGGCCCGTCGTGGTCTTCAGCGCCACCGGCTCGCGCAGCACGCGATCGTACGCCTCGTACACCTGACCCATGCCGCCGCGCCCGAGAAAGCGGCGGATCACGTAGCGCTCCGCCAGCAAGCTGCCGTGGGCGAAGGCCACCGCGGGCTGCGCGCTGGGCAAAGTGCGATCGGAGGCGGCGGGCGCCTCCTCTTCCATGTGGCTACCGTGCGACGGTGCTGCCACCGCGCCCCATGCGCTGATGCCCCAGGCGGCACCCCCGCTCAGCCCAACGTCGGCGGCCGACCGCTCACGACTGGCGGAGATGGACGACGAGAGTGGATCGGGGCGGCCCAGAGTGGAGAGCGAGGGCTCCTCATCCCCCAGCAACGACGGGATCGTCACCGAATCTACACGGCCGTATTTCGACGGTGGATCGTTGCTGTTCATCGAGGCCTCTTACTTCACGTTTTTGGAGCGGAGCTCCGCGAAATGCTACCACTCGCCGTCACACTGGCGACCCGTCTGCGCTCCACACCCCACGCGCCGAATACTGCACTTAGCACGCTGCGTGCCGCGGGGATGCTGGACAGGTGTCCAAGAATCAAGATCGCTATCCCGCATATTTCACGCGGCGGCTCCGCGGTCGCATGACGAAGCATTTGGCCAAGTGTGCCACTGCAATGACATCGGGATCCGAAGTGCTTCGCGAGTCAGTGCGTTCTTAGTGAAGGCGCGCTCGAGGAGCGAGCGTTGCACTTCATGAAACGCGCGCGGGTATTGCAGCAAAACACTGCACCCGCAACTGCGAAGTAATGGAGGCAATCGCTCGTAGCGGACGCGCAGAGCCAGTCGTGCCGCTCCGCTGGAAGCGTCGCGCTCACAGACGCTGCTCGGCGAGCCAGGTCGCGGCGGATCTGATGAGAATGGAACTCGGGGCACACTCCGGTGCGCTGAGGGTGGAAGCGCCCCGGCGCGCGGGCGGATGCCGCGGCCCGTTCCAGCGGGGCTGCCAGGGCGTTCTGAACGAAGGAGGCGGCGGAAAAGAGAGCCGCGCGTGATGAGTGCGGGCGCGCGGCACGATGTGGAGGCTCGCTAGCGGCGCCGCCGGAGAACCAGCACGGTGGCGGTTCAGAGCGCGCCAGGGCAGACCAGCACCAGAGGGGGCGGCGCGGACCAGCAGGGGGGAGCACGGTGGAGCGCGAATCGGCACGCTGGGGCACGGCGATCGAGCACGGCGCGAATCTGTTCCCTTCGCCAGCGGCGAGCGGCTACCATCTCCAGCATGTCGAAGCCTGGTATTTCCTGCGCCTTTCTGCTGGCGGCTCCGCTGGCGGCGGCGCTTGCGTGTGGCCCCTCCTACGATGACCGTACGATCAAGACCGCTGACGATCGCATCCGGGAGCAAGAGGAGCTCGCTTACCAGGAGGAGCTGCGCCAGCGGAACAAGCCCAAGACCGGCGGCGGCGAGTTGCTGGAGACGGAGAGGCCCGGCGCCTTCGACGAGAAGCAGGCGGAGCTGGAGTTTCAGCGTGCAACGCGCTCCGCGGAGACCTGCCCCGAGGTGGTGATGGGCGAGAACATGCCCAGCGGCAAGACCAGCGTGACGGTGACTTTTGCGCTGGACGGCTCGGTGGCGTCGGCCACGATCCCCCCGCCATTCGAGGACACGCGCCTGGGCAACTGCGTGCTCAACGCCTATCAGGCGCTGATCGTTCCGCCTTACTCCGGTGAGCGCAAGGTCATCACCTGGGACGTCAATCTGGAGAAGAAGGCACCGGCCGAGGGCGACAAGCCCGGCAAGAAGAAGAAGTGAGCGCCGGGTGGCTGCGCTGGCGCGCGGCGCTCGAGCGCCGCGCCCGGCTCAGCCCAGCTCGCGCAGTGACCGGAACATCGTGCCCAGCCCGGCCATGATCAGGGCCAGCATGACGAGGGTGTTGAACAGGCTGGTGGAGCGAAAGTGAATCTGCAGGTTGGCGATCACTCCGGCAAAGATCACCAGCGCCCCGCCGCCTGACAGCAGCCAGCCGAGCACGGACTTGCCGTTGTAAAAGAGCATCCCGATACCGAGCAGCAGCGGAATGAGCGTGATCCCGAAGGAGCTAGCGGCGGAGCCGAACCAGCTCCAGTAGCCGCCGTAGACGCTCACCCGATCCAGGAGCAGGTATCCCCCGACGCACAGCAGGGCAAAGCCGAGCAGGAAGCTGGGGAGGCCGCCTCGGGTGCCTCCCACGTCGCGCAGGTCGTGCATGCCGCGGCAGCATACCAGCTGGCAGCGAAGCGGGACGAGGGCAGCACGTCGAGGACAGCACGGCCGCGGGTAGCTCGGCCGCGGGCAGCCCGCAGGGCCCGGCGCTGGGCTTCAGATCAGCCAGAGCGCGATGACCACCAGCAGCGTCGCCACCGCCACCGAGAGCATGGCTGCCAGCTCCCAGGCGCCGCTGGGCAGTGCCCCGGCGCCGTCATCGGGCAAGCGCGACTCGCGGCTGGTGCGCCCCAGCTCGTCCACCCCGCGCAGCTCCACCGAGGCGAAGGGGCTGGTGCCGCGCGCGCTGCGCCCTCCGAGCGCCTGATTGGCCGCGGCCAGCGCGGTCTCGTGGTCGAGGTCGTCGGTGTCGAAGTCAGCGCGTGTGCGCTTCACGGCAAGCATCCCTCCATGCCGTCATTGTAGCCGCCCGAAGCGCCGCGCGCCGGTGGTGTCCCACCAGTCCTGGTAGCGCTGCTGGGCTGCCCGCCGCTCGGGCTCGGGCAGGTGCTCGGAGTAGCCGAAGCTGTCCTTGGCCTCCACCTGCAGCTCGTCGGCCGCGGCCTTGCGGATGCGCACGTCGGGGTGATCGAGCGCCTCGATCAGCCACTGGAAGCGGTGCTTGCCCTGATGGCTCTGCCACCAGTCGTGCCAGGCGCTGACGTCGCGCCCGAAATCCTGGCGGGTGACCACCGTCAACACCCAGAGCGCCTTGTGTACGACAGGCTCGGTGTCGAGCGACAGGAAGGAGATCAGGCGCGGCACGCTGGCGCTGTCGCGCAGGCGCGCGACGTGCTCGAGCGTGCGCAAACGCAGCGCCAGTGGCGCGTCCTCTGCCTCTGCCACCTCGAACAGGGTCTTGCGGAAGAGGTTGGCAGCGGAGCTGCTGAGCAGCAGGCGGGCGGCGTCGAGCGCGGCCTGGTGCACGCGCGGCACGTCGTCGGCCAGGCGCTGGATCACCGCTCGACACGCCTCAGGCCCCGGGATCTCGCCCAGCAGCAAGGTGGCCCAGCGCCGCACACGTGCGTCTTGATCCTCCGTGCTGCGTAGGATCTCGGGCACGGCGGGCGAGCCGATGTTGGCCAGTGCCTGCAGCAACGGACCGCACTCGGACGCGCGCGAGCTGGGGCCCGCGCGCTCACTGACCACCGGCCCCGGAAAGCGCGCCATCAGCTGCGGCACCGTGGCGGCGCCGAGACGGGTCACATCTTGAGCGGCCCTGGGATTGCCCTGGCAGAGCTGATCGATCAGCACGTCGAGCTCGGGGTCCGCCGGAGCGGGCGGCGCGAGCGCGGGGCGCGGGCGCCTGGACGAGAGCGGCGAGCGCTGGCTGGCTGGCGCCGGGGCGGCGCTGACCGCGGGCGGAGCGCTGGTGACCGCATCCGGAGAGATCGCCGGGGCGCTGCCGCGAGCAGCGCCGGGCTCGCCCAGCTTGCCGTCGAGCGGCTCGGCGCTGGCGGCGGCCAGCACCCGTGCCTCGGCCTCGGGCATGCGCGCCGTCGGCTCCTTCTCCCGGGTGTCGAGCGAATCCGCGATCATCGCCGCGATGCCTGCGCTACCGGAGCTGCTGGCGGGTGCAGCGGGGCCCGGCGCGGCCTCCGCTGGCTCCCGCGCTGGCGGCGCGGCCTCTGCCGGCTCCGGCGCGGGCGGTGGGCTGAACACGTCCGCCGTCGCAAGCGTCGGCGCGCGCGCGGCCGTGCGCTGGCCATTTTCGCCGCCGGGCCCCGCGGCCCCGCGCTGCACGTTGGCGGCGGGCGCCACGCCGGAGGGACCCGGCGGGCGGACCGTCGGCGTGCGCGGCACGGCCTTGACCGATGGCGAGTCGGGACGAGCGATGGGCGAGCTCCGGCGCGCGGCCGGCGCGGCGCTCGGTGCGAGGCCGGGATGAGTGGTCGAGGTGGCCGGCTTGGGCGGTGGCGGATCGCGATGGAAAGGCGGGGCTGGCACCGAAGCCTGCCGCGGCGAGCCGGTGATGGCGCGCTGCCCGAGCGGCTTGATGGGCGGCGCATCGGCTGCGGGCCCGGCCGCAGCCGGAGCAGGGGACTTCTCGCGGGCTGCTGCCGCCGGCTCGGCGGCAGTGTCGGGCGGTGTAGCGGCTGTGCTCGGGCTGGAGCGCTCCGCCGCCGGGCGCTTGCGCGCCACCGGGATGGTGGTGGCGGGTGCCACCGGCGGCGTGGCGGGCGTGAGCGCCACCGGAAAGGGCGCGGTCACCGGTGGGGCGGGGGCCATGGCCGCGGGCTTGCGCTCGCTGCCCTGTCTGGCCACCACGCGCGGCGGAGGCGGCTCCACGGCGCGCTGGGCCGGAGCCGGAACGATGTCCACGCGCCCTGCGGGAGCCGGGCGCTTGCCGCTCGGGCGTACGGTGGGCGCGTCCTCGTCGAGCGCCGCGCTGCGCACCAGCGCCGCCTCGCGCGCGCTGAGCGGCGGCTGGGTGACGGCTCCCGCCCGCGTCCAGACGGTCTGCTCGGTGCTGGTCTCGTCCACGATCACCGAGGGCAGGCGGCGCTGCTGCAGCACCGGCCGCGGGTGCGTGATGCCACGCTGCAGGGGCGGCCGCGGTGGCTCGGCGGGCGCGGGCGCGCCGCCCGCGCTCTTGCTCAGTAAGAACGTCGGATCCTCCGGCGGCTCGCTGAGCCTCGGAGGTGCCGGCTCGGTGGCGCCCTCGGTGGCGGCGTGCGCTGCGAGCGCGGCGGCTGCGAGCGGGTCGCCGGGCGCGATCTCCGCCTCCAGAGTGGCGCCCGGCTGCTCCGGCTCGCCGCCGAGGTTGCGCTGCGCGGGCACGCTGGGCGCGGTCAGCTCGATAGAGGGCGGAGGCACGCTCGTCTTGCGGCCATTGCTGCGGCTGCGGTCCCTGCTCTTGCTGGGCAGCTCCGGCAGCGTGAAAGCCTGCTCCGGCTCCGCTCCCTCCGCTAGCTCCGCGGAGGGCTCGGGGTGCGAGAAGCTGGAAGCGGACGCCTTGCGGCGCGCCTCCTTGCGCGGCGGCGGCAGGGATTGGGTGAGCTCCCCGGGATCGAGCGACGGCTGTGCGGCTGCGCTGCGCTTGCGCTGCAGGATGATGCGGCCCAGCGCGACGGCCACGTCCGGGGCGAGCGCCGCGACGTCCAGTACCTCGTGCTCCAGCACGTCGCTCGCGCCGTTATCGCCGTACAGCAGCAATGCGCAGCGAGCCCGCAAACATACCGGCAAGATCAGCACGCGGCTCGCCAGCTGCCGCCGCAGATCTGCGGCCAAGGTGCGGTCGATGCCGTCATGGCCCAGGCGGGTGATGCGCAGCTTGCAGCTCTCTGCCGCCTCCGACAGTGAGCTGGGCAGATCCAGCGGCACGCCCACGGCCTGAATCGCCTCGTGGTCGGCGCCCGGACCCCAGGCGCTCAGCCCCTCTGCCAGCGAGCGGTGCACCGCGAACAGCGCGGTGTATTCGAAGAACTGACAGGCAAAGCTGAAGAACGCCTCCAGCACCTGATCGCGCGTGCCGGCGCGCGCCAGCTCTTCGCGCGCCATGGCGATCGTGAAGGGCCCGCGGCGCCGGCCCCAGCGCGCCTGGGCGGCAGGCGGCCGCGCAGCGTGCGGCGGGCGCGCGGGCGCGCTTCCGTCCTCCGCCCCCCACTCCGCGTGCTCGGCGGGCGGCAATGACGGCGGCGGCTCACTGGGCGGCCGCGGCAGCGCGGAGAGCTGCGCGTCGTCCCAGCTGGCCAGCGATTGCTCCTCGGACTTGGCCTCCAGCGCGCCCTCCAGGCGCGCGATGGCCTGGCGATCCCGCTCGGCGAGCGGCACCCCGTAGTGCTGCGCGATGGCCTGGCGGATCCGCACCTCCAGCGCGACCTGCTCGGTCAGGCGCAGCCCCAGCGCAAAGCCCAGCTCCTCCAGCACGCCGGGCGCGAGCGGGCGCGACACGGCTAGCACCAGCTCATCGCCCGCCGCGTGCAAGGGAAAGCAACAGTAGCGCTCGGCCACCTCGCGCGGCAGCGACGGTGCGTCTGCTTCAGGTGCTGGCAGCGGGCCCAGCCTGGCAGCGGGCAGGCCATGACAGGCGCTCAGCGCTGCGCTGAGCGCAGCTTCGTCGATGTTCGCAACTTGCAGCAAGCTCGTGGTCACGTCTCCGCCGTGCAACAGGCTGAGCGCGGCGGCTTCTGACACCTCTCGCGGCGAAGCGACGCCGCGCTGCTCTAGCACCGCCTCGAGCTTGGCCATCTGGATTGCTGGGGGAAATTCGAGCCGAACACGTGGGGGCTGAGCTTACAACGGCCGCGCCGCGAACGACAAACCGCCGGCCAGTCTCGGCCTATGGGTCAGGCGATTTTGCTGCACCACCGAAAGAAGACGGGCGGCTCGAGCGGGTGAGCGAGGTAGCGGGCGTCGGCAGCGGCGCCTTCAGTGGGGAGCCGTGGGGCGGGTGGGGCTGCGAAGGGCGGCTGGGCCGTCGCGAGCGAACGGATCGAGCCGCAGCAGAGTGGAGGTGTCGCTCGGGAGCCGCGCTCGTCTCGTCACCTCCCCATTGGCGAGGACCTCGCGCAGGAAGGCACGGCTCGCACCGAGCCGTACGACGTTGCGGCTCGTGCCCCGACATCCCCGCTGTGGTCAGGCCTACTCGAGCTAGTCACCCTGTACCGGGTCACGCTTGCCTCGCGAAACGCATGAGCTCCGGCTGCGCGCGACTGCCGCGGCTCCCCTGGCGAGTGCCGCCACCACTCAGGTGACGAGCGGGAAATACGCCGCAAAAGAGGGGCGCTCCGGCGCATGCTGCAACTGCTGTCCGCTCACCGAGCGCGGGGCGCCGAGATGTCTTACATGTATGCACTTGGAATACTTCGAGCGCTCATGGGTCAGCGTGTGGAGCTCTTCAGTCGAGCCATGTCGCAGGTCCGCGCAGCCTTCGTGTGACGAGCCGTTGACGGACATCAGCGCCTTTACGCCGTGTTCCCTGCGTGTCTTCACTCGGCTTCTTCACTCGGCTTCTTCACATGCAATCAGGGGCTCGCTCGGACGAGCTTTGGTTCTTGACGGGTCGTGCGCCGCGAACGCATGATGCGATCGTTTTCGGGGGGTGTCCGTCAGGCGCTGTCTCCGTCAGGAATGGAGCGCTCGGGTTTGATTCGTCGGGACGTTTTTCCGTTTCGCGTTTTTCTGGCTTAGCTTCTCTGTCGTCTTGCCGTCTGGAGGCAGCGGTCTTCTCGATGGTGCAAGTGCACCTCGGGCCGCGTTCTCCGGAGCCCTTCGGGGCGTCGGCTTCTTCTTCGTGAGCTCAGTGCTTCCGAGCACCCTGCTCCCGAGCACCCGTGGTCGCGACGGGTGCCGGAGCTGAGCCAGCGGCAGAAGCAGCGGATCGGACGCGGGATCTGGGTCTGAGCACGCCCCCATGGAGGGGGTGCTGCGGATCCGGGAGCAGGATCCGAGAGCAGGATCGGAGAGCACGCCCGGCGTGCTGCAGCAGCCACGCGGTGGCAGTCAGCTCAGCAGCGAGCTTGGTCAGGCACCGGGCTCGAGCAGGAGCCGGCACACCGGAAAACGGCGGCGAAGCGGCGGCCGGACTGACGAGCGACAAGCTGACGAGCGACGAAAAGACCAGCGACGAAAAGACCAGCGAAGAAGTGCGGCAGAGCAGATTCGGAAGATAGAGCGGCAGAAGAGCCGAGCAGACGCTGGAGGAAGCAGGCTCAGCTCGGTGATTTTGGAAGATGATGGCAGCGGAATTGAAGGCAGTGGGGGAGGCGGATAGACGTGCGCGCGGCAGATAACAGAGCGGTGGATGTAGGCACACGGACTTGTCTGGTGATCGGTGAGTCCGGCGCCGATTGGTCCGCTGGCATCGCGACGGCGCGGCGTTTTGGGCCAAATTTGGCGCTCATCACCCAGTGGGTGGGCGAGGCGCCACATCACTTCAGCCAGCGCGTGATTGCGCGCCTGGCCAAGCGCCGCTCCTTTGCATCCATCATCATGGTCTGCAATCAGCGTAATGACGCCTGCGCCACCGAGGCCCGGCAAGAGATCGTGCGCGCCACCGCGGGCGCCATGAGTGAGCGGGGCGAGCGAGAGATCACGCTGATTTGCTCGCCCACTCGCGGCGGCGGTATCCCACCCTGGGCGCCCCTCCTGGCCGAGCATCTGCCGCGTCACGATCAGCCGCTCGGGCTGACGGTCGAGCTCGGCGCAATGTGATTACTCCGGATGTGATTACTCCGGATGTGATTACTCCGGATGTGATTACTCCGGATGTGATTGCTCCGGATGTGACTACCGCGGATGTGACCCGCGGATGTGACCACCGCGGATGCGACCACCGCGGATGTAGCCACTGGCGCTGTGACCACCGCGCCATAATCGCTGCGCCGTAAGCACTGGCGCTGCGTTCCTGCCCGGGGCAGCCAGGCGAGTTTGTCGAGGCCGTAGCCCGTACCCCTTCGTGAACTGCGGGGCCGTGTCGTTCTGACGAGACATGGAGGCCTATGGCGTTTGATTCCCGCGCTCCCCGAAGTCAGATGATGAGCGAGGCGCCGCCTCGGGCTGGTAGCGGGGTGCGCCCGTCCACGCCGCCGCCCGCGCCGAGCGCCGAGCCTCTGCTGCGCTTTGCCGCCCAGACGGACGTGGGCAAGCAGCGTAACCACAACGAGGACAACTACCTCGTGGATCGCAAGCTGCGCCTGTACGTGGTGTGCGACGGCATGGGCGGCCATGCCGCGGGTGAGGTGGCGAGCGCCGTGGCGGTGCGCACGCTGAGCGAGGAGATCCGCAAGCACAAGGATCTACTCGACGACTACGTCAAGGGCAGCACCGGCGCGGGCCGGGTCAGCAAGCGTGACATCACCAACATGCTGGGTTTTGCCGTCAACTGCGCCTCGCGCAAGATCCACGCGGAGGCGACCGCAGACGAGAAGAAGCGCGGCATGGGCACCACTCTGGTGGCCGTGCTGTTCCTCGGGGCGCAGGCCTTCATCATCCACGTGGGTGACAGCCGTATCTACTTGCTGCGCAACGGCACGCTGGAGCAGCTGACCGAAGATCACAACGTCTACAACGAGTTCATCAAGAAGAAGAAGATCGACCTGGGCAGCGCCGCCAAGCTGGCACCGAAGCAGGCCATCACCCGCGCCGTGGGTGTGTACGAGCACTGCGAGCCGGAGACGCTGGTCATCGACGTGGCCCCGGGCGATCGCTTCTTGCTCTGCACCGATGGCCTCTCCGGCTACTTCGACGCGCCCGAGGGCAGCCCGGAGGAGCTGGCGCAGAAGCTGCTGCAGCCCGACCCCGACTCGGTGGTGAACGACCTGGTCAGCACCGCCAACGACCGCGGCGGCAAGGACAACATCACCGCGGTGCTGGTGGCGCTGGAGGCGATGGAGGCCGACAACGAGGAGCGGCTCAGCTACCTGGAGACGCAGAAGTCCGTGCTGGCCGCCACCCCGCTATTTAGCGCGCTGAACGCGCGCGAGCTGCGCCAGGTGCTGCAGGTGACGGAGGTGGTGCAGTACAACGATCGCCAGATCATCGTGCGCGAGGGGGAGCAGGGCGAGCAGCTGTACATCGTGCTCAGCGGGCAGGTGGAGGTGATGCGCTCGGGTAACCCGGTGGCGCGCCTCGACCCGGGGGAGCACTTCGGCGAGATGGCGCTGATCCGCAACCAGCCGCGCTCGGCCTCGGCGCGGGCGCTGGGCGCCACTCAGCTGATGGTGATCCATCGCAAGGACTTCTTCGAGATCCTGCGCACCGAGCATCGCCTGGCGGTGAAGCTGTTGTGGCAGTTCACGGGCGTGCTCGCCAATCGCCTGGCAGAGACGACCCGCAACCTGGGCATCGCGCGCGAAGAGCTGGTGGGCGAAGACATCACCATGGAGATCTTCGGCGAGGACGAGGAAGACGGGATCACGAACGAGCTGCCGTGATGGGTGCGGTCGGCTGGAGCAGGCGGCTGCTGGCCCTGGCAGCGCTGGCAGGCTGCAGCCGCCAGGTGCCGGAAGCGGGCGGGGCCGCCGGTACGGCGGCAGCGCCCGCTGCGGCTGCACGGGCCGCACCGGTGGCGGCGGCCGTGCCGGCGCCGCCGGCGGCAGCGCCCGCTCCGCACGGCTGCCGCGTGATGTCGGCGAGCGGACCCGCGCAGCGTGCTTCGGGGCAGGCCATCCAGGCTGGAGAGCGCTTCCTGGGCTCGGACTGGCTGGAGCTGGGCAAGGGCACACGGCTGCACCTCAAGCACGGTGACTCCGGGCGCGAGTGGACCCTGCAGGGCCCGGCGCGCGTGCTGCCGTGCGTGGACGGGCAGGAGGAGCTGATCCTGGCCGAGGGCAGGCTGCGCGCGGAGCCCGGGACGGGGGTGCGGCCCGGCGCGCAGGTGTTGATCGGCACGCCCTTCGGCAGCGTGCGCTACGGCGATGCCAGCGCGCAGCTGGAGGTGACGGGCGACGCGCTGCAGCTCTCGGTGAGCGCGGGCGACACCTGGCTGCGCTCCAGCGCAGCAGACGATGGCCCCGAGACGCACGTCACGCCCCGCAAGGCGGCGCGGCGCGGGCGGCGCGAGCGGCTGGGCGCAGAGGCTGCGCTGGCGGAGTGTGAGCGAGCTGCCCGTGCCTCGGAGTCACTCGCGAGGAGCTTGCTGGGGCCGGCGGCGCCGGGCCTGGGGCAGCGCGCGGCCGAGCACGTGCGCGCACGCGAGAGCGCGCGCGAGCGATGAGCGGACGAGACGGCAGCGCTGTTGCAGCAAAAGACTGGCAGAGTGCGCGAAGAGCG
>JAICQL010000154.1 GCA_025937895.1 Polyangiaceae bacterium | reverse complement strand
GCAGTGTGGGCGGGTGCAGTGTGGGCGGGCGCCCAGCCCTCGCGCTGAGCGCCCAGCTCGAGCGCGCGCTGCAGCTGCGCCTCTGCCTTTTGCACCGGGCTGTCCGTGCGTGCCAGGCCCGCGGTGCGCACCGCCTCGTCCACCAGCGCGTCGCAGCTCTGCCCCTCGAGCTCATCGAGCCGGCCGCCGTTGAACTGCACGAACAGGCGGAAGCCGCGCTCGCCTGCGGGCACCACCACCACGCTGCCCTCGAGGTAGTTGTTGCCGCCGTAGCCCACGTGCTCGTTCAGGCGCGCCAGGAACACGTCCGCTGCCGGGCAGCCCGGCGCCACCCGGTACACCAGGCGCAGCTCGAGCTGCCGCTCCGCCGCCATTGCCGGGCGCGGCGGCGCGCACAGCCCGAGCAGCAGCACGCTCAGCAGCGCGAGCGCACGGCTCATGGCTTGCCGCAGGGTGAGCTGTCGCATGGAGCCACTCGCAGCGTGCCCTGGCGCAGCGCAGCGCCGAACTCCTGATCCATCAGCTCCTCCAGTGCTCCAGCAGACATGGCTCCGCGCCGCAGCGCCAGCAGCCACTCGTTGAGGCTCGTGCGGATGCGCGCTGGATCCACACTGGCGGGCAGCTGCGCCTCGAGCGAGGGCAGCAGCTGCAGCTCGGAGTGATCTCCGCGCGCGGGCAGCGCATGCTTCTGCCGGGCGAAGCGTTGCTGCAGCTCGACATCGAGCAAGGTATCCAGCCAGCGTAGGCCTGCCTCCACCGACGTGCCGGGTGTGCCGAGCGGGATGGTGAAGACGTCGGTCATGAACAGGAAGGTGTCGTCGGTGCCCGGGAAGGGCCGTCCCTTTACCGTCTCGCGCCGCTGCACGTCGAGCGTGAACCAGTCCGGCATCACCAGGAACGCGGCGCGCCCGTCGGCGACCTCTTCCAGCGCTGCCTCGGCGTTGGCGGGCGCCAGGCACTGCGACCCCGCGGGGCAGTTGTTCAAGTAGGGCAGCAGCTCGCCTTCAAACAGCGCCAGGGCCTGCCGCAGTGGAGACTCCTCTGGCGGCTGCGCGCCCTGCCAGCTCTGCCCCCGCCAGTAGCTCTGGTATTGCCGCGGATCGGTCACCAGCAACAGCAAGCTCTCCAGCAGATACGAGAGCGACTCGCCGGCGATGCCTCGGCACAGCCAGCACGCCTCCTCGTTCAGCGCGCAGTCCCCCTCGCAGCTGCGCACGGGCGCGCTGATCACCCGCTGGCCGTCCACTCCCAGGCAGCGCAACAGCTCGGCGAAGCTCGGGCCGTCGTGCACGGCCAGCGCGGAGCAGGGCTCGAAGCGAGCCGCGTTGTAGAAGATGTGATTGATGCGGTGCAGCCCGAGCGGCAGCGCATAGATGCCAGGCTGGCTGCAGCCGTCGGGCGAGGGGCAGCACGTCACCCCGGACAGAATTTCAGGCGCGAAGACGCTGCTCAGCTCTGGATAGCGATCATCCAGCCGCAGCACGCGCTGGCTGCTGCCTTCCCCGCCGCAAGGGGTCCAGCGCAGCACGTCGCGGCCGGCGTTGGCCAGGAACGTATCGACCTGCTCTGTGTCGTCGGACTCCAGCATCAGGCGCTCCACGCTGGCCATCATCGCGTTCTTGCTGCTGCGCTGGCTGAGCAGCACCTCACCCACGCCGGGCTGAGCCTGGGCCGCGTCCACGAGCGGCGTGGCCGGGCCGTTGTTGGTGCTGGGCCACCAGGTGAGCACGTGCACGTCGAGCTCCTCGCAGCGGGGCCCGTGACACACGGGCGCGTGCTCCGCGCAGCCCAGCGCCGCCGCGGCGCTCCACGCGCAGCACCATCTCTTCCAGCCTTGAACCCAGCGAGCGCTGCCCATGTGCCACACCACCGGCCGCTTCTCAGCTAAGTGCCGGGTGCCGCGGTTTCTCCGGCAACAAAGCACCAGCGCCGTGCACTTGGCAGCCGCGGCGAGATGTTGTGCCAGGGCCGGAAAGCGTGCGCCACGACGAAGCGCCGCGTCAATGCCGATGCTGGCGGCGTGTTCAGGGTCGAGCGTCAGCCGCACGTTGTAATCCGGGCCCGCCCCGCCGCGGGCTTCATGCTAAGAGCCCGCGCGCGTGACCCGTACCAAGGCCGCCTGGCTGCTACTGCTCGCCGCGGCGCTGTGGGGCCTGGCCTTTCTGTTTCAGAAGTCGGCGATGAGCCACGTGGGGCCGCTGACCTTCGTGGGCGCTCGCGGCGTGCTGGCGAGCCTCGCGCTGGCGCCGCTGGCCTGGTGGGAGGCACGGCGAAGCGCGGGGCCGCGGCAAGCGGGGCTGCTGCGCTGGTCGCTGGCGGGCGGCGTCGCCTTCGTCCTGGCCGCGGGCTTGCAGCAGAGCGGGTTGCAGACGGCCACGGTCACCAACAGCGGCTTCCTCACGGCGCTGTACGTCGTCCTGACGCCGCTGATCGCGTGGGGGGTCAGCCGCACGCCTCCCTCCGGCTTCGTGTGGCTCGCCGTGGCGCTGTCGGCGTTCGGCACCTGGCTGCTCGGTGGCGGCAGCTTCGCGTCGTTCTCGGCCGGTGATGCGCAGGTGGCGGCCTCGGCGTTCTTCTGGGCCGCACACGTCGTGATCACAGGCCGTGCTGCGCGCGCGGGCAGACCGCTCGCCTTCACCCTGATCGGCTTCCTGCTGGTGGCCGTGGCGGGCAGCGCGGCGGCCTTCCGCTTCGAGGTCCCGAGCGCTGCCGGTCTGGCCGCGGCCGCCGTCGACATCGCGTACGTGGCGCTGCTGTCGAGCGCCGTGGCCTTCTTGCTGCTCATCGTGGCGCTGAAGCACCTGCCTCCTACCGACGCCGCCGTGATCGCCAGCACGGAGACGGTGTTTGCCGCGCTGGCAGCTCACGTCTTCCTGGGCGAGCGCCTGCCGGCGCTGGGCTGGGTGGGCGCTCTGCTGATCCTGATGGCGAGCGTGCTGGTGCAGGTGGTGCCGGCGCTGCTGTCGCCCGCCGCGCGCGTGGCACCCCCTGCTCGAGTCACGACGGGGCGGGCCTGCCGGGCGCTCCGGTGATGGCGTGGTATGCTGCCAGCATGGTGCAGCCGCAGGATCTGTATAGCGAGTACCTGTGCCTCGATCAGCTGCTCGACGCGCAGCGGCCGTGGAGCGATCTGGGCGGGCGCCCCGCGCACGACGAGATGCTGTTCATCATCTTTCACCAGACCTACGAGCTCTGGTTTCGCCAGATCTCGTTCGAGCTGGATGATATCCAGCAGCGCTTCTCGACCAGCGTCGTCGACGATCGAGACATGCAGCCGATCCTGGCACGGCTCGATCGCATCGCCGCGATCTGGCGCTTGCTGGTGCGCCAGCTGGACGTGCTGGAGACGATGGCGCCGCAGGATTTTCTGGACTTTCGCGAGGCGCTGCGCAGCGCCTCCGGCTTTCAGAGCTGGCAGTTTCGCCTGATCGAGGCACGGCTCGGGCTGCGCCGGCAGGATCGCATCCCGGTCTTTCACGGTCACTTCGACGACGCGCTCGACCCAGGGCACAAGGGCTTGATTGCGCGGGCCGAGCAGGCCCCCAGCCTGTATGATCAGATCGACGGCTGGCTGGCGCGCACCCCGTTCGTCGAGCGCGGTGGCTACCGCTTCTGGGACTCGTACCGCGCCGCGGTGGAGCACGTGCTGGACGGCAAGGCGGCTGGCGTGCGCCAGGCGCTGAGCGGCGAGGCGCTGGCGGCCGAGCTCTCCGCGATCGAGCGCGCCCGGCGCAAGTTTCACCTGATCTTTGACGAAGAGCAGCACGCCAAGGGCGTGGAGGAGGGCCTCTGGCGCATGTCGTGGCGCGGGCTGCAGGCGGCTCTGCTCATCACCCTGTACCGTCAGGAGCCGGTGCTGCAGATGCCCGCGCGGCTGCTGTCGGTGATCATGGATGTGGACGAGCTCTTGACGTTGTGGCGCTATCGCCACGCGCTGATCGTGCAGCGCATGATGGGCACGGCCATCGGCACCGCGGGCTCGGCCGGCTATGGCTACCTGATGTCGACGGTGGAGAAGCACCGCATCTTCAGCGACCTGTACGGGCTGGCCACGTACCTGATCCCCTCGGCAGCGCTACCGCCGCTGCCAGAGAGCCTGCGCTCGGAGATGGGCTATCGTTATCACCCCGCTGATCCGCCGGTGCCGCGCGCGCCGCACGGCTAGGCTCGTGAGCGGCGCCGCCTGCGCAGCGCGCTCAGCGCCAGCGCGCCCAGGGCCAGCGCCAGCCCTGCGCCGTCGTGGTCGCGAGCGGCGCCACGCACGGAGCACACCGCGCAGGAGGAGCCTGCCGGGGTGCGACTGGCCAGCACCGCGTCGTCCCCGCTGCTCGCGCCGGCAGCGCCCTCCGGCACCACCACCACGGGCGGCGCCACGGCCTCGGGGCCCCCGGCGTCTTTTCCTGCGGCATCGCTGCGGCCCGGGTGGCTGATCTGCACGGCAACCGGCGCGGAGAGCGCGCCGCTGCAATCGACGGCACGGGCCTCGAGCAGCAGCGCGAGCGGCGCCTGCGGATCGTCAGGACCGAACAGGCGCACCACGCCCGCTTGCGGCAGCAGCAGCCAGCCGGAGGTGCCCGCAATCATGGTGGGCGGCGGCGCGAAGTAGCCCGACTGCCCCTCGCGCAAGGTGAGCAGCAGCCCGACGTCTGCCGGCCAGGTGCTGCCCTCTGCAGCCGAGCCCGGCTCGACCCCCTCCGCCAGCAGATGGAAGCGCAGCCGGGTGGAGCCCAGCTCACCACAGTCGCCGCGGCCCGGCGGCGCGTACTGCGAGCGCTGGACCTCCACCGCGTCGAGCACGAGCCGCGCCTGGGCCACGGAAGTGTGCGCCAGAGAGCCCGTGCCACCGGCACCGGCCTCACAGGCAAGGCTCTGCTTTTGCGGCAGGATGACGCTGCATGCAGACGCCGGCCTTTGCCAGCTCGAGCCCAGAGCGGCCGCCGCCAGCACCAGCCATCCTAGCTTCATCGTCCGGAGCGTAGCTCGAGCTGGCCCCGTGAGGGCGAGACAATGCGCGACGGGAGGGCTGACTTTCGCCCGCCTTTCGCCTGTGCCGCGAATCCATGACGCGATGGGTAACTCCCGCCGCACCTGACGGGGCGACGGCGGCGTGAGTTACCTGCCTTGCGCCACGTCTGATTCGCGGCACTACCTCGTACATTGCCCTCGATTCGAGCGAATCGAGGTACTAGCTCATCAGCTGATGTTGGAAAAGGACTCCGGTACGACGATCGTGTACACCGATGGCGCCTGCAGCGGCAACCCGGGCCCCGGGGGCTGGGCCTGGGCCGTGCAAGGCGGTGGCCGCTTCGAGAGCGGCGCAGAGCCGCACACCACCAATCAGCGCATGGAGATCAGCGCCGCGCTGCAGGCGGTGCGCGCGCTGCCGGGGCGCCTGGAGGTGGTGAGCGACTCCACGTACGTGGTCAACTGCTTCAAGCAGCGCTGGTACAGCGGCTGGCTGGCGAATGGCTGGCGCAACAGCCAGCGCAAGCCCGTCGCCAACCGCGATCTGTGGGAGCCGTTCATCGAGCTGGCGCTGGCGCGGCAGGTCAGCTTTCGCTGGGTGAAGGGTCACGGCACCGACCTGATGAACGCCTGGGTGGACGAGCTGGCAGTGCTCGCCGCGCAGACGGGGCAGGGGCAGAGCGGCAGCAGGTAGCGCTCGCCGCAATTTGTCCCGGTGCCTGCGGCATACCGGTTGCTGGTGCAGGTCGCATGCGATCTCCAATCCAGAAGGGTCTAGCGTTTACCATCATCGGCCTCGCCACAGTGCTGACAGCCGCCACGGGCGCTCGCGCCACGGCGCGCGGCAAGCCGTGGTATCGGCTGGTGCGCAAGAGCTCGTTGAATCCACCGGACGCGGCGTTCGGCCCCGTGTGGACGGGGCTGTACGCGGCGAGCGCGCTCTCGGCTGCTCGCGTGTACCGTGCCGAGTCGTCGCCGGCGCGCAGCCGCGCGCTCGCGCTGTGGGGCGCGCAGCAGGCGCTGAACGCGGCCTGGTCACCGCTGTTCTTCGGCCAGCGCCGTCCGCGCGCCGCGCTGGTCGATCTCGGCTTGCTCTGGGGCGCGCTCGGCGGCTACCTGACGCAAGCGCGCAAGGTCGATCGCGTCGCCACCGCGCTGGTGCTGCCGTACCTCGGGTGGGTGAGCTTCGCGGCGTTCCTCAACAAAGAGGTGATCCGCAAGAACCCGAGGTGGCTGCTCGCTGGCTGAGCGGGCTGAGCCAGGGCAGGGCGCCGGCGCTCACTGGCACTGCACGCTCGCGACGTCGCAGCCGGCCTCGTCCGAGCCGTCGCCACAGTCGTCGGCGCCGTCACACTGAAAGCTCAGCGGCACCTCGCCGCCGCTGGCGCAGCTGAAGTGCTCGCAGCCGCTGCCCTCGTCGCTGGCGTTGCTGCAGTCCGGGATGCCATCGCAAAACCAGCCGCTCACGATGCTCTCCCCGCCGCCGCAGTCGAACTGCTCGCAGTCCTGTTCGTCGGAGCCGTCGGAGCAGTCCGCCTCGCCATCGCAGACGAAGCCCGACGGCACCGAGCCCTCGCCAGCCGGCGCGCAGGGAAAGCCATATTGCTCCGAGCACGCGGCGACGCATTCGCTCAGGCGGATCGCGTCAGCGCTCGCGGGCGCCTGCGTGGTGCAGAGCAGGATCGCCAGCGTGTCGCACTCTGCCTGCACCAGGCACGCCTGCGAGCAAGCGCTCTCCTCGCGCCGCTCCGGGGTGACGCTGCACGTGTCGGCGCCCTCGCTGAGCAGGCCACACTCGCGCAGGTGAGCCGTCGTGCCCGCGCACTCGCCGTCGCCGGTGGTGCCGTTGCCGTCATCGCCGTCGCACGACGCGCCGAGCAGGCTCGCCAGGGTGATCGTCCAGAAGCAAAGCCTCCAGCTGGCGGTGCCGCGGTGCATGATCGCTGATCCCGACACGCCGCCGCGCGCGGCGCAATGCTGGCGGCCCATTCCGACGCGTGTTGGTGTGCTTGCCGTGGCCAGTGTAGTCGCGCAGGCGCCAGCGCCATCAACGCAGGTCGCTCGGGTCGAGAGCGCCTCTCGGGTGTTGGGCCGGCGTGGGCGTTGCGATTTTGCGAATGGTTCTGGTCTCCGGGCGCCATGTTTCAGAGTCCGGAGCCCACTGGGATGCTTTCCACCTTACGCCTTCCCTTTCGCTGGACGCTGAGCGCGCGGCGCTCCGCGGATACGGGTGAGCAGGAGGCGGAGGACAGGTTCACGGCACTGGCCAGTGAGCACCTGGACGCCATCTACCGCACGGCGCGCCGCCTGGGCGCACGCGAAGGCGAGATCGAGGATCTGGTGCAGGAGGTGCTGCTGGTGGTGGCGCGGCGCCTGGACGACATCGACCGGGGCAAGGAGCGAGCGTTTGCGCTGGCCACCGCGGCCCGGGTCGCCTCCGAGTTTCGCCGCCGCGAGCGCCGGCGGCGCGAGCAGCTGATGGCAGAGCTGGAGCCGGAAGGCGGCTACCTGCACCAGCACGCGCTCGCCACCGCCGCGAGCGGTGAACGGCAGGTGGAGCAGGCGGAGGCGCTGGAGCTGCTGCGCGCAGGGCTCGAGGCAATGACGGAGCCGCAGCGGGTGATCTTCGTGCTGTTCGAGCTGGAGGAGCTGCGCGCCAGCGAGATCGCGGCGCAGCTGGGCCTGGCCGAGGCCGCCGTCGTCTCGCGCCTCCAGCGCGCGCGCACGGTGATGCGCCGCACCTGTCAGCGTGATCCACGGGCGCCTCGCCGCAGCGGCGGCCCGCCCGATCCGGAGAGTCAGCCATGAACGCCAGAGACCCGGGGATCGACGCCGCCTTCGAGGGGCTCCGCCGCGCTCATCGCGCCGAGCGCGCGCCGGACGCGCTGCGCCAGCGTGTGCTGGAGCGCGCTCGCCAGGCGCGCGCGGGGCAGGGCGCGCCGCCACCGCGCAGCACCCCCCGTCGTTCTCACGGCTGGCTGGCTGTGGCCGCTGCCGCCGCGGTGGCCGCGGGCTCCTGGCTGCTCGTGTCACGCACGGAGCTCGATGGATCCGCTGCGCCGAAGGCAGAGCGCGATGCCGTCACTCCCACCGCGGAGCCATCGCGGCGGGCCGCGCCCCCCGCCACGTGTCCGCGGCCGTTGCCGGCGTGGCCCTGGCATCCAGCCGACATCGACACGGCGACAAAGCTGATGGGCCTCGAGAGCCGCATCTTCAAGACCGAGACCCTGGGCTGCGGTCCTTTCGCGCGCCGCTACCTGCTGCGCACGGACCGCGAGCTCACTGCCACGGCGCCGCTGCTGATCGTGTTGCACGACGGCGGGCACAGCCCCGAGCAGGTGCAGGTCGAGACGCGCTGGTGGTTTGATGATCTGGCCCAGCGCGAGAGGGTCGCGCTCGTGTACGCCAACGGCACTCCCGCCGTCGGGCCTCTGCAGGGCCAGTGGATCAACGCTGGGGTCTGGCAGACCGACCCCGGCGCGCACCCGGCGATCGATGATGTTGCGTACCTGCAGGCCCTCTCCAGCGAGCTAGGTGACAAGGATGGGCTGGGGCAGGGCGAGGTGTTTCTCGCCGGCAACGGCTCGGGCGGGCTGATGGCGCTGCGCGCTGCGCTGCGTGAGCCGGGGCGCTACACGGGGGTGGCAGCGTTCCTGCCGCCGCGAGCGCCGCTGAAGACGGAGCTCGGACCGGTGCTGGCTGCGGGCGCCGAGCGTCGCCTGCGCTCGATCTTCGTGGCGTTGACGCGGGCAGCGGACGAAAACCCGTCGCAGCTCGCCCTCGACTGGGCCGCAGCGCTCGGCAGCGAGGCTGGCCCGGTGCACGTGACCCGGCAGAGGCCCGGTGTTCGCCGCATCGACACCTCGCTCGCAAACGGGCTGGCGCTGCGCATCGTGACCCTGCCCGAGGAGGTCAATCCCTTCCCGGGGCCGGGCGGCGCAGAGCCGCTGGCGCGCGCCGCTTCCGAGAAGCTTCCGCACTTCTTCGACGGGCCCGGGGCTGCCTGGACCTTTTTCATGCGAGCCAAGCCATGATCTCAGTTACCAGGTCCGTGAACCCAATCCTGCGCGCCAGACAGGTGCTGCCCGCGCTGCTGTGCGCGGCGCTCGGCTGCGCTGTGTCTAGCTGCGCCGTGTCTAGCTGCGCCGTGTCTAGCCGCGCCGTGTCTAGCCGCGCCGTGCCAGCGCAGGCGCCGCCAGCCGCCGCGCTGCCCGTGGCGCTCGCCACGAGCCCAGCGGCGCTGTCTGAAGCGCCTGGTCCGGCTCCGTCCAGCGCGGCCTCCACCAGCAGCACCCCGAGCACGCTGCCCGACACTCCCGCGGGCCATCAGCTCGGCGCCTGGCTGCAGGCCTTCAACTCGGGGGAGCGGGCGCAGTTGCTCGCGTACCACGAGCGCCTCTTCCCCTATGCAGCTGCCAGCCGCGACATCGGCAGCATCGAGCGCGAGCACCGCCTGAGCCAGGGCACCGGCGGCTTTGACGTGCGCCGGGTGGAGGAGTCCGAGCCGGGCCGGCTGGTGGCGTTGCTCCAGGAGCGCAACAGCCCGCAACACGCCCGCGTGCGCCTGCAGGTCTCGCCCGACTCGCCGCACCTCGTGACCCGGTTCAACATCGGTCCCGTGCCCACGCCGCGCGAGCTGCTGTCACCCGAGCAGCGTGAGGCTCGCGCCATGGATGCGTCCCGGCGGCGCGCCGCGCTCGACTCCATCCAGAAGCAGCTCGAGGCTCACTACGTGTACCTCGAGACGGCGCAGCAGGTGAGCGCCGTGCTACGAAAAAGGCTCGCGCGGGGAGACTATGACCAGCTGACGGACGCCGTCGAGTTTGCCGATGCCGTCGGTCGCGATCTGATGCGTCTGGCCCGCGATCGCCACCTGGGCCTGCGCTTTGGCCCGATGCCGGCTCCGCCCAAGCTGGACGGCCAGGCGCCGCCGCGGGTCGAGCGCTCCGGCTACGGCTTTGGCTCGAGCCAGCGCCTGCGCGGCAACGTGGCGCTCTTGGTCATCAACGGCTTTCCGCCGCTGTTCGACGCGCAGAAGGCCGCCATCGGCGAGCGCATGAGCGAGGTCGCGGACGCGGACGCGGTGATCGTGGACCTGCGCAGCAATAATGGCGGCTTTCCGCCCACCGAGCAGCACGTCGCGAGCTACTTCTTCGACGAGCAGCCGGTCTTGCTCAAGACCATTCATCGCCGAGACTCTGGCGAGAGCTTCGAGGTTCGGACCGAACGCGAGCTACCGGGCAAGCGCCTGGGCTCGAGCAAGCCGGTGTTCGTCTTGACGGGGCAGCGCACGTTCTCCGGGGGCGAGGCGCTGGCGTATGAGCTGCAAGCCCTGGGGCGAGCGCTGGTGGTCGGCGAGAACACCCGCGGCGGAGCGCACGCCTCGTTTCCGTACCCGGTGGAGGGCGGTTTCGTGCTGCGCGTGCCCACCATGCGCGGCGTCAACCCGGTCACCGGCACCAACTGGGAGGGAGTGGGCATAGTGCCCGACGTCGACGTGCCGGAGGAAGAGGCGCTGGAGACGGCCCACCGCTTGGCGCTGGAGCGCCTGGGACGCGAGTGAGAGGCGCCGTCTTCTCGCTGGCGCTGGCGCTCGGCGGAGTGGGCGGCGCAGACGCGGAGCCACCGCCCTTGCCGCTGCTCGCGGAGCTGGATCGGCTGGTGGATGCGGCAGGCTTGCGCCTGCACCTGCATTGCGAAGGGCAGGGCAGCCCCACGGTGGTGTTCGAGGCCGGAGCCGGCAGCGACGGCAGCACGTGGCGCACGGTCTTGCCCGGGGTGGGGCGGGTGACGCGCGCGTGTGCGTATGATCGCGCCGGGCTCGGCTACAGCGGGCCCGGGCGAAAGCCGCGCAACAGCGCTCGCATGGCCCTGGAGCTGCACGCGCTGCTCGGGGCGGCGGAGCTGCCACCGCCGTACGTGCTGGTGGGGCACTCTGCCGGAGGTCTGAACGTACGCCTGTTCGCGCAGGACTACTTCGATGAGGTGGCTGGCATGGTGCTGGTGGATGCCACCCCGGCGGCGGCGGGCGAGCGCCTCTGGTCGCGCTTTGGCGAGCAAGAGCGGCAGCGGCAGCGAGAGCGCATGGCGCGCGGCCCCGACGGCTGGGACTACGACAGCTTCCTCGACAGCATGCGGCTCGCCGGCGCTACTTCCGCGCTGGGCGCCTTGCCGCTGGTGGTGCTCAGCCGCGGGCGCGACGAGCCCCAGCAGCGCAACGTGCCACCGGAGGAGTGGGCGCAGCGCTTCGAGATCTGGACGGAGCTGCAGGCGGAGCTGGCGCACCTGTCGAGCAATGCACGTCACATCACCGTGCCCGAGGCGCGTCACTTCATCCACTGGGACGCGCCGTCGGTCGTGATTCGCGCCGTGCGCGACGTGGTGATGGCAGCCCGCAGCGGCCAGCGCCTGGAGGGGGCGACGCCAGCGCCAGCGCAGGCTGCTCCCGCAGCAGGGAACGCGCCGTCTCGGCAGTCCGTCGCTGCGGCTCAGTCCGACACTGAGGCCACCGCCCCGTCGCCTGTCGCAACCACGACCCCTCCCGGCGACAGTCCCACAATTGACAGGCAGCCCAGCCCCGCGCGAGCTGCCAGTGCCTCCATGCAGGCCGCCTCGCTGCAGGCCGAGGCCCGCGCCCAGACGACGCTCTGGCAGCGCTGGCAGCAAGGCGGCCTGGTGATGTACGTCATCCTGGTGCTCTCGGCGCTCGCCGCCGGCACCTTGCTCGAGCACCTGCTGCGCTCCCGTCGCGAGCGCGCTGCACAGCAGGCGCTGTTCGAGCAGGCGGATGAGCTGTGGAGCAGCGGGCGATTCGCGGAGCTGGAGCGCCTGTGCGAGCAGAGCCGAGGGGTGGGGGCCCAGGTGCTCTTGGCCATCGTCGAGCATCGCAATCAGCCCTACGCCGACGTCAACGCGCTCGCGGGCGAGCTCGCCTCTGCCGCGCTGCGCGAGCAGCTGCGCCGCGCCGCCTGGCTCGTCCTCGTCGCCACGCTCAGCCCCTTGCTCGGCCTGTTCGGCACCGTCACCGGCATGGTCGAGGCCTTCGACGCAATCGCTGCCAGCGGCACCATGGGCGACACCTCGCTGGTCGCGTCCGGCATCTCCAAGGCGCTGGTGACCACGGTTGCGGGGTTGATGGTCGGCATCCCCGCGCTGGGTGCGCGACACCTCGTGTTCTCCCGCATCCAGGGCGCTGCCGCGCGGCTCGAGTCTGCCCTGAACGAGCGGCTGCGGCGCTGGCTATTGCTGGAGCGTCCGCCGTCATGAAGATCGAGCTGGGCGAGTCCGAGCCAGAGGACATCGATCTCACCGCGCTGATCGACTGCGTCTTCTTGCTGCTGATCTTCTTCATGGTCACCACCAGCTTTCGCAGGAGCCAGAGCGACGAGCGCGTGTTCGAGCTGCTCCTGAACCTGCCCGTGGCCACCGCTGCCACCCTGACACGCCCTCAGGATGCCGCGCTGATCATCGGCATCGACGTGGAGGGCGACACCTTCATCGATGGCGAGCTGGTCGGGCGCGCTGGCTTGCACCAGCACATCCAGGCGCTGGCCCGGCAAAACCCGAGCGCCCACGTGCGCATCGAGGCCGACGCGGCGGCCTCGCACCAGGCGCTGGTACACGTGCTCGATCTCTGCCAGTTCGCCGGGCTCTGGAACGTCGGAGTGCGCACGCGTTGAGGCCATGAAGCGCTGCCTGCTCGCGGCCGCCGCGGCCCACCTGCTGCTGCTGGTGGCGCTCTACCTGAGCCACGTGCTGCGCGCGGACACCGACCTGCAAGCTCGACAGCGAGCGGATCGCCTGCGCCACGAGCAGCTGTACGAGCAGGCGCTGGCCGAGCGCAGGCTGGAGCGGCGAGCTCGCAACCAGGCGGCAGACGCCGGAGCCGCGCTGCCCGGGCTGGCGGCGGATGGCCGCCTCAGCCCCGGGCGAGGGCCGCGCGGGGGCAGCCCCCATTCGCTCCTGCCCGGAGCGGCGCACCGAGGTCCCTCCGTGGCGCGCCAGCTCGATGAAAACGCCGTGCTCACCGAGCTGAGCTCCGTGCGGCCCGTCCCCGCGCGCGAGCTCGTGGGCACCCCCGCGCAGGTCACCTGGGTGTTCCTGGACAGCTGGTACACGCTGGGGCCCCTTCCGCTGGAAGGCTCGCTGCAGACGGCTCCGCGTGCCGTCGATCTCGACGCGCGACCCACCGGCATGTCTGGTGACCCCCTCCGCTGGCGCTTCCTCCAGCGCACCCGGCCCGACTTCACTCCCGAGACGATGACCCCGTATTCGCTGCACTACGCCTTCACCCGCGTGCGCTCCGATCGTGAGCGGGACGTCTGGTTTGCCTTCGGAGCCGACGATTCCATGCAGGTGTGGCTCGACGGCGAGCTCATCTGGGATTGTGCCGAGCACTGGCGCGGCTGGGTGGTGGACGAGGGCGCTCGCCGGGTGACCTTGCCCGCAGGTGAGAGCCAGCTCCTGGTCAGGTTGCGCAACTGGCCGCAGATCGGCACCTTTTCCGTGCTGCTGCGGATCGCACCCTGAGCCCGCGGCTGGAGCGGCCGCTGGGCCGCGAAATGCCGTCAGCCTCCCGCGCGTTCCGCCGGCAGGGCAACCGTGCTCCGATCCGGGGCAAAAAGAGCAGCAGCGTTCGCCAACCATTCCGGCACGACCCGCGTCGTGCCAGGTACAAAGAGGCGACGCTCCGCTTAGTGTTCGCGTTCCCGCTCCGTCTCATTAGCCATGGCCGCGCCGCAGACCCACCACGAACCCGCCGGAAACGGCTTCGGGCTGGTGCATCGCGTGGCACAGAGCCCGCTCGGCGATCTGTGGCTGGCGCTCGATCAGCGCCGCGGCGCGCCCGAGCCGGTGCTGCTGCGCTACGTGCTGCTCTCGGGCGGCGCCACGAGAGACACGCTGGAGCGCGTCGCCAGCGCCGGCCGCGCCGCGATGAGCCTGCGCAGCGAGCTCTTGCTGCCCGTGGTGGAGGTGTTGAAGCAGCGGCCGCTGGCCGTCGCGTACCAGTACACCGAGGCGCAGCCGCTCAGCGTGTTGCAGTCGTGCGCCCGCGCGCGCGAGCTGCTGTTCCCCGTGAGCGTCAGCTTGCGCCTGGCCGTGGACCTGCTGCGCGCCCTGCAGTTCGTGCACGAGAGCTGGCCGGGCTGGCCCACGGACGCGCCGTTTGGTGGCCTCTTGCCCGCCAGCGTGCTGATCGGACGCGACGGGCGCACCCGCCTGTGTGACGCGCTGGTGGCCAGCTCGGCGCTGTTGCAGCGCGGCTTTGAGCTGAGCGCAGCCGAGCTCGCGTACCGCGCTCCAGAGCAGGTCTACGCCAGCACCGCTCCCGAGCCAGCCACGGACGTGTTCATCGCGGCCGTGTTGCTCTGGGAGCTCCTGTCCGGGCGCCGCATGCTGTCCGGGCGCAAGGAGACCATCGAGCGCAAGCTGCTCGAGCACGATCTGCCGCGCGCCACCGCCGACCTGCGCTCCGACTGCCAGCTCTCGCGCGGCCTGCTCGAGCTGGTCAATAGCGGGCTCTCGCTCGACCCCAGCCAGCGCCCCGGCAGCCCCGGCGCCTTTGCCATCGCGCTCGAGCGCTGCGGTCATGAGGTCGCCTCCCACGAGGAGGTGGCCGCCTTCGTGCAGGAGCTGGTGGGCCCCCAGCTCGACCGCGCCGCGCTGATCCTGCGCCTGGCGCTCGGCTACGCGGGCAGCGCCGACGACGCGCGCGCCGCAGCCACCGCCTCACCGCGCGAGATTGCCGCGGCGCAGGCAGACCTCGCTGCGGCGCAGGCAGACCTCGCGGCGGCCCCACCCGGCAGTGAGCATCCCGACTCCGACGTCACCACGGTGAAGCGGCGCGACGACCGCCCCAGCACCGTCGCTCCCCCGCCCAGCTCCCCTGCCAGCGTTCCACCGCCACTACCGGGCGCCCCCGCCACCCGCTCGCTCGCGGCCCAGCTCGCGCTCACCTTCGCCCGCCATCGCGCCAGCGAGGTGCCCCCGCCGCCCACCGCCGGCGCGCCGCGAGCCACCTCACTCGGCATCGGCGCCACGCCCCGCGCGCAGAGCGCCGCTCCCGCCAGCACACCCAGCGCCAGCACGCCCGCCCTCACGGCGCCCGCAGGCACGGCACAGCCCCCGGGCACCGCAGCCCAGCCACCGGTGCAGGTGATGCCCGTGTTGCCGCTGCATGCCTCCGTGCCGCCCATGCCGCTCTTGCGCCGCCGCGCCGATGCAGAGCCGGCGAGCGACGGAGCACCGCCCGTCAGCGACGAGCAGCCCACCTCATCGCAAGAGCAGACCACCGTACAAGGCACCGTGCGCCAGCACGGCGCCGTCCGCAGCTACTCACCGCCCCCAGAGCCCATCCGCCTCGCCCCCAAGCGAGCGCTGCTCGCCGCCATGGCCAGCGTCGTCTTGCTGCTACAGCTGTGGATGTTCGACATGGTGCGCTCGCAGCCGCGCAAGGCCGAGCCCGATGCGCCCGGCGCCGAGCAGAGCCAGGAGCCCGCCGAGCCCATCGTGCAGCCCTCCGGCGAAGGCCGCCGCCGCTCGCCGCGCCCGGATGAGTCACAGCTCGTCGAGCGGCGCTCGCAGGCAGCCGGCAAAGAGCGTCGCGGCGAAGCACCCTGAGCAGCGCTCTACCAGGGCGCTCGCCGCCCTACACCGCAGCGGTGTGACGTCTTCGTAGCCCGCGCCCCCGCGCCAGCTCGAGGGCGCTCGTTACTGCACCGCACGCGAGCTGTCGTGACGCTGGCACCGCCAGCGCCGCTTTTGTGTGCGACACGCCCGTGCGCCCGTTCGTCTCTCAACTGGCATGAGGCGCGCGACCCGCTGCGCCTCGGTGACAGAAGGGGCTGATGCGCTCGACATCAGGGTCGCGAGGTCGTCCATGCACGGGCACGGATCGCGCATCGTGTACTGGAGGAGACTGAGCACATGGCGGATCTACGCATGAATTTGGATGAGCTCGCAGCGAAGCTGCAGGCTCTAGGCGCTCCCTGGCAAAGTGGAGAAACGAGCATGACTGCGCTGAGCGAAACGGAGCTCCGGGCGCGCCTCGGCTTCGTTCCGCCACCCGGTGCGCCGACGCTGGCGGAGGTCGATCGGGCCCTGAAGGCGAACCCGCCGACCGCGGCGTACACGGCGGCTGCGGCCGTTGGAGCACCGCCGGCTCACGACTGGCGCAACGTCAGTGGTGCGAGCTACGTGACCCCGATCCGTGATCAGGGCTCGTGTGGCTCCTGTGTCGCATTTGGTGTCGTCGCAGTGATGGAGTCGACGTTGAAAGCGGCCGTCTCCAATCCGGCGCTCGCCGTCGATCTCTCCGAAGCCCATCTGTTTTATTGCCATGCGCGGCGGCGGGGGCGCACCTGCCAGAATGGCTGGTGGCCCGAAGAGGCGCTGGATGATTGTCGCGATCATGGTCTCGCCTTCGACCAGAGCTATCCGTACACGGCCGGTGACCAGGCATGCACCGGCCTCGCGCCGGGCTGGCGCAGCCGATATGCGACGCTCAGCGGCCGCAGCCAACAGCTCTCGGGGGCAGCGATCAAGCAGTGGATCGCGACGCGCGGTCCCGTCACCGGCTGCTTCAACGTGTATTCGGATTTCTACGCGTATCGCAGCGGCGTCTATCGCCATGTCTCGGGCACCTTGCAAGGCGGGCACTGTGTCGCGCTGATCGGCTATGACGACAGCCAGAGCTGCTGGATCGCAAAGAACAGCTGGGGAGCTGGCTGGGGTGAGAACGGCTTCTTCCGCATCGGCTACGGAGAGTGCGGCATTGACAGCTGGTTCGGTCCGTGGGGCGCCGACGCTCCCGTGATCGTCGAGGAGGCGGAGAGCGCATGGTCGGGCTGGGCTTCGCAGGGTGGAGGGCTCACGTCCAGAGCTACCGCGGCGAGAAATCAGGATGGTCGCCTCGAGGTCTTCGTGCGGGGCACGGACAACGCGCTCTGGCACAAGTGGCAAGTGGCTCCGAATAGCGGCTGGTCCGACTGGGCATCGCAGGGCGGCGTGCTGATGAGCAGCATCAGCGCCGGGCAAAACCGTGACGGTCGCCTCGAGGTCTTCGTGCGGGGCACGGACAACGCGCTCTGGCACAAGTGGCAAGTGGCGCCGAACGGCAGCTGGTCCAACTGGGCGTCGCAAGGCGGCGTGCTCACCTCCGACATCGGAGTGGGTCGGAACGCGGACGGTCGGCTAGAGGTGTTCGTGCGGGGCACGAACAACGCGCTCTGGCACAAGTGGCAGCTGGCGCCGAACGGCAGCTGGTCGGACTGGGCGTCGCAGGGCGGTGTCTTGACGAGCAACATCGCCGTTGGCAGCAATGCCGATGGTCGGCTCGAAGTGTTCGTGCGCGGCACCGACGGTGCCCTCTGGCACAAGTGGCAGCTGGCGCCGAACGGCAGCTGGTCGGACTGGCATTCGCAGGGTGGCGTGCTCAATTCCGAGGTCGCCGTGGGTCAGAACGCAGACGGTCGACTGGAGGTGTTCGTGCGCGGCACCGACGGTGCCCTCTGGCACAAGTGGCAGCTGACGCCGAACGGCAGCTGGTCGGACTGGGCGTCGCAAGGTGGCGTCTTGACGAGCAACATCGCCGTTGGCCGAAGCCCCGGCGGCCGTCTCGAGGCCTTTGTGCGCGGCACGGACGGCGCGCTCTGGCATAAGTGGCAAGTGGCGCCGAACGGCAGCTGGTCCGATTGGGTGTCGGAGGGTGGTGTGCTGACGAGCGACATCGCCGTCGGTCACAATGCGGACGGGCGCCTGGAAGTGTTCGTGCGCGGTACCGACAACGGCCTGTGGCACAACTGGCAGCTGCGGCCCTTCGCGGCGCCTCGCGTCGAGGTACCACGAGCGGCAGCACCGTTCGTCTCGAGCCGCGCGCGCGAGCGCCATGCGCCCGCCGCCAGCCAACAAGTCAGCGAAAGCGGAGCATGAACCATGCAGACCAACGGAAACCGCTCGAAAGCCTCGAGAAACCCCATGTCCGAAATGTCACAGCAGCGCCTTCTCGGAGTCATGCCGCGGGGCGAGATGGAGCGGGGCGCCACGCGGTCGAGCTCCGATACGCCAGCCAGCGGCACCATGCCCAGGGGCAGCATGAACCAGCACTCGACAGCTGCGGGCATGCCCACAGGCAGCATGAGCTCGGCGCCAGCAGCGCCCGGCATGCCGAGCGGCGCCATGCGCGCCAGCGGCGGCACCTCCGGCACAGCCCGCGCAGGCATGCCGCAGCCCGAGACCACGGCCAAGCCGTGTTGTGGCCACGCAGAGAGTGAGAGCGCGGCTCCGGCCAACGGCAAGCGAGACTCGGGCGAAGGTAACGGTTGGGCGTGAGCTCCTGCCAGCTCTCCGAGGCGGACGCGGGCTCCTCGCGCCAGCTCGCAGTGGGCGACGAAGTCACCGTGCGCCTCGCCGAGAACCCGACCACGGGTTACCGCTGGCGATTCAACCAAACGGGAAGTGGAAGCATCGAGCTGGTCGACGACCAGCTCGAGCCTCCGGCGTCCGGCGCGCCCGGCGCCGGAGGCGTGCGGCGCGTCCGCTTCGTGGCGCGCCGTACCGGCTCCGTGCAGCTCGAAGCCGTCGAGCAGCGATCGTGGGAAGCCGCAGCGCCGCACCAGCGGCGCCTCTTCTCGTTTGAAGTTCGCTGATACGCCGTCGCCGCGCGGCGCCGAGGAGGCAAAGAAAGGCAGGAGGCACGGGAACGCGAAGAGAACCGGCTCGTGGAGGAGGCAGAGCAGATGCTGCGGGGGGCCCACGTTCCCGCGTCTGCTCAGGGTGGTCCCCCGATGCGGATCCGCACTTCGGCGAGCTGCCCTCTTACCCGGGGCAGATTGTCAATCCGTCACCACGCGAGGCGGACATTCGCATCGAGCCCTTCGGTATCGCGACCGTCGGCGGCTATGGTGGCATCGGGCCAAGCCAGCAAGAGTCCACGCCCGGCCGTATCTACTGAGCTCGGAAGCAGCGCGTGGCGACCAGGGGTAACCCCCTCGCGCGATTCCCGAACCTTGTCCAAGCTGTGCGCGAGGAGGGACTTGAAGCCCCACGCCTTGCGGCGCTGGAACCTAAATCTGGCCATGGGGGCGAATGGGCCGAACGGAGGCATTTCGGAGGGTTGCGGGATGGCGAATGGGTTCGTTGGGGCTCGTTCAGGGGCCCGGGCGACAATTGGCCGACAATTGGTGTGAATTGGTCGCTGGGCCGCTTGCCCGGCTTTTCAGATGTCCCGCCAACCCCGCGGGCGTCCGCTCCGAGGCTGGTCCAGCTTTCACGGAAGACCGGACATTTATCGTCACAGGATTGAAAAATGTCCGGTATGAGCTAGGCTGAAGACGTGCCCAACGTCCGGTGTGTCTCCCTCACCGGGCTGGAGCTCTGGTTCAACTCCAGGGATCACCTGCCGCCGCACTTCCATGTAGAGAAGGTCGGCCAATGGGAGGTGC
>JAICQL010000289.1 GCA_025937895.1 Polyangiaceae bacterium | reverse complement strand
CTCGTCCGGGCCGAGCAGCTCGCTCGACAGCCACGCGCGCCAGACGTCCGTGCGCTGCGTGCACACCCGACCCAGCCGCACGGAGCCGTCGGGCGAGATGTAGCCGTGCAGCGAGAGCTCGCGCTCGAGCTCCAGCCACGGCTCCGCCAGCACGCCGCCCAGGCGCAGACTATCGGCGAGCCAGCGCCGATCGTCGGCGGACAAGGTGGCGCCCATGCGCCGCTGCCCCCGCCCCGCGAAGCCAAACGGCCGCTTGAACAGCCACGGCGCCCCGCCGCGCGCCGCCAGCGTCTGCTCCAGCAGCTCGGCGCTGGTCAGGAAGCAAGCACCCGGCGCGCCACCGCCCAGCCCCACGTAGAACTGCCGGTGACACACCCGGCGCAACACCTCCACCGGAGGGCAAGGCGGTAGCGGCACCCCCGCCTTGCTCAGCCGCGCCAGCGCCGACGGCGTGGGGCTCCAGCAAACACCCTCTGCCCTGGCCGCACCGGGTAACCCCGGATGCCACTGCTCGAGCAACACGTCACCCTCGGCCAACAGGCTACGCGCCGCACGCTCCGCCCACGGCTGCAACGTGGCGGCGAGCCGCTGCGGCGTCTGGTAGGAACCGCTGCTCGAAAGCTCGCGCTCCGCGTCGAGGTTGAGCAGCCAGACCCGCATTCACGCCCGCAGCCCCGCCGCCGCCGGATCACCCTCGGGCGGCTGCCATTGCTCCAGCGCGCTCAGGAACGGCTCCCGCATGCCCGCCTTCAGCCGCGCAGCGCGGTTGAAGCGCTTGCCCCGCAGCAGCAGCGGCGAGAGCGGCCGCGGCAAAGCTGCCAGCCAGCGCTCGAAGCTCTGCCCCTCCGTCCAGCGCTCGAACCAGTGCACCGCAAAGCGCACGTGCCCCAGCTCCTCGCGCGCGATGCGCTCCTGCAGCGCCGCCGCCGCCCCGTCGCCCGCCGCCAGCAACCGCTCACCGAACAGCGGCGCGTGCTCCAGGTTCGCCGCCTCCAGCCCCATCCCCATCACCGCCACGAACTCCAGCTTCGTCGCGCACTGAGGCACCCGCAGCCAGAACCAGTCCCGCACCGCAAAGTCCCCCACCTGAAAGCCCAGCCGCTCGATCTCCTCGCGATACGCCGCCAGGTGCCGCAGCTCATCCAGACAGATGCCCAGCAAGCCCTGCCGGAACGCCGGCTCCGCATCGGCAAACGAAAGGAGCGCCCAGCACATCAGCTCCGCCGCTTGCAGCTCGTGATGACAGAACGTGTGCAACAGCTTCGCCCGCGCGCTCGGCGACGACAGATCGTCCGGCACTTGCAGACCCCTGCGCGCCGGGCGCAGCTCCGGGGGGCGGCCTGGCTCGGCGAGGCGCAGGGGCGTCGGAGTTTCTGCCCAGCGGCGGGGAGGAGGTGGGGGAGTGAGCTTGGCTGCCAGCGAGCGGGTGGTGATGAGCTCGAGTGCCCAGGACTCCACGGTGCCGGGAGGGGGCGCCGGAGGGGCGGTGGGCTCCTGGGGTGGGTTGGGGGGCATGAGCGGTGGTTTAGTTTTGGTGGGGGGATTTCTCCAGGGAAAGGTCGAGGGCTGGGGCAAAGGCAGGGGTCGAGGTAGAGGTAGAGCGTGGGGGGGGGTGGGGGGCGAGTTGCGCGGTGCTTGGCGGCGAGGTTCGCCGCCGCTCCACGACATGAACAGAAGGACGTCGTGCGCTACCAGAACGTGGGTGCCGTCTGCCTGTCTCCGCGATCGGCGGGAGGGACACACGTACAGGCCGTGCTGAATGGGTGCGTCTCTGGGTGCGCCGAAACGGAAGCCTCTTGCAGTGCAGTCGTCGCCGACGGGGTCGTGCATCTCGAGGCCCAGGGGTCTACCACGCGCACGTGGGATGGTGACTGCCCAGACGTGTGCCTGCAAGTGAACGCCACGTGTTCACTGCCTGAAGTGCCGGCTGGCATGTACGAGCTGCGCCATGGCTCCGCTGCAGCGCCGATCGAGCTGCCGGTGGCGAGTCCCAGGACCGAGGTCTTGCCAGGTGCAGACGCGGGCGACTGTTCCTCTGCGCCCGTGCTGCCCTGAGAGGCAAGGGCATACTTGGACAGTGGAGCTGCTTGGGCAAATCGCTACGCCACCACCCGCAACCTGCCCCGCTCCAGGGCTCGGCGCACGTCCCCGAGCGTCATCGGCCCGCGCAGGAACGAGAGCGCCCAGCGGGGCTGCAGCAGCAGCGTGTTCGGGGTCGAGTGCACGTCGCGCACCAGGAACCAGCGTTTGCCGAGGCGGCGGATGAGCTCGGAGAGCTCGGCCTCGCTGCTGCCGGGCTCGTTGGCGTTGGCGAGGCTGTCGACCACGCGCTCGCGGTCGGCGTCGGTCTGCAGGCGCCCCACTGCCCAGAAGCCGGCGTTGGATAAAGTCCGGTAGTCGAGGTCCATCGGATTCTGGGTGGCGACGATCACACCGATGCCGAAGGCGCGACCTTGCTTCATCAGGGCCACCGTGGGGCGCTTGGTGGGCGGGTTGGCGGGGTGTGGGGGCAGCAGGCCGTAGACCTCGTCGAACACCACCAGCGCGCGCAGCCGGCGGGTGCCCGGCAGGCTGCGCGTGTAGGCCAGGATCTCTTCCAGCAGCACGCCGAGCACGAGGGTGCGCTCCTCGTCGTCGAGATGGGCCACGCTGACGATGACGGCGGGGGTGCGGCCCTCCTTCGGCGTGAGCCACTCGCGGACGTCGAGCGAGCTGCCCTGGCGCCAGCTGGCGAAGGTAGGGGAGGCCAGCAGGGTGTTCAGGGCCGCGGCGAGCGCCTTGCGCTCCTTCAGCGGCATGAACTCCTCCACGTCCAGCGCGCCGATGCGCTCGACGGGCGCGGTCAGCACCTCGTCCAGCAGCGAGCCGAGCTCGGCACTCTGCCCCGCTCGCATGCGCCGCTCAGCCAGCACTGAGAGCAGCACGTGCTCGCGGCTGCGGGCCGGGTCAGCGTCTTTCCCCAGCAGGCGCAGCACGAGCGAGATGGCCGCGCTGATCGCGGCGCGGCCCGCGTCGGGATCGACATCCCAGACCGATGAACGCCGCTCCAGGGACGAGAGGATGTGCACGGGCTCGCCCGCGCTCGAGCCCGGGGTGAGCACGCGCAGCTCGGTGCTGGCGCGGAACTGCGCCACGTCAGCCGCCGTGATGCCCCAGCCCCCGAGCTCGCGCTGCCGCTCGCCGGCGAGCTGCTCGGCGAGATCGGCTGGCTGCGCCTCTTCGGGCGACCCATGCCCCTCCAGCCACGGGCCAAACTCACTCGCCTGAAAGCTGGGGAATGCGAGCAACAGGTTTGGCAGGTCGCCCTTCACGTCGATCATGATCACCGGCACCCGCGAGCGCAGCGCCTCCTCGACCATCACCATCAACAGCCCCGTCTTGCCCGAGCCGGTCATGCCCAGCACCACGCCGTGTGTGACCAGGTGATGCGGCGGAAGGTGATGGTGCACCGCCTTGCCACCCGTGGGCTGAGCGGCGGCTCCGAGAAACAAACGACGTGTCTTGCCGGCAGTCATCGCATCCGATCAGCCGACGAGCGGCGGGGTGATGGGCAGACCGTTGGGATCCACGTTGATGCTGGCCTTGCCGTTGGACGCTGCTGCAGGGCTCTCCTGCGCGCTGGGCTCGCCGCTCTCCGGTGCGTCGTCGTCTTCGTCCGCCCGCCGCTTCGGACGATTGGTGAAGATGGAAGGCGCGATCTCCTCCGCATCGTCGAAGTCCGCCCGCAAGTAGGCCACCGCGCGCTGCGCGTCCTTGTACGCGCGCGCGAAGATCGTGAACGCGCGCCGCCGCAGCTCGCTGGCTTCGCCCGCCGTCACCGGCGCCTGATCTCTCACGGCCACCGCCTCCAGCAGTTCTTCCGCGCGATCGTTGGCGTCGTTGAGCAGCTCCACCGTCACCGGCGTGCGCTGCTTGATCGACAGCCAGCGCTCCTTGAACACCGTGAGCAGCACCGCGATGTCCGACGCCAGCGCCTTGTAGCCCGGCGCCGTCTTGCACTGCTTCAAGCTCTCCGGGTCGAGCAGCCCGTAGTTGGCGAGGGACTGCGCATCCGTGAGCAGCCGATCGCGGATCACCGTCAGCTCGCTGGCTCGGTCCGCCAGGGTGTGCTTCGGCGTGGTCGCCATCCTGAACAGCGCGTTTGCGTGGTGCAGCGCCTTCGCGTATTGCTCCAGCTGATCGAACCGCGCCAGGTTGAAGAGCGGCAGGTGCCGCTCGATCTCGGGCCGCAGCGCCAGCAGCCGCGGCCAGGCACCGAGCACCACCGACACCGCCGACATGATGTCCACGGTCGGGATCATCAACTCCGCTTCCGCCAGCGCATCCATCTCCGGCAGCAGCGCCCGAAACGCGTCCTCCGCCGGGATCCGAATTTGCGCTTGCTCGTCCACACTCGAAACGCCGTCCGCCATTGCTTCTGCTTCCTCCTCCTCGACTTCCATCGCGAGCCCACCAACCGCGCGCAACTCGACTGAGCCGCGCGACCAGCCAGGCCCCGCTCCTTCAGCCATGAGGCAGAGCCCCTCGCACCAAACACGGCGCGAAGACGCCCGCCAGGATGAACTACCGCGCGCTCAGCCGCGCGTCTCGTCGTCGACCACCGCCGCCGGCGCGGGCGCCTTCACCGCCGCGATGCCCGACTCGCGCCGGGCCGGCGACGAACACATCTCGCTCGTGCCCAGCACCTGGTGGTTCGCCGCACGCAGCACGAAATACGCCGATCCATCCCGAGCCGTCCGCCGATCGTAGCGCTCATCGACCGCCGCGCTCTCGCGGATTGCGGCAATGCCCTTCAGCGCGCTGGCCTTCGCGGTGTAGCGCTCCCCCGTCAGACTGATCTCGTGATTGCCAGCAGCCTTCAGGCTGAACGAATACTGGTCCCCACTCGCCCTCAGAACAAACCGCCCACCCATCGTCCCCTCCGTGCGAGCAGCACCCGCACCCCAGCTCGCTCTATGCACGAATCCTCCCACCTAGGCACGCACTTTCGGTTTCACTGCGCGCGTTCCTCTGTCGGCCGATCGCGCGCTTGATTGCAATCGGAAGGTGTCCCGCGCCGACATGACGAGCGGCTCACCATGAAGCTCACGACCTTCAGAATGTATCGTCGGTGCCCTTCACTGAAGGTGCTGACCCTCGTTGAAGGGGTAGGGGGGCGCGGAAGTGAAGGTAGTCACCTTCGCCCAAGCGAGCAGGTGGGGCGAATTGAAGCAACGCACCTTCGATCTTGGGTGGGGGGAGGCGGATCTTGAAGGTCGTTACCTTCGATCGCGGGTGGGGGGCCCCCTCGAGAGAGGGTCGGGACCTTCTGTGAGGGGTGGGGAGGGCGTGTTTTGAAGGTCGGACCCTTCGTGCGAGCGGCGAGCGGTGTGACCGGCTGGTGGTGTTGATGACGCGGCGGCGCGTGTCGGAAGCCGGGGCATGGGACGGCCAGCTGCGCGCTCGGGTGGCAATGTCAATGCAATCGCTATGGACACAGTGGGTGGCATTGAAGGCGCGTAGGTCGAACATCGCTGCGCCCGTCCAACGCTGCGGCAGCAGTGATCGGAGTCAGGGGCGAGGCACCGTGGACAGATCCTTCTGCTCCTCACCTCGTCCCGCACAACGATTGATCCCGCAGTCACTTGTCCCCCTCATGAGCACGGCACAGCTCAGCGGGTAGCGGCCTCTCGATGCGCCAAGAGGCGGCGAGCCACCAGGGTCGTGAGGCACTTGCCGCAGCCTTTCACCGGAATTGCCGCCCGAAAGCAGAACTGCCTAGCGTGCAGCGCAAGGCTGCGAGGACACGAGCGGCTGTGGTTCGACGGGTGCGTGATTCGGCTCGTGACGTGGTTCTCTGCGGGATATGAGCGCGATGCGACACGATAGGCGGGTCTGGATAACGTGCGGAGCGGGTATGGCCGGCTGTGCGAGGTTTGTCCGTAGGGGGTGTGGGGGATAGGTGGCGAATGGGGCGGTAGAATTGGTAGTTGGGCAGACACGTAGACCGTCGAGATGGTCCAATGGTCGTACCGACGGCTGGAGCACGGTCGACGAAGTCAGCCGATTGGTGAGGCCGCATAAAACAGGCGAATTGGCGCCGACTCACGGCCGAAAGAGCGCACAAAGTGGGCGAAAAGGCACGCGTCTTCGGCAACGGTTTGTCGTATTCGCGTGCATCCCGTAGACTGTGTCTGGAATGACCGCACGCGCATACGTAGAGACGTCAATTCCAAGCTTCTATTTTGAGGCCCGTTCGGAACCGCAGATGGTTGCTCGACGGGAATGGACGCGTGAATGGTGGGGTCGAGCAACGAGCACCGGAACTGAGCTCGTGACGAGCGTGGCCGTTATAGACGAACTGGAGCGCGGAGAGTTTGCTGCCCGTCCCGATTGTCTGGCCTTGGTCTCGACCTTGCCAATCTTGGCGATCGAAGATGCCATTCTGGAGATCGTCCAAGCTTACATTCGGCATCGAGTGATGCCAGCCGACCCGGCAGGGGACGCTCTGCATCTTGCGTTGGCTTCCTATCACCGTTGCGAGTTTCTCGTGACGTGGAATTGCAAGCACCTCGCGAACGCGAACAAGTTTGGTCACATCCGACGAGTCAACACGCTGCTCGGGCTGCTGAGTCCAGCGCTCGTCACTCCACTTGAGCTTCTGGGAGACACCGATGACGAAGACTGATCCTGCACTGAATGCGATCCGAAAGGTCCGGCATCAGATTTCGCGCGAGTTCGACAACGATCCAGCTCGCTTGGTCGAACACTATAAAGAACTTCAGCGTCGAGTTGACAAATCGAAGATAGTGCGGGGTCCTGATGACAATTACGCAGGTCCATCCGAGTCAGATGCTGCCCAACTAGGTCGTTGAAGCAGACGAAGCCCTCGCTGCGCTCGGGACTTCGCTGCTTAACGCCAGCCGTTCGGCGGACAAGGAGACAGCGATCAGAGGGAGTTTTTCGCGGCTCCGAGTGATCGGGTTCGAGCGCCTCGCTGTGCTCGAGGAGGTCGTGTCGGGCGCGTGGCCACCGGATGGGGTTGAGCCAAGATTAAAGGAGCAGAGAGCTCATGGTGCTGGTGTCGAGGTCGTCGCCGTGGGTTGTGGCGAGCCAAGAGCGTGGCTGCCTCACTGGTCTTGCCGGTCGTCGAGGTAGAGGTCGCGGTGCTTGGCGGCGTTTGATTCATTCTTTGCTCGTGTGCAGTGCGCTCACTCGGTCGTGGTCGCCGCGGTCCTATCGAGCAAAGAGGTTGTGGCGACTGCCGAGCTCGCAGCTGTCTTGCCGCACGATCTAGCCATGGCGATTGCGCTGGTGGTTCCGCTCGGTGGGCCGCCGCGGAAGAAGACGATGATACCGCAGCGGCTCAGGTGGTTCCAGAGCGAGCTACTGGGGGCGAAATGTGCCCGCCTCGAGGAAGGAGTCGCGTCTTCCCCGCCTCCGAAGACGAGCCCCCGCGCCTCGACGGCGTCGATCCATCGGTCGAGGAAGGCATCGAAGCCGGGATCGTCGAGGGTTGGGACAAGCTCGGCGCGAAGGACGAAGCCCAGCTCGATAAAGTCGCCCAAACGCTTCTTCTTGCGGAGCCGTCGACGCATATCTCGGACGCTAGCACTTGGCGATGCGGCGCGCGACCCAGGTAGTGCGATCCTGCACAAGCACGCACGCGGGGCCGGCTTCGTATCTCGTCACATGCCTAAACTTCCACTTGTGGCGCGAGCTGGCGCTTGACTGTACCCCAATAGAGGGTACACTGCGTTAGTGGAACTCGAACTATCGAGGACTGCGCGCAAGCAGCTTGCACGAGTTCCCGCGCACATCGTTAGAAAGTTCGCGCTCTGGGCCGACTTGGTACGTGTCGAGGGTCTCGAGGCTGCCCGAGCTGTTCCGGGCTTTCGAGATCACGCACTCAAGGGTCGATGGCAACGCTATCGTGCCGTCCGGCTCAGCGACTCGTATCGGGCCATCTACACCATCCGTCGTGGTGGGACCGTCGAGGCGGTCTATGTCGAGGAAGTGAACAAGCATGAGTACTAAGCGCCGTTCCGCAGTTCGGAAGACGTCTGCAATGGAGTTTCTCGAGAAGCTGATGGGCGGGCCATTGACCCTGGGTGGTGCAATATCAGCTATCCGCGAGGGTGAAGGCGAGAGCCTTTCGCAGTTCGCCGAGAGGCTTGGCATCTCACGAACGCATCTCAGCGACATCGAGCATGGGAGGCGCTCCGTCAGTCTGGAGAGAGCAGCCCACTTCGCGGTGGCTCTGGGTTATCATCAGGCCCACTTCGTGCGTCTTGCTCTTCAGGATCAGGTGCGCGAGGCGGGCTTGAAGCTCCGAGTCGACGTGCATGCGGCGTAGTCGCTCTCAAACCGGACGCTGCCGAACTAGGTCATTGAAGCAGACGGGTTCCCACCAGGAGCGTGGTTGCTCGCTGCCCTGTGCTTCGCCAGGGCAGCGGTTGTGGCGAGCATCGAGGTGTGCGCATCGACAGGATTTTCGGCACGCGACCTTCGAACGATCGCTTGGACGGTCCGAAACTGGATGGGCGAACCATAACCGTACCGCTTGCATGGTTCCCTCGGCTGCTTGAGGCAACGCAGGAGCAGCGCGACAACTGGCGCATCATCGGTGATGGTGAAGGGATTCACTGGTCTGACATCGACGAGGATCTCAGCGTAGCGGG
>JAICQL010000414.1 GCA_025937895.1 Polyangiaceae bacterium | reverse complement strand
GTGCACGAGGGCTCGGCAGCGGGCCGAGCAGGGCTCGATCGCGGAGCGCTCATCATCGGCGTGAATGGACGCAGCCTGGACGAGCTGAGCAATATCGAACTGAACGTCGAGCTCGGCAAGGAGCTGGTGGTTCATCGCATCCGCGAGCTGGACGGCAGCATTCACGACGTGGAGCTGCAGCAGGGCGACGTCGAGATCACGAGCGTCAAGTCGGTCAGCATCTTGCCGAGCCCGCAGGGGCCGGTGGGTTACCTGATGTTCACCACCTTCGTCCGCCCGGGTGAAGACGAGCTGCGCCAGGCGTTCGCGCAGTTCCAGGCGGCAGGCGTGCAGCGGCTGGTGATCGATCTGCGCTACAACAGCGGCGGACTGCTGAGCACGGCGGCGCTGCTCGGCAGTCTGATCGACGCTGACGCGGCAGGGCAACCGCTGATCATCGAGACCTACAACGACAAGAACACGGGGCTGAATCGCGCGCGGCTGATGTTTGACGCCGCCGAGGCAGTGACCGTGCCCGAGGTCGTGTTCCTGGCGACCGGGCGCACGGCGTCTGCCAGCGAGCAGGTGATCAACGGGCTGGCTCCGTATCTCGACGTTCGCCTGGTGGGCTCGCGCACACTGGGTAAACCGGTCGGAGCCGACAGCTGGACGCACTGCGATTACGCCATCGCGCCCATCACCTTCCATTCGCTCAACGTGGCGGGTGAGGGGGACTACTTCAACGGTATCGAGCCGGAGTGTGAGGTACCCGATGATCTGCTGCACCGCCTGGGTGATCCGGAGGAGGCGCAGTTGAAGGCGGCGCTGCGGCTGCTCGACGGCAAGTCGTGCTTTGAAGCGGAAGAGCAGGCGCTGGACGAGGCGCTGCGCTCCGAGCTCGGCACGGAGCTTGGCAGCAGCGCTGCGGCAGGGCAGCCCGCCCAGGAGCGGCGAGCCCCCTCGCTGCGCCCCAGCTCGCTGCCTCCGGGCGCGGAGAACCTCAGCTCACCCGCTCGCCCCGCCATGCGCGAGCTGCCTCCAGGGCGCTTTCCCGACCTGCCCGGCTGGTACTGAGCTGCGCTACAGCTGTCGATTTTCCAGCGCCCGCGTAGCCGGCACGCGTAGAATCGCGACATGAACGAATCGACCCGCACGCAGGTAGAGGCCGCGGCGTTTCGCCGGCTGCTCGAACACTTTCGCAAGCGCAGCGACGTTCAGAACATCGACGTGATGAACCTGGCGGGCTTCTGCCGCAACTGCCTGGCCAAGTGGTACCGGGCAGAGGCCGAGGCTCGCGGCGAGGCGCTCTCGGACGAGCAGGCGCGCGAGATCGTGTACGGCATGCCGTACGACGAGTGGAAGGCCAAGCACCAGACACCGTCCGCGCAAGACGGCACCAAGGCCCGCTGATGGCGAGCCGCGTCGAGCGCGCGCGCCAGGGTGCGAGCGGACGCGCGTGAAGGGCGGGGGCGCAGGGCAGCCGCTGCCTGGCTGGTTGCCGGTAGCAGTGCTTGGGGGGCTCGCAGCGCTGGTGCTGCTGTGGGCCTGGCATAGCCGGCCGGTGCCACCGCTGCGTATCCGCGTGCCTCAGGCAGGGCCGCTACGCACCGAGCGGCTGCCGCTGAGCCCGCAAGAGTGCGTCACGGAGTGCCAGACGCGGCAGACCGACTGCATACAGGACTGCGAGGGGCGCATCCCCTGTGAGAAGGACTGCGTGAGCGCAGGGGAGCGCTGCGTCGCCCGCTGCCGCAGCGCGGGGGATGCAGGGGTCAGGCCCCCGGCAGCTGCGCCAGCGCCCTGAGCCACGGACGGCGCAGCTCGCTCACCAGCCGGAGGCCGTGCCATGCACGTCCAGCACGTCACGCCAGCCGCTCTCCGGAGTCTCGGTGCTGGCAGGCGCACCCTGCGCCACCGGCTGCACGCTGGAGCGTGGTGCGGGCGGAGGCGGGCTGGGCAGGGGCTGCGGCAGGGCCGCAGCGGCGGCGAGCGGCACGGCGG
>JAICQL010000195.1 GCA_025937895.1 Polyangiaceae bacterium | reverse complement strand
TCCAGCACCCCGCCGCGCTGGTACGGCGCTTCAACACCTGGATCAGCGAGCACCCGAACGACGACGCGCTGAACATCGTCTGGTTCTCGGCCACGCACGAGACCACGGACGCCAAGCGTGGCGGCGGCTACGCGCCCGGGCGCGCCGCGCCGCCCTTCCAGCTCGACGCACCGAAGCTGAAGTACTCGCAGGCCATCCTGGACGGCATCTGGCGCAACCTGCTGGAGACGGTGGATCATCTCCAGGGCCTGATCGCGCACGCGCGGGAGGCCTCGCCCAGCGCTGATCGGGTCTGGTTCTTCGGCACGGATCACGGCCGCAACTTCACCCGGCGCTCGATGACGCAGCCGGTCTGGCTGCCTCCCGATCACGTGGTCAACCGCGGCAGCTCGCACTGCTGCATGGCCAGCTTCGAGGAGACGCACACGCCATTTGCGCTGCTGTATGACGGTGGGGCCCGGGTGACCCCGGCGCAGGTCGATGCTCCGACCTCCACGGTGGCGTTCTGGCGGGTGCTGGAGCGTGCCTTTGGCGTGGACCTGCAGCTGCCGAACACCCGCACCTTCGACAGCCCCGTGCTGGACGGGGAGAGCTACGCGGCGCGCTGGGATGAGGGCATTCTGGCCAGCGCCGGCAACGCCGGCAGCATCCGTGCCGTGGCCGATCGCTGGGCGTTTCGCTCGTTGCTGATCCGCCCGCAGGTGGCGCCCATCTTCGGCAGGCCCGCAGCCACGCAGAAGGTGCTGACCGGGTCCGCCAACCGCGGCAGCTACTTCCTGGCGGAGGAGCTGTACGACCGCGAGAGCGATCCCTTCGAGCAGCGCAACGTGGCGGACGCCAACGAGCAGACCGTGCTGGAGTTCCGGCGCAAGGTCGCCGATTGGCTGGCGGTGTACTACGATCCGCCCAATCACCCGCGCTATGAATACTCGCTGAGCTTTCCCGAGCCCGTGGAGCTCACGTTCAGCGCGCCGCAGCCCATCCGCGTGGGGGCAGACGGCGCTGCCCTGCCGGAGGCCGCCGCGCTGCGGGTGACGGCCAAAGGGCGTCAGTTCGTGCTGCAATCAGCCGAGGGTGCATCGATCGTCGATATTGAAGGCGCACCCTCCGCCGGGCTGGTGCGCTGTCAGGCGACGGGCCTTCCGCTCGAGGTGCTGGGGTCGGGCAAGGTGCGGTTGAACCTTGCGCTCGCGCGCACCAACTGCGTGAGCTCCGAGCGGCAGGCAGCGCTCGGGCCCACGGACGTCGCCTTCCGAGCCAAGCTCGTGGAGGAGTCTCTGGTGGGCACGGGGAGCGGCATGACGCAGGAGCTGGTAGAAGGCCTGCGCAGCTGGGGCTACGTGCGGGATCTGGATCAGGCCCATCGCTCGAAGCAGCGCTGAGCACCTGGGTGGTTGCCGGCCGCTGACCCCAACATCAGGGGATGAGCGAACCCGGCGCTCGCGTGCTAATGCCTGTGCTCCGTGGTTGCCCCCGACTCGCTCGAGCTGCGCCCCGAGCGCGCCCCGTTGATCGAGATTCGGGGAGTGGAGCGCCATTACGAGATGGGCGGCGAGCGCATTTCGGCGCTCGCCGGGGTCAGCTTCGAGATTCACTCGGGCGAATACGTCGCCATCATCGGCTCCTCGGGGTCTGGAAAGAGCACGCTGATGAACATCCTGGGGTGCCTGGATACTCCGTCGAGCGGCAGCTACCATTTGCGGGGGCACGAGGTGCGCTCGCTCTCGGACGACGACCTGTCCGATCTGCGCAACCGGGAGATCGGCTTCATTTTTCAGAATTTTCAGCTCCTGCCGCGAGCCACAGCGCTCGACAACGTGGCGCTGCCGCTGGTGTACCGTGGGGTGCGCCTGCGCGAGCGGCGCGCCCTGGCGGCGCGCGCGCTGGAGCGCGTGGGCCTCGGGCACCGCGCCTCGCACAAGCCGAACGAGCTGTCGGGCGGGCAGCGCCAGCGCGTGTCCATCGCCCGGGCGCTCGTGGCGGAGCCCTCGCTGCTGCTCGCGGACGAGCCGACGGGCAACCTCGACACGCAGACGGGGCGCGACATCCTGGAGCTGTTCGATCAGCTGCACCAGGCGGGTAACACCCTGGTGGTGGTCACGCACGAGCCCAAGATCGCGGCGCGCTGCCCGCGCGCCATCCGCATCTCCGACGGGCGCATCGTGGACGATCGGCGCGGTCAGGAGGCTGCGCAGTGACATGGGGAGTGACATTGGCAGTGACATGGGCGGTGAGGTGCGCAGGCTTGCTCTGCTGCCTGGCGCTGGCCGCCGCCTGCACGCGGAAAGAGGCACCCGTGCCCGAGGTGCGGCCGCTCTCTGCCGCGCCCGCCCGCCCGCCCGCGCCGGCAGCTCCGTCCGAGGCGGTGCCGAGTGAAGCGCCGCCCGGCGGGCGGCTCTTGCTCACGGGCCAGCTCGACACCAAGAACGCCATCGCCTTGACGGTGCCGCGGGTGCCTCAGTGGAACATCGCGCTGCGCTGGATCGCCCCGGACGGCACGCTGGTGAAGGCGGGCGACCCGGTGGCGGAGCTCGACAACAGCAATTTCGCCAGCGATCTCTCGGAGCGCAAGCTGCAAGCTGCGCGCGCGCGCAGCGAGCTGGAGCAGCAGATCTCGCACGACGCCATCCTGGAGTCGGACAAGGCCTTCGCGCTGGAGGCGGCGCGCACCGCGCTGGAGAAGGCCAAGCTCTCGGCGGCGGTGGATCGCGACGTGCTGCCCCTGCGCGACTATCAGGAGCGGCAAGTGGCGCGCGAGCGCGCCCAGGCCGACTTCGAGCGCGCTCGCGACGAGCTGGACTCGCACCGGAAGAGCGCCGCCCTGGAGGCACAGATCCGGCGCATCGCCCTGGAAAAGAGCCTGCGCGAGATCGAGACGGCGGAGAACGCCATCCGCGATCTGGTGCTGCGCGCGCCGCGCGACGGGCTGGTGGTCACCGGCACGCACCCCTGGTTCGGGCGCAAGATCGAGAGCGGCGACAACGTCTGGGTGGGGGTGCCCGTCGTGCGCCTGCCGGAGCTGTCCACGTTGCGGGTCAACGCACGGCTCAGCGACGTGGACGACGGCCGCATCACGCCTGGCATGCGCGCGATCGCGCGGCTCGACGCCTATCCCGAGCTGGAGTTTCCGGGGGTCATCAGCGAGATCAGTCCGGTGGCCCGCGAGCCCTCACGGGACTCGTGGCGGCGTTCGTTCCAGGTGCTCGTCACCCTGGAGCGGGTGGATCTGGAGCGCATGCGCCCAGGGATGTCGGTGCGGGTAGAGGTGCAGCCGGCGGAGCAGGGAGGGCAAGATGCAGCGCGCTGAAGGCTGGAGCTGGCTGGTCGCGGCGGCCGTGGCGCTGGGCGTGCTGCTCGGCTGCACGGGGGAAGACGCGGGCCGCGACTGGGTGCAGGTGCAGCGCGGCGAGCTGGTGCTCGGGGTGGCAGTGACGGGAGAGCTGGAGGCGGTGAACAGCGAGTCGCTGGGGCCGCCGCTGGTGTCCGGCATTGGCGAGTTCAAGATCGCGCGCATGGCGCCCGAGGGGGAGACGCTGGAGAAGGGGCAACCGGCGCTCGCGTTCGACACCTCCGAGCTGATCCGCAAGCTGGAGCAGAAGCAGAACGAGCGCGCCGCGGCCGCCGCCGAGATGGGCAAGAAGCGCGCGGATGCCGCCATCGCCCGCCGCAACGAGGAGCTGAACATCGCCGAGGTGGAGGGCAAGCTGCGCAAGGCGGAGCTGAAGGCCGAGCGCTCGAGCGAGCTCACCGGCTCGCTGGAGCTGGCGCTGGCCAAGGCCGACTACGAGCTCGCCAAGAAGGAGCTGGCACACGTGAAGGCGCGCGCCAGGGCCGCCCAGGCGCACGACGAGCGAGATCTGGCGGCGCTGCGCTTCCGCGAGAGCGAGGCGGACGCGCGGGTGAAGGAGATCGAGGCGGCGCTGCCGCTGATGACGGTGCCGGCTCCGCGCACCGGCACGGTCATCTACATCAGCAACTGGAACAACCAGAAGAAAAAGGTGGGCGACGCGGTGTGGCGCGGCGAGCGCATCTTGAAGACCGCCTCGCTGGAGCGCATGAGCGGCAGCGGGCAGATCGACGAGGTCGACGTGAGCAAGATCGCGCTCGATCAGCGCGTCACCCTGCGGCTCGAGGCCTACCCTGACGTGGAGTACACCGGCTCGGTGCGCGCCATCGGCAGGCTGGTGGAGCAGCTCTCGCGCGACAATCCGCGTCGCATCGTGCGCACGCAGTTCGACATCGATCAGACCGATCCCGGGCGCATGCGCCCCGGCATGCGCTTCGGTGGCACCGCGGAGACGGAGCGCATCTCGGGCGCGCTGCTCATCCCGCTCAATGCCATCTTCCTCACCGAGCAGGGCCCGGTGGCGTACCGGCGCAGCAGCGTCGGGGTGGAGGCGGTGGCGCTCACCCTGGGCAAGAGCAACGAGAAATTCGTGCAGGTGCTCTCGGGCCTCAGCGAGGGGGACGAGGTCTCGCTGGCGGTGCCTGGCGCTGAGGCCAAGGAGGAGAGAGAGGGCGAGCCATGAGGGGCTGGAGCTTGCTCGTGGTGGCCGTGGCGGTGGCAGCCGTGGCCCTGGCACTGCGGCTGCGGCCGCGCACGGTGCTGGAGCATGGCGGCGTGCCCACGGTGGTGCTGGCGCCGGAGCCCTTCCGCAAGGAGGTGAGCGCCGAGGGCAACCTGCGCGCGGTCAAGGCGTCGCCCCTTACGGTGCCCGTGGCCACGGGCGGGCCACTCAAGATCGCCTGGACCGAGCCCGACGGTAGCCGGGTGACCCAGGGCCAGGTGGTCGTGCGCTTCGAGCCAACCGATTTCGAGAAGCGCCTGAAGGACGGCCAGGCGGATCGTGCCACGGCCGACGCCCGGCTGGAGAAGGAGCAGACGCTGGTGGCCGCCGCGCTGCGCGGCCGCGCGCGCACGGCGGAGCTGTCAGAGCTCGAGCTGGAGAAGGCGCGCGAGTTTCAGAACAAAGATCCAGAGATCTTCTCGCGCAACCAGATCATCGAGTCCGAGATCAACGAGCAGCTGTCCAGCGCGCGCAGCCAGCACGCCGGTGCCACGCGCAAGATCGAGAGCGCGCTCTCGCAGAACAAGCTGGAGCTGATCAGCATCGAGCGCAAGAAGGCGCAGCTGGCGGTGGAGCAGGCGCAGAAGGGGCTGGACAGCCTGGAGCTGAAGGCCCCCCATGACGGTATCCTGGTGTTCGAGCCCAACTGGCAGGGCACCCTGCCCTCGGTGGGGGACTCGGTGTGGCCCGGGCAGAAGCTGGCCAGCTTGCCCGGTCTGGAAGAGATGGAAGCCGAGGTGTTCGTGCTGGAGGCGGACGCCGGTGGCTTGAAGGTGGGCAAGACCGCGCAGGTCGTGGTCGAGTCTCACCCGGAGGTGGTGTACGCCGGCCAGATCAAGCGGGTGGACACGCTCGCCAAGCGGCCCGTGCGCGACGTGCCGGTGCAGTACTTCGGGGTCACGCTGCAGCTCGAGCGCACCGACCCCACCTGGATGAAGCCGGGCGCCCGCGTGCACGCGGTGTTGCAGCTGGAGGATCGCTCCGCGCTGGTGCTGCCGCGCCAGGCCGTGTTCGACCACCGCGGGCACCCCGCCGTGTACCGCTGGCAGGGCACGGGGTTCGAGCCCGTGCAGGTGGAGCTGGGGCCCTCCAGCCTGGGCCGGGTGGTGATCGAGAAGGGGCTGGTCGAGGGCGATCGCGTGGCGCTCGCCGATCCCGCTCGCACCCCGGAAAAGCCCGCGGCGCAGGCGGAGCAGTGAGCGGGCGCGATGGCGCATGAGCGCAGGATGCGGGTCAGCGAGGCCTTTCGCTCCGCCATCGACAACCTGTCCGCGCACAAGCTGCGCTCCAGCCTGACCATGCTGGGCATGATGTTCGGCGTGGGTGCGGTGATCGCCATGCTGTCCATCGGAGCCGGCGCCGAGCGCCGGGCGCTGGCCATCATCGACAAGCTCGGCCTGCGCAACGTGGTGGTGCGGGCCAAGGAGTTCGAAGAGGAGGAGCAGCGCGAGATCCGCAAGAAGTCGATCGGCGTCTCGCTGCGCGACGTGGAGGCCATCCGCGAAGCGGTGCCCGGCACCGACCTGGTGCTGCCGCGCCTGCAGATCGAGCCGTACAAGATCATCTCCGCCCACGGCAAGGCCACCGCCAAGGTGTTCGGCGTCTCGCACCAGCAGCCCGAGCTGGTGCGCATGGGCTTCAGCGAGGGGCGCTTCATCGACGCGCGCGAGGAGCTGACCCACGCGCAGGTGTGTGTGCTCGGGGCAGGGGTGCGCCGCGAGCTGTTCGGCTTTGCACCAGCGCTGGGCAAAGAGGTGAAGATCAACGACGTCTGGTGCGAGGTCATCGGCGTGCTCGCACCGGAGTCGGTGGGCGCCACCTCCGTGCAGGGCGTGTCCGTCGGATCCACCGCCAGCGAGATCTACCTGCCGGTCACCACCGCACTGCGCAAGTTCGAGCAGTCGCCGCTGCGCTCGCCACTGCAGGAGATCCTGGTGCAGCTGGCGCCCGGCGCCAACGCGCGCGAGACCTCGGCCTCGATCCAGGCGCTGCTCTCGCGCCTGCACGGCGGCCAGGCCGACTACGAGCTGGTGGTGCCCGAGGCGCTGCTCGAGCAGAGCCGTGAGACGCAGCGCCTGTTCAACGTGGTGATGGGCTGCATCGCCGGCATCTCGCTGCTGGTCGGCGGCATCGGCATCATGAACATCATGCTGGCCTCGGTGCTGGAGCTCACCCGCGAGATCGGGGTGCGCCGCGCCGTCGGCGCGCGCCGTTCGGACATCCGCATCCAGTTTCTGGTCACCTCGTTCACGCTGTCGCTGCTGGGCGGCCTCGCCGGTGTGGCGATCGGCGTCGCGATTGCGCAGGTGGTGGCCGTGTACGCCAAGTGGCCCACAGTGGTCACCCTGGCCTCCATCTTGCTGGCGACGGGCGTGTCGATGGCGGTGGGGCTGATCTCCGGTCTGGTGCCGGCGATCCGGGCTTCCAACCTCGATCCGATCGAAGCGCTCCGCTACGAGTGAGCTTTGCCCCGAGGGATATGTCGCAGCGTCTATTCTTGACTGCCTCGCTCGTGCTGGCCACCGCTGCAGGGCTGCGCCCGGCGCTTGCACAGCAGCCAGCTGAAGTGCCCGGGGCGGCTGGAGCACCGTCCGCGCCACAGGCGCCCGCAACGCCGCCAGCGTCCCCTGCGCCCGCCGCGCAGGCGGCACCCGCGGTCCCCGCAGACGACGGCAGCTATCGCGAGCCAGAGTTCATCCGCGAGCCGCTGCGCCTGCCGGAGTCGATGGACGCGAGCGCGGCCCGGCGCCTGTCGCTGGCGGACGCGATCCAGCTGGCGGTGAAGAGCAACCTGGGCATCGTGCTGGTCAAGCAGCAGGTGGCCATCGCCGAGCAGGGAGTGGTGCTGAGCTCCGGCCCGTTCGAGCCACGGCTCACGGCGGCCTATTCGCACCAGAGCTCCGACAGCCCGCCGGTCGCGCCCGCCACGGGCGGGCTCGCGCTGGAGACCAGCGACGATCACTGGAGCCTCGGCATCGCGCAGCGCACCCGGCTCGGCACCGAGCTCGCCCTCGACTGGGCGAACGATCGCGCCGACACCCGCCTCGGCGGCGTGGCCCAGCCGCTGTTCTATCGCTCGGAGCTGGCGCTGCGCCTGACCCAGCCGCTGCTGCGCGGCTTCGCCTTTCGCTGGGAGGTACCGAACGCGGAGGTGCTGCGGGCCGAGGTGCAGAGCGCGCGTGCCGCTCAGGACTACAAGGCGCGCCTGAACGCCACCGTGCGCGACACCGAGCAGGTGTACTGGGATCTGGTGCAGGCGCTGCAGAGCTACCAGGTACAGCGCGGCTCGCTGCAGCTGGCGGAGGAGCAGCTGGTGCTCACCCGCCGGCAGATCGACGCGGGCGTGCTGCCGCCCTCCGATCTGATCAACGCCGAGGGCACGCTGGCGCAGCGCGAGCTGGGGCTGGTGCAGGCCGAGGGCAGCGTCGCGCAGGCCACCGATCAGCTGCGCCACCTCCTGAACCAGCCGCGTGAGGCCTGGGCGCAGCCCATCCTGCCGCTGGACGTGCCCGAGTTCGACGACCTGCAGGTCGGCTACGAGGCGGCGCTCGATCAGGCGCTGCACAACCGCCCGGAGCTGGCGCAGCTCAAGCTCGATCTACAGCGCGCCGCGCTCGACGTGCGCGTGGCATCGACGGAGCGTCTGCCGCAGCTGGACGCCAGCCTGAGCTACGGCCTGGTGGGGCAGCGCGCCGACTACACGGGCGCGCTCGATCGCATGGTCTCTGCCGACGCGCGCGCCTGGAGCGCGCTCCTCAGCTTCACCTGGACCCCGCTCAATCGCGCGGCGGGCGCGCGCCTCGAGCAGCTGCGGCTGAGCGAACGCGCGCTGCGCACCCTGCAAGATCAGGCGCTGCTCGATCTGCGCCTGGAGCTGCGCACGGCGATCCGCAGCCTGGAGACCGCCGATCGCTCCGTGCGCGCCGCCGCTCGCTTCCGCGGCCTGGCCGAGCGCAGCCTGGACGCCGAGCAGCGCAAGTTCCTGAACGGCACCTCCAACAACTTCTTCGTCGCGCAGCGCCAGGATGATCTGGCCCGCGCGCGGCTGGCCGAGCTGGCTGCTCTGATCCAGCACCGCAAGGCGGCCACCTCGCTGCGTGCGGCGATGGGCGTATTGCTCGAGCACCGGCGAGTGAAGCTGGACGTGTACGGGCCGTAGCCAAAGGCCCGGTTTGTTTCGGCACAGATACAAAGCGTCACGGCCGACACGCGCGAACCCGTGAGAAACGACGCGCCAAGGTCACGCGCCGGCCACAAACGAGAGCGCAATCGACAGCGCGACGGACCCGGCTGTAGGCTGAAGGCTTGCCCATGGACCATCACGGCTCGAGCGGTCGTCACCATCTTCCGTTGCACGCCAGCGCGCTGAGCGGCGCCCTCCTCGCGTGCACAGCCCAGGCGCCCGTGCCCGCTGGCTGGCAAGAGCGAGAGCGCCCCGTGCCGGAGGCGGCGAGCCCCAGCCCCTGGCCTGCCTGGGCCACCCCCATCAGCCTCTATCCGGGCCAGAGCAGCGAGCAACCTGCGGCCAACTCGCCGCTCGCCGCGCCTGCTGCGCTCGCCGCGCCGGAGTCACGCGCCGGAGCCAGCGCGCTCAGCGCCGGCAGCGAGAACGCGCCGCCGCTCGTGGCCGAGGCGCGCTTTGCGGTGATCGCGGGCGTCAACACGCGGGTGGACGCGGCGCGCGGCCTGCTGCGCTTCGCCTTCGATCCCGACGGAGACCCCGTGCAGGTGGCGTCCGTCGGAGCGGAGCAGGCGGCGCTGGGCTCTGGCACGGCTGTCACCGTCGCCACGGAGCTGGGCGGCTCGCTCAGCGCCGCGCCCGACGGCTCCTTCACGTATGACGCGCCCCCTGGCGTCGTGGCGGAGCTGGATCGCGCGCCGTTCAGGGTCAGCGACGGGCGCGGTGGCAGCGCGTCCGCCGAGCTGGTGCTCAGCCTCGCCCCCGCCACGATCGGCGGCCAGCCCGGCTTCGAGATCAGCGGCAGCAACCGAGAGCTCTTCCTGGGCAGCAGCGCCAGCGGGGTCGGTGATTTCGACGGCGACGGCCTGGCTGACGTGCTGGTGATGGCGCGCAGCGCTGGCCGTGACATCGGCCACTTGCTGCTGGGCTCGCGCGCACCGGGGGACGTCGATCTGAGCGCGGGCGACAGCATCCGCATCATGGGTGAAACAGCCGGGCTCGCCAGCTTGGCGGTGGTCGTCAGCCCGGCGGGCCACGTCAACGACGACGAGCTCGCGGACTTCATCATCGGCGTGCACCAGCAGCCGCTGGCGGACGCTCCGGGTGCAGAGCTGGGCGGCAAGGCCTACGTCGTCTTCGGCAGCGCGAGCCCGCCCGACGAGATCAACCTGGCCACGCTCGCCGCCGAGCGCCGCGGCTTCGTGATCCTGGGCGCCGCGGGCGGCGATCACCTCGGCTTCTCGGTGGCGGGTGCCGGCAACGTGGACGGCAGCGGCGGTGATGATCTGCTGCTCGGCGCGCCCGGGCCCCTGCCCGGCGAAGACGAGCTCGCGCCCGGCGACGGCAAGGCGTACGTGGTGTTCGGCAAGAGCGACTTCGCGCCCGTCGACCTTGCCGAGCTGGGCAGCGCCGGCTATCGCCTCGACGGCGAGGCGGGCGAGGGCGGGCAGGCGGGCACCGCCGTGACGGGGCTCGGCGACTGGAACGGCGATGGCCTGGCGGATCTCGCCGTCTCCGCGCCGCAGCTGAACGGCAGCGCGGGCCGCGTGTACGTGGCGTACGGCAGAGCGGGCGGCGGAGTGCTCGAGCTGGGCGACATCGCCTTCGGCCAGGGCGGCTTCGCGATTGACGGCCAGAGCGGCGATCAGATCGGTCAGGCGCTGCAGAACGGCGGCGATCTCGGTGGGTCCGGGCTGCCGGAGTTGCTGATCGGCGCGCCCAACCCGGACGGCGTGCCCAGCGCCGGCAAGACCGTCGTCCTGTACGGCAAGAGCGACGCTTCGCCGGTGTTGCTCGCCGACCTCGATGGCGGCAGCTCGCTCGGCTTCGTGGTGCGTGCCGAGAGTGCAGGGGACCGCTGCGGCCTGGCCGTGGCGGGGCCAGGCGACTTCAACGGCGACGGCGAGCATGATCTGCTGATCGGCGCGGAGCAGGGTGCGGAGCAAGGCACGGAGCCGAGCGGCGCAGCGTATCTCCTGTACGGCTCGAGCGCGCTGCGCGCCGGCATCGATCGGCTGGCAGCGCTCGCCGAGCTGGGCCTCACGTTGCGCGGCGAGGCCGCCGGCGCTCGCCTCGGCTTCGCCGCGGCACCGGCGGGGGACGTGAACGGCGACGGCTATCCGGACGTGATCCTGGGCGCCCCACAGCAAGACGGCTTCGCGGGCCGAGCCTACGTCTTGCTCGGCCATCCCTGAGCGCTGCCACCCGGAGCGCGCCTCGAGCCCTGGCGCGCCTGCGGCGCCAATTGAACCTCGCCGGTGCCAAGAGCGCGCTTTGGCTCCCCTGTCCTCGCATGTGGGCCAAACGTAAAGCGCTGCCTTTGCGAGGCCGCGCGTTGCACGCATAAATCAGCGAAAGCGCTGCGCTTTGGCGCGCCTCGTCGGGCGCTGGCGAGCGCTCTCGCGACTTTGCCCCTGAAAGTCGCGCCCCGCAGTCACGTTTCTTCCTCGAGGCGTGACTTGGAGGACGACCATGAGGAGCCAGCCTTGACCGATTTGGGGCATGCCGTGACCGTGGGCGAGGCAGGCCAGGGCCCGGGGGCGAGCGCCCCGGACGGCGATGGCGAGATCCTGCGTGCGCTCGGCGGCGGCGATCGACGCCGCGCGCTGGCGCTGTGCGTGCAGCTGCACGGCCGCAGCATCGGCCGGCTGTGCATGGCCATGCTCGGCGCGCAGGGCGACGCGGATGACGTCACTCAGGAGACCTTGCTCGCCGCGTATGAGGCCTTCGGTGACTTTCGCCGCGAGGGCACCTTGCGCGCCTGGCTGCTGGGCATTGCGCGCAACAAGTGCCTGCAGCAGATCGAGCGACAGCGCCGCCGCGGCGCCCGCCTGCGCCAGGCAGAGGCGCCGGGCCAAAGCGAGCCGCGCGGCAGTGACGAGCTCTCTCGCGCCCGGGCCGAGCAGGCACGCAGCCTGCTAGAACGCGTACGCCCCAGCGATCGCGACGCGCTGTTGCTGCGCTACTGCGGCGAGCTGAGCTTCAAGGAGGTGGCGGCGGCCTGTGGCATCGAGGAGGCCACGGCGCGCAAACGCGTCTCGCGAGCGCTGCTGGCGCTGCGCAGCACGCTGGAGGAAGAAGGCCGAGATGACTGAGCGCGAGCTGTGCCACGAGGTGGACGAGAACATGAGCGAGATCCTGGATGGGATCGCGCCGGACGCGCTGTTCGAGCACATCGCCGGTTGCGAGCGCTGCCGCGACGCCCGCCACGAGGCGGAGCAGTTGCTGCGCATCGCGCGCGACGCCGCCGCAGACTACCGCTTGCCCGACGCGCTCGAAGAGCACGTGCTGTCGCGCCTGCCCGCGCAGCCGGCTGCGCTGAACGGCAGTGGCCCTGCGCCGCACGGCGGCAACGGAGCGGACCCGGCGCTCCGGGCGGAGCAGCAGGCGCAGCAGGCAGAGGCGCAGCAGGCGCAGCAGGTAGAGGCGACGCAGCAGCTAGAAGTGCGGCAGGCCAAGCTGCTCGAGCCGCGCCCCGCGGCTCGCCGCCGCCCGCTCGTGCAGGGGCTGGCAGCGCTGGTGCTGGGCGTGTTCGTGGTGCTGGGCGTGGTCCGCTCACTGCGTGACGAGCGCGAGCCGCGCGAGCTGCCCGCCGATCAGTGGCGCGCCACGGTGGAGCACGTGCAGCGCGCGTTCGGCAGCCAGAGCGGCCTCTCGCGCTGCGCGCCCGACGGCGCTTGCCAGCCGCTGCTCGAGGGTGAAGCCGTGCCCCCCGGCAGCGCGCTCGAGACCGACGGCTCCACCCGCGCGCGGCTGATGCTCGGAGACGGCAGCACCCTCGCGCTCGATCGCGCGACCCGCTTGCTGCTCGATCCAGCCGGTCTGCGCCGCGCACGCCTGGAGCGCGGCAGCGTGGTGGCAGAGCTGCGCAGCAGCGCCGAGCGCGAGCCCGGCAAGCCCGCCGGCAATGCCAGCAACGACAGCCTCGCGCCCGTGGCCGTGATCGAGACGGCGCTGGGCCGCGCCGAGGTGATCGGCACCAAGTTCTCCCTGCTGGCCGAGCCCGAGCTGACCCGCGCCGAGGTCAGCCGCGGCATCGTGCGCCTGAGCGATGCCGCCGAGCGCAGCGTCGTCGTGCACGCGGGAGAGGCCGGGCAGCTGCGCGCCGGGCAGGAGCCGCGGGTGGAGAGCGCGCGTGAGCTGGGCCGCGCCATCGCCTGGTCCTCCGACGTCTTCGAGCCCGGGCCCGATACCGAGCAGCAGGGCGCACTCGGCTCCCTCGGTGCCAGGCGCCCGCGCGATCAGCAGGAGCTGAGCGGAGCCGTGCGCCTCACCCGGCACGACGTGCGCGTGCAGATCGTCGACAACATCGCCCGCACCGAGGTGGAGGAGGTGTTCGAGAACCAGACCGACGAGGTGCTGGAGGGCATCTACCGCTTCCCCCTGCCGCCCGGCGCGCAGATCGAGCGCCTGGCGCTGGACGTGGACGTCAAGCTTCTGGACGGCGCGTACGTCGAGCGCGAGCGCGCGGCTGCCATCTGGCGCGGCGCCATCGTCAACGCTGGCGGCAAGAAGCCCGCGCCGCGCGAGGAGATCGTGTGGGTGCCAGGGCCGTGGAAGGATCCTGCGCTGCTCGAGTGGCAGCGCGGCAATCGCTTCGAGCTGCGCATCTATCCCATCCCGCGCCGCTCCTCGCGCCGGGTCGTGCTAGCGTACACCGAGGTGCTGCCGCCCAGCGAGGGCCGCCGCCAGTACGTGTACCCGCTGCCGCAGGATCCCTCCGGCTCCACCCGCATCGAGCGCTTCACCGTCGACGTGCAGGTGCGCGGCCATGATCCCGGGCGCGGCGTGACCGCGCACGGCTACCCGCTGCGCGCGCTCGATGGCCACGCGGGCGTGGCGCGCCTGGCGTACGACGCGCAGAGCTTTGCGCCCTCCGGCGATCTGGTGCTCAGCTACCAGCTGCAAGACGCCGACAGCCCGCTGCGCGCCTTCGCATACCAGCCCGCGCCGTCCGCCGCTGCCAGCGGCAAAGCTGCGGGTGGGGGGCTCGGCACTGCAGCGCGCCGCGCGGCCTCAGGAGGGCCCGCTGCTCGCCCGATCGGCACCGTACCGCTGGCGAGCGACACCGTGCCGCCGGACGCGCCGTACGTCGCCTTGCTGCTGCGCCCGGAGCTGCCGCGCCGCGCCGAATACCAGCCCCGCGACTACGTGTTCATGGTCGACACCAGCCGCTCGATGATCGGCGAAAACTACCGGCGCGCCGTCGCCGTCGTCGAGCGCACCGTGCGCGAGCTGGACCGCGCTGATCGGGTGGCGGTGCTCGGCTGCGACAGCGAGTGCCAGGAGTGGCCGGGTGGCTTCCAGGTGCCGGGCGATCAGGCCGCGGCCGCGGCCCTGCGCTTCCTCGCCGGCATCCAGCCGGAGGGCGCCTCCGATCTGGCGCTCGCCATCGAGCGCGCCGCGGCGCTGCGCGAGCGCAACCAGAGCCGCGCGCTGCGCCTGGTGTACGTGGGCGACGGCACGCCCACCGTCGGCCCCATCCATCCCGCGCTGCTGCGCCGCGCGGCTGGCGACGCGCTGCCGCGCGGCGCCAGCCTGAGCGCCGTGGCCATCGGCAGCGACGCCGATCAGCGCACTCTCTCCACTTTGACGGAGGCCGCGGGCGGCGTGACCCTGGCGTTTGCGCCGGGCCAGAGCGCGAGCGACGTGGCCTACGCGCTGCTCGCTGCCACGTACGGCCACACCTTGAAGAACGCGCGGCTCAGCTTGCCCGAGGGGCTGGAGGCGGTGGCTCCGGCGCACCTCGGCAGCGTCGCGCCGGGCGCCGAGGAGCTGATCGTGGCGCGGCTCACGCGGCCCGAGGTCAGCGGGCAAGCCGTGCTGCGTGGCGAGCTCGCAGGCGAGGCGTTCGAGCAGAGCTACCCGCTGCGCGTGGTGCCCAGCGCCAGCACGGGCAACGCCTTCGTGCCGCGGCTGTACGCGGCCGTGGCCATCGCCGAGCTGGACGCGGCAATGGACGAGAGCTCGCGGCAGCGCAGCATCGAGCTGTCGACCCGCTTCAGCGTGGCCAGCCGCTACACGTCGCTCCTGGTGCTGGAGAGCGAGGCCATGTTCAAGGCCTTCGGCCTCGACAACCAGCGCCACGCACCGGAGTGGAGCGGCACCAGCGACAGCGAGGAGTCCGGCACCTGGGGCAGCGAGGCGCCCGCGGCAGAGAGCGCAGACGGTGCCCCGCTCGAGCTCGGGCGCTTGCCCTCAAGCGGCAGCGGCTATGGCGCGCAGCGCGCTGCGCTGGACGGCGCCGCGGCAGAAGGTGCGGCCCGCCCTGCCAAGCCCGAGGCCAAGGCCGCCGCCGCGCCCGCGCTCGCGCGCGCGCCGGCGCGCAGCTCGGCGGGCGCGGACGACAAGCGCAAGGGCCGCAGCGAAAGCGAAGTTGATTTCGGCATCGGCAGCGCCGAACCTCCCTTTGCGCAGCCGCCGTTCGCGCAGCCCCCCGCTGGCATGCCATTGCTGCCGCCCGTGGCGCCCCCGCCGCTCGAGCTGCCGCAGAGGCGCATGATCCCGATGCGGCGCGTGTACGACCGGGTCGGCACCATCCAGGCTCCGCCGCAGCTCCTGCCGCTGGCTTCGCCCGAGCGCCGCCTGCAGCTCGAGGCGCGCGCCAGCGCTGACGAACGCAACCGCACGGCCCTCAAAGATCTGTACGTCCTCGATTTCCTCGCCGGCGATCTGGAGCGCGCCGCTGACGAAGCCGAGCGCTGGTCGGAGAAAGATCCGCTCGACCCCGACGCGCTGACCGCGCGCGCGGACCTGGCCGCGCAGCGCGGCCAGCGCGAGCTCGCCATCCGCATCCTGGGCAGCGTGGTGGACGTGCGCCCCGGCGACTACAAGGCGCAGTGGCGGCTGGCGCGCCTGCACCACTGGGCGGGCAACGCCGCGCGCGGCTGCCGCCACTCGCTCGCCGTCGCGCAGCTGATGCTGCGCGACGCCAGGGTGGTGAGCGAGGCGCTGCGCTGCGCGCGCGACGTGGGCCCGAGCCGCGGGGCCGAGGATCTGCTCGCCGCGCTCGACCCCCACGTGCGCCAGCCAGGGAGCC
>JAICQL010000262.1 GCA_025937895.1 Polyangiaceae bacterium | reverse complement strand
TGAGTGTGAGCGTGACGTTAGGGCCCAGCTCCACCGCCGTGATCAACGCCGAGGGGGCTGATCCCGAGACGGTTGGAGATGCTTACGAGACGGGCGAGGAAGACGACGACCCCACGGAAGGCGGCGGGTTTCCGGAGGGAAGCATCCCCAACCCGCCACTGTCATTCGATTTCTCGCATTCCGAGCACCGCAGCGTGCAAGCCCTGATGTGGTCTCGCGTGCTCGGGGTCGCCGATCGGTTGATTGGGCTCTTGAAGAGCGAAGAGTGGAGTAACGGTCAGAGCCTCTGGGATCGCACGATGCTCTACGTGGCGAACGATTTTGGTCGTTCCAAGCTGCGACCACGGGGCGCCGAGCAGTTTGGGACCGGACACGATTTGAACGACGGCGCCCTGATCATCTCGCCTCTGGCCAGTGGTGGCCGTCTCCTTGGCGGCATCGACGCCGACACGGGGGTCACCTACGGGTTCGACCCCCTGACGGGCGCCCCTGAGCCTGGCCGTCAGATGACCGAGGCCGAGATCTACGCAGGCATGGCACAGGCGCTCGGTGTGTCTCTGGACGGTGTCACGCTGCCCGACATGCGCGCGATGCGCCGGAACGCCTGAGGCCCCGGCACCGCTGGAAGCGCCGGCCGCACCCGCCGGCAGCAGGGTGGGCGCACGAAGCGGAGGCCTCCACCGAACGGCGCCCACCCCTCAGCTCACAGCGCCTGGCCGCCCGAGGCTTCGATGCGCTGCCCCGTGATCCAGCCGCTCTCGGGCGAGAGCAGCAGAGACGCCGCACCACCGATGTCGTCAGGCAAGCCCACGCGCCCGAGCGCGATCGCCTCGGCGATGCGGCGGTTGAGCTCTGGGTTGTCGCGCACCACACCGCCGTTGAAGTCCGTCTCGATCGCGCCGGGGGCCAGCGTGTTCACGGTGATCTTCCGCCCCGCCAGCTCGCGCGCGAAGTAGCGCGTGAGCACCTCCACCGCACCCTTCATCGCCGCGTACGCGCCATAGCCCGGGAAGGTGAAGCGCGTGAGGCCCGAGGAGATGTTCACGATGCGCCCGCCGTCTACCAGCAGCGGGGCCAGCCGCTGCGTCAGGAACAGCACCGCCTTGAAGTGCACATTCAAGAGCGCGTCGAACTGTGCCTCGGTCGTCTCGATCAGCGGCGCATGCACACCCATGCCGGCGTTGTTCACCAGGTAGTCGAAGCGCGAGCGCTCGAAGCGGCGCCCGAGCTCCTGGGCGAAGCCCTGCGCGAAGGCGCCAAACTGGCTGGCATCGCTCAGGTCCAGCGGCAGCGCGCTGGCCGCGCCGCCCAGCGCCTCGATCGCGTGCACCACCTGCCGCGCCTCCTCCGCGCGCTCGCGGTAGGTGATCACCACTCCAGCGCCGCGCTGCGCCAGGTGCAGCGCCATACTCTTGCCCAGGCCGCGGCTGCCGCCGGTGATCAGGGCGATCGGGCTGGTCGGGTTGAACTTTGACTCGTGCATGTCGATATCTCCTGGCGCCGCGACGTGCGGCTACACTCACAGGCTAGCCCTCGCTGGCGATTGCGGAAGACACCCGCTCCTGACAGACTGTTTCGCGATTCGAAACAATTACCCTTGCCTCCCGGAGCCACGGCCGTGTCCATCGACCTGTGCGAGTCCCTGCGAATGTTCGTCAAGGTGGCCGAGCTCGGCAGCTTCACGCGCGCAGCCGCGCATTTCGGCATGGGCAAGGCGCGCGTGTCGCTGGCCCTGCGCGCGCTGGAGGCGGAGCTGGGGGTACAGCTCCTGACCCGCTCCACCCGGCTCGTGCGCGTCACCGAGGAGGGGCAGGAGCTCTTGCCGCGAGCGCGCCTGCTGGTGCAGGAGGCGGATGAGCTGGGCGCGCTGTTCCGCACGCAGAAGGGTCTGCGCGGCCGTGTGCGCATCGACCTGCCGACCACGCTCGCGCGCGAGGCCATCATCCCGCGCGTGCCGGAGCTGCTCGCGCGCCACCCGGAGCTGGAGCTGGTGCTCAGCTCGACGGATCGCCGGCTGGAGCCGCTGCAGGAGGGCTTTGACTGCGTGCTGCGCGTTGGCGCGCTGGGCGACTCGCAGCTGGTGGCGCGCCGCCTGGGCCTCTTGGTGCTGAGCAACTGCGCCAGCCCTGGCTACCTGCGCAGATATGGCGTGCCGGAGCGCCTGGAGGATCTGGACCGGCACTTTGTCGTGCACTACTCGTCCTCGCTCGGCAGCGAGCGCCCCACGTTCGAGTATCCGACAGGTAGCGGCTACGCCGAGCATCCCATGCGCAGCCGCATCACGGTCAACAACACGGACGCCTATCGCGCGGCGTGCGTGGCCGGCCTGGGTATCATCCAGGCGCCGCGCCAGGGCCTGCTCCGCGCCTTCGCCGATGGCTCGCTGGTGGAGGTGCTGCCCGCGCTGCAGTGCGCACCCATGCCGGTCTCGCTGCTGCACACCCACGGCAAGAGCCCGCCGCGCCGCGTGCGTGCGGTGATGACCTGGCTCGCCGAGTGCACCGCGCTCCACCTTGCCGCTGGCGGCCAGGTTCGTACGGGCTGAGGCCATGGCGCTACTGACTGCAGATCGACTCAGCGTAGTTCAGCGCTGGCGCCTGGCAGTCAGCTCGGGGCTGCTCTATGCGCTCGCGTTCAACCTCACGTTCTTAGTTCAGGAGCTGTTTCTGGTGCTGCCGAAGGCGTTCACGCCAGGGCTGCACCCGACTCTATTTCATAACGACCACACGTGGGAGGGAGAGCACCCGCTCGTGGCTCTACTCCAGGGTGCGGGCGCGCTCGCCATTTTTCTGACCGGTGTGGGGTGTGCACTGCTGCTGCGGCAGCCTCTGGCTCGCTCGGGGACCATGCAGTTGTTCCTCGTCTGGATGACGTACAACGGGTTCTTTCAATCGTTGCCTCAAGTCATCATCGGCGCCATCCATCCCCGCAATGACGTCGGCATGGCGATGGCGTATCTCGAGCTCGGGCTCGCGGCCAGGGCGGTCGCCGCGATCGGCGCACTGGCTCTGATGCCGCTGGTGGCTCTCTGGCTGGCGCGGCACGTGCTCTTGCTGGCAGACTCGTCGCAGCTCGCGAACGGTAGGGCGAAGTTCCGCTTCTTGTCGTGGACCTCCGCGCTACCGGCCTTGACCGCGATTCCACTGATCATGTTGTTCCGCGTGCCGCGGAATGTCGTCGAGGTCGCCGCCGTTCCAGCAGTCGTGACGATCGTCGGCGTCATCTGGATGCAGGCAGGAGCATGGCTGCAGGCGCCCCCCACGCGCACCGGGGCAGGCCACGTTTCGGTCGTCCGTCCACTGGCGGCCGTGTCGTTTCTCCTGCTGGTATTCCATCTGGTGCTGAAGCGCGGCATCGCATTCTAGCTTCCCGAGCATGCCGCGCGAGCAATGCGCGCGGAAGCAGCGGCCTTGCCCCGGAGTCAATCACCGGGCGTGCTTGGCGCGGCGCCGAGCTCGCAGCCTTCCTTTACCAGTACCAGCCCAGCCCGGCGTAGCTCCGGAGCGCGAGCGCAACCTCCCACGCGGTGCTGGCCGGGTTGCCGCGCGTGAGGCGAAGCGCATAACTCTGAAGCCCGGCTTCGAGCAGCAGGTAGAGAGCGGCGCTCAGCTCGGCCGTGGCCCCGGCGCTGGCCGCGATGCTCGCCGCGAGGTTGCGGCGAGCGTGTGCGTTGCCCTCGGTGTCGAAGGTCTGCTCCAGCAGCGATGCACCAGCGGCGAGCCCTGCCTCCAGGCTGACCAGCGGCCAGTCCCAGGTGCGGGCGGCCTTGAGCTCGAGCGCGTATTCGTTGGCATCCGCTCGCAGATATTCGTTCTCGAAACCGCTGAAGCACACGCTCAGCCGCGGGCTCAGCGTCAGCACCGGTCCAGCGACGGAGTACGCGATGAATGCTCCCTGGCAAGGCTCCGCGAGCCGTTCGAGCGAGTTCACGACATGTCGGCGCGAACGGCCCATGGTGTCGGCGATCTCCTGCTGTGTCATCTCGTCCAGATAGTGGTAAACGGCGACCGCGGCGAGCTCCTCGGGTAACGCCAGCAGCAGCTGCCGCAGCGCTGCGCCGTCGGCACCGCCGCTCGTGGCCTCTGTCTGCGCGGGAGCAACGCGCTCACGCAACAGCTCGAGCTGGTTCTTGCGATCACGAATGCGGTTCAGGCAGCGATGGGTGGTGGCCGAGTAGAGCCAGGTGGCGAGCGAGCTCCGCCCCCGGTGCTGCTCCGGCGCCTCGAGCAAGCCCACGAAGATCTCGTGGACCATCTCGCGTGCATCCTCTTCGTTGCCGAGGAGCACCCGCGCGCGGCGGAGCACGCCGTGACCGTACTTCACGTAGGCTTGCTCCAGGTCCAGGGGCGGCGAGCTCACGCGCTCAGTCCATCCAGTCGTACAGGCCAACTCCGAACCGGATCGATACCTGTCATACCCTCGACGGCGGGTGGCGCCTGGACGCCAGCATCGACCGCGAGCGTTCCTCTCAGCACTGCCATGGGCTCCCCCGCATACTCCGGCGTCACCTGCGACGAGCAGGCCACCGCGCAGGGCGCCCCGAGCAGCCCACGTAGGTGTGGCGGACACATCGGCCCCGCTCGCGAGCTCAGGCTCGAGCGGGCCAGCTACACGCCACTCAGCGCGGTAGAGCCCCGGCCGTCCATGAGACCATGAGGACTCCAGCTTTGTGCCTCGGCGTGGCGCTGCTCTTCACTCCGGGCTGCAAGTGGGTCGTCAAGGCGCTGCTCGAGGCCGCCGCCGAAGAGTCAGTTCGGGCGGAGAGTGCCGCAGCCGGCACGGAGGTGAGCTTCAACCGTTCGCAGGGGCATCTTCTGCCATCGGGAGTAAAGCTCAACCTGACGGAGCCTGAAATCGACCCACGCGGCACGAGCGTCGGCATCTCCGTCGAGAAGGGCCGGCAAACCCGCTACCGCATGCTGCCGGCGCGCGTGCGCGTGGGAAGCACGACTCGCGTCGGCGACTACCTCGTCACCGTGCCCCAGGAGCCTGTGGGCGAGATCGGAAAGCTGAAGATCCTCGAGCAGCCTCCGAAGGTCGAGGCAGCCGGCTTCGCTCAGAGCTTCACCCTGAGTCGCGACGTGGCACGCAGTCTCCCTGACGGAACGCGCCTCGTCTACGGCATGGTCGGCCCAGCGGGAGCGCTGGCGCTGGTGCTGGAACGCGGCGACGAGTGGCGCTGGGAGGACCAGCTCACGGTCGATACCGCCATGCGCTTCGGCGATGTCCTCGTCGCGTATCGCGGGCGGAGGTCCTCGGACATGGTCGAGCCCATCGCATATCGTGGGGGTGAGCAGCGCTCGCTCGTCTTTGGACAGCCGTTGCGCGCCACCGCCCTCGACACGTTGGTGGCACCCGACGGGCTCACGTTCCGCGCCGATCGGTACGAAACGATCCGAGCGGACCTGGAGGGAACGGCGACTCAGGCGGGCTTCAGCGCGTCCGTCAGGGTCCTCTCGCAATCGCCGAACACGCTGCTGGAGCTCGGCGGGCTCTATCGCATGAACATCCAACGTGGACCCGAGGGGGTGCCCTCGTTCGAGCTCCAGATCGAGAGAGTCCCGGACGAAGTCTTTTCTCTCGGGCGCGAGTTCTCGCTGGGTCCCGGCCAGTCCGCAGCCGGGCCCGACGGCCTGCGTATCGGCCATGCGTGTACGCTCGAGGGAACGTCGGACTTTCACAGGGTCGTGTTGAGCCATCGCTCCGGACACAGAGAGGAACGTTTTGGCCTCGGCTCGGCCAAGGACACGCTGTTCGCGCTGGGGCCAGGGCTCGGGGTCAAGGTCCTCGGAAGGAGCGAAACCGGGCTGCGCTTTCTCGCGGGCCCCTCCGCCACGCTGCGCTGAGTCCGTGCCGCGCCAGCTGGGTGAGAGCGGCGTGCCGCCCAGCAGTGACGCGCGGAGGGCACATACTAGGGGGCTCGGCGCCGTACGGCGGCGAGCCCTCCAGGACTACCCGCTACACGGCTCCGCGCGGGGTGCCGCTGCCGCTCGCTTCTTCTGATCCGTGCGGTCGCAGGCTGGGCTCGCTGAAACGCGTTCTCGCTGGCGTGCCCGGGCCCGAGCGCGTCGGCGCCAGCGCGACGCGCGCTCCACCGTTGCGGTGAGGTTGACCCCTGAGTACAACTTCTCGCGCATGGCCTGGCTCGCATGTGCGGAAGAGCGTCGGAGCCCGCGAGCACCGCAGGTAACCGGAGGGGCCGGCGCGCGCTGGCGCTCGCACGCTGCGCGGGCACTGACGTCTTGTGCTCTGCTCGGGCTGTCCAGGTGCACGGAGTTCGCGCCCGCAGCCGACGTCGGCGTGGAGCCAGGCGTCGTTGCAGAAACGGAAACGGAGCTGCTCGAGGCGTTGCCGGAGCGGTGGGGCTGCCTGGATGAGCCGCCCGTACCGCCCACCCCGCTCGCTGGCGCCCGGAGCGCGCCGCGCGTGGTGCGGTCGCTGCAACTGGTGGGCTTCATCGGAAGCACGGACATGAGCGCCACCACGGTGCGCGGCTGCACCGTGCGAGACCCTGCCTGCATGTCACCCATCACTCCGCCGATCACCCCCGATGCAGATGGCTGGGTGGATGTGCCGCTGTACGAAGGCTTTGATGGCTACCTGGAGATCACCAGCCCGGGCGCCGTACCCTCGATGCTCTTCTATGGCGAGCCGCTCACCAATGGCCGGAACGTAGATCCGGAGCCGGCGTTCCTGGTGGAGATGGAGACGGCTCTGACCTTCGATCGCTTGTTTCTGGGGCGGGAGGCCTTCCCCAACACCGGCGTGATCAATATCCGCGCGCTCGATTGCCAGAACATGCCCGCCCCCGCGGTGCAGTTCCGGTTGGAGCCGGCGGCGGTCGGCTGGTACTACGTCGGCGAAATCCCCGTGGGCACGGCTCAGCAGACGACGGAGTCGGGGGTTGGTGGGTTCTCCGACGTGAGCCCAGGCACGGTGGTGGTGACGGCCGAGCTCGTGGAGACCGGCCAACAGCTGGCGTTGCCCCAGAGCGTGTTCGTGCGCGCCGGCTGGTTCACGAACATTCGCTTCCGACACTGACTCGCCTGCGAGGTACCGCTGCGCTCGCAGGGGTGCGCCGGCGTCGCGACAACCTGGCGCGGCGGTCAGTGCGCACGTTCAGCAGGTGCGAGAGAGCGCTCCGCTCCCAGCCAGGCAGTGAACTCTGGTACGCGACTGCGGATGGAGGCCTCCCACCCGCCCTGCCGCTCGAGCCACTCGGCATAGGCAGCGAGCCCAGCTGGAGCTCGCTCCGGAACCTGACGCCCCAGCACCAGCTCGAGCAATGTCTGCTGCGCGGCTCGATCGGGCACGGGAGCACGGCTCTCCTGCGTCTCTACGGTCTCGCCCGGCTTCCCTTCCGCTGGGGCGAGCGCACACTCGGCCAAGGGCAGCAGACAGCGGACCGTCGACACGGGGCCCCGGTACCGGAAGCGAATCGTGCCCGTGGGCAGCGGCGCCGACTCGTACACCAGAAACTGGACACAAGCGTCAACAGGTGGCCACGAGCAGGGCAGCACGGGTGCCAGTCGTACGTGCCACCTGTCCAGCGCAGGCATCCGCTCCTCGACCCGAGCCAGGAGCTCCTCCAGGCTCACGGAGCGCTCGGGCTCTGCTGGCGCCTCGGCACTGCTGCTGGCAGGAGCGATGGGGCCGGGCGCCCGCGGAGCGGACCCGCTGGAGCTGGGGCTTGCCGAGCGCGCTGCTGCCGGGCCTTGCGGTGGGACCGAGGCGGATGAGCAAGCGCACAGCCAGGCAACCTGGAGCACCGCGGAGAGCGCTTGCTTCAGCCCGTGCCTCTCGAATTGGCCCCGGCGCGTTCGACGCGCGGGCGAGCTGCGTGCGTGCAGGGGCTCAGCGGCGTTCACGGCGGTGTTGCCGCTCCGGCGGCGCGTGCGACCTCGTCGCGGAAGTGCTGCCAGGACGCGAGCGTCCGCTTGGTCATGTCGTCGATGGTGGCCCGGATCCTCGGGCCGTAGTCGCGCAGCATGTCGCGGACCGCGCGACGGAGCTGGTCGTCGAAGGGCGTCGCAAACTCGCGGATGTGCCCGCGGCCGAGCTGGAGGCCCACCTGGTAGACAACCTCGTCGAGCTCGTGGACCGAGGTGAGGTCGTGCGCGGCGTCGAGCTCGCGGTAGTCGGACCGCCAGGACTGGACCCAAAATGGCGGATCGTCGGGGGTCTCCTCGGGTCCCCGGGGAACGACCGCGAGGAATGGGTCGTCGTTGCCGCCGAGGCGGGCGCGGCCGACGATGGTGCGGAACCGCCCACCGAGGAGGCTCGCCTGCACGCAGGGGACCGAGCTCAGATCGCGGAGCTCCTTCGCCTCGAGGACCACGTCGTCGTTCTGCGCGGGCGTGGGCCCCTCGATCCGGATCAAGAAGCGCTGGTCGAGCGCGCTTCCTACGCCGCCTCGGAGGCGGCCGTATCGCTTCGTCTCGAAGAAGGCTCGGGTGAGCTCGGGGCTCTGCTCCAGCATCACCTCCACGTAGCGTTTCAAGCCGGCGTCGGCCTCCGCTCGATCGCCGGGGGGCAGCGGTACCATGAGCGCGTCGCACCTCGCGAGGAAGCCGTCGGGCTCGCGCGCGAAGCTCTGCCGTGCGCGCTCGACAAACGCGGGAACGGGGCCCTCGGTCTCAGGAGCTTCGAGCGCCGCCTGGTAGCCCGCGAAGAAGCGGTCGAGCGCCTCCTCGGCGGTCCAGCCCCGTTCGCCGGCGGCGATCTGGAGGCTCACGCCGAAGCGCAGCAGATCGATCACGGCGGGGCCGCCGACGGCATCGTCGAAGTCGACCAGACCGAAGCCCGCGTTGGTCACCGCGAACTGTTCGAGGTGGGCGTCGCCGTGCAGGTTCACGGAGGGCAAGGCGGGGAGGATGTCCTCGAAGGCCGCGCAGATCGCGGCGGCGAAGCCGGGGTTGGTGAAGCGAAAGTACTGAAAGGGGCTCGCCGTGATGCGCTGAAGCAGGTCAGGGTGGGTCGCGAAGTCGTAGTGGTCGAGTGACAGGTGGAGCGCGGACGGGTCGTGTGCGAACCTGGCCTTGGCCTCGGCCGGCGCTGGTCGGGCTCGAGCGACGGGCGGACGCTCAGCAGGGCAGCCCAGCGATGTGGCGGCGGTGAGTAGCAGGGCTGCACGGCGGCGACGTGGTACGGACATGACTCGAGATCCGAGCGCGCCTCGGCTGATGTTCGGGCTCGTGTCGAGGACCCGGGGGAGCCGGCCGGTATACCTCATTCGGAGCTCTCGTTCAGTCCACTTCCGCAGTTGATGTGATGAGCTGCCTGGCCTCGTGCACCCGCAGGCCGCTCGGATAACGCTCGAGATACTCGCGGGCAATCGTGCTCGCCCCCGCCGCGTCGCCACGCCGGGCAAGCGCCACGGCGCGCAGGAACGTCGCGTCCTCACAGCGAGCGTCGCCGGGATGACGGCGCTCGAAGCCGAGAAACGCGCCCTCCGCCTGTCCGTAGTCGCCGGCGTCGAAGGCCGCCATGGCCTGCGCGAAGTCGGCGCCCGCTCCTGCGCGCTGGCCCGCCTCGAAGTCAGCGGCCGCCGACGAGGAGGGGCGCGGCTGGCTGCCCGCAGAATGCTTTGACGGCCGTGCGCGAGCCACGCCCGAAGCTCTCCCAGTCGCTGCCGTAGCGGCAGGCGACGGGGCTCGAACGCCTGCGTCGGGCGCCGCGGGTATCACTCCCCGCCCCTCCTTCTCTTTCGTCTTCTCTTCCGGCGCTCGCTCCCAGCTCTCACCGGCAGCGAGCGACAGCGCCGCCCTCTGCGCCAGGCGCAGCGCCACGCGGCCTTCACTCACGCGCACCTGCTCCGTGCCGAGCGCCGAGGCCACGGCCCGAAAGCGCGTGCCGACCACCTCGACCTCACCATCCGGGAGCTCGAGCACGAAGCGCTGCCCAGCGGACAGCTTGTCGACCTGGAGCTCGACGTCCCCAATGTCGAGCCGCAAGCGCAGTGCTGCGCCCGACTCGAGGATGCGCCAGCGGGTGCTGGGCGTGGCGCTCAGCCGATACGTCGGCGCCGGCGCTGCGACCGTCGCCACCGGCGGGCGCGGCGCATCCACCGAGCGACTGAGCGCAAACAGCCCGACGCTGGCGGCCAGCAGCGCCAACGCGAGCGCCGGCCAGCGCCGGAACGCCTCGTCCGAGCGCTGGCCGAGCTCCCTCGCGCGCCGCAGCAAGAGCTGCCGCTGTCGCCTGCGCTCGAGCGGCGCCGGCTCGCTCAGCGGCAAGCGCCCCGCCGCAGCGCGCAGCTCGGCCAAGGCCCGACGTTCGCGCCGACAATCCGCGCAGGTGGCGGCGTGGCGTTCGAATGATTCACGCTCGGCACCCGACAGCCGACCGTCCTCGACCGCCTCCGCTTGCCACGCCTGCGCGCAGACGGCCCTCATGGCGCCTCCGCTTCGATGCCCGCGCGCAGCTCGAGCCGAGCGTGATGCAGGCGCGTCCAGACCGTGTTGATCGGCACACCCAGGACCTGAGCGGCCTCTTCACCGCTCAACCCCTCCAGCGTCACCAGCACGAACACCTCGCGCTTTTTCTCCGAAAGCGCGCGAAACGCTCGCTCAAAGCGCCGGGTTGCCTCGTCACGCTCGAACAGGTCGGCTGGCGTCGCCGGCGCGCGCTCGGCAAGACCGGCCCAGGCCGAGATGCGCTCCCGCGCCCTGCGCAGCAGCTTGCGGTGGCGCCGCAACATGATGCTGGCCACACCGTAGATCCAGGCGCGCCCGGCGCGTTCGCCATCGAAGCGCGGCGCAGCGCGCGTGATCTCGAGGAACGTGGCCTGCACCAGATCGTCGACGTCGGCCCCGGGCTGGCCCACGCGGCAGAGATAGCGCCGCAGACCGGGCTCATGACGATCGAACAACACTCCGAGCGCGGCGAGATCGCC
>JAICQL010000111.1 GCA_025937895.1 Polyangiaceae bacterium | reverse complement strand
GATGGTCCCGGCAGGGCCCAGATCGAGCCCCAGGATGAAGGGGCCGAGCAGCGGACCGGTGGCGCCCACCAGGGTGGAGAAGAAGCCGACCAGCGCCCCGCCAACGGGCAGCGCTCGCCAGGCGCGCGGCGAGGGCTTGCCCCCGCGCGCGGGCCTGGGCAACCAGGTGGCGACCAGCACGAAGGCGCCGATCATGATCCGGCCTGCCGCCGCTGGAATGCTCTGCAACAGCAGCAGCCCCAGCGCGCCCGCCGGCAGCAGCGGCCAGGCGAAGCGCGCCACGGCGCGCCAGCTCACGTGCTCACGCAGGAACCAGGCGCGAGAGGCGTTGGACACGAGCTGCACCAGGCCATGAACGGGCACTGCGACCACCGGCTCCAGCTTCCAGAGCAGCGCCGAGAGCAAGATCAAGCCGCCGGCCATGCCCAGCAGCCCCGAGACAATCGAGGTGCCAAAGGCCACGGCGATGAGCAGGCACCAGAACTGTACGTCGCTCATGAATGGGCGACGCTGTAGCAGTCACTCGATGCGCTGCGCCAGCGCTGGCACCACTTCCTTCAGCCCCGCGGCGACCAGATCGGCGAGGACGCGCGCGCCGTTCTCCTGAAAGTGTGTGCCATCGACAGTGCCGTCCGCGCGCAGCAGAAAAAAATCCTCCGGGTTCGGCGCCGGGCAGATCGCCATCAGGTGCGCGACGCTGAGCGCGTTCAGATCCACGACCGGCACGTTCTGCGCGCGGCCCAGCTCGCGCATGGCCTGCGCGTGCCCGCCGGTGCCGTTGCCCCCCGTGCAATACGCCGAGTTGCGCGGCGGTGGCGTGACCAGCACGGGCACGGCGCCGCGCTCTCGCGCGCCGTCGATGTACTGCTGCAGGTAGCTCTTGAAGTCGCTGGCAGGGTCCAGAAAGTAGGGGATGGTCTCGTCGCCCAGCTGATACGTCGCGGTGCGATTGCCATCGTTCGTGCCGAACTGCACCAGCAGGTAGTCGTCCGGCAGCAGCTCAGCGAGGATCTCGTCCAGCCGTCCCTCGTCGATGAAGCGCCGCGCGGTGCGGCCGCCGATGGCGCGATTGTCGACGGTGATGCTGGCGGCCAGGTGTGCGCCCAGCATCTGTCCCCAGCCCGCCTGATCGCGCTCGCTCGGGGTGTTCGGGTACGTCTGCACGGTGGAGTCACCGGCGATGTAGAGGGTGAGCGGACTCGCGGATGGGGCAGGGGCAGCGCTGGCACCGCCCGCACCGGCTGTTGCGCTTGCCGGTGCTTCAGCGCCGGCGCCGCTGTTGCCAGTGCCCCCGCTGCTCTCTGCCGGAACCGGGACCAGCTCTCCCGTAATCGGTTGCTCGCCGTTGCTGCCCGGGCTGGCGCCGGGTGCGGGCGCTGCCGCACTCTCATCGCCGCTCTCGCTGGCGGGCTGCGCGGGCTGCGCCGGTGCATTCACCTGCTCCGTCGCCACCCCTGCGCTCGGCTCCTCCGCGCCGGTGCCGGTGGCCTCGCTCCGGCACGACAGGCACAGCAGAAGTCCGCAGAGCGAGCTGAGGGCGGTTGCGCAGCGCCCTGGCGAGAGTTGCATCGGCGGAGAATACTACGAAGCCGCGCGCGGCGGAGCGGAGAGCCCCTTCGGAGCAGGTCGCGAGTGGTGCCTTCCCGGCACGCCCTGGTGGTTTCCAGTACGTCTGGTTTTCAGCATGCTGTCCGAGCCCCCTCCGTGCTGGAAAAGGCCGGGGAGCACCCATCGGGCACATGGCGGAAGCGCATCGCATTTCTGACCGCCCGCGCAGGCCAGCATCGCCGGCGCTTGGCCGGCGCGGCGTGACCCGGCACACTGCTCGCAACATGTCCGCCTCGCGTCGCGCCGTCGGTCTCGGTGCTCTCGGTATGTCATCGCCGTGCCTGCTGGTTGCTCTCGTCACCGCCTGCGGCGCTGACTCCAGCCCTGCCACGAGCGGCGGCCCTGCAGCACAGTCCAGCGCCCTGCCGTCGCAGGCCGGCGAAGCAGCGGAAGAAGTTGCGATGGGCGAGACGAGCGCCGCATCGCCCTCCAGCAACGGTAGCAACGGCGAGGGCACACCGGCTGAGCTGCCGCTGAACCCGCCCGTGAGCAATGACTCACCCCCGAGCGCACCGCCGACGGGTGAGACCTCGGGCAACTCTGAGGAGAACTCTGAGGACATGACGGCGGGGATGAGCGCGGAGCCAGCGCCCGAGCCCGAGCCGGTTCCTCCGGCAGAGCTGCCGCAGCTGCGCATCTGGCTGGCGGGTGACTCCACGGTCGCGAACGGTCAGACGCCGTGCCCGCGCGGCTGGGGCGGCGCCTTTGCCGCGCGCTTCGACGAGCGCATCACCGTCAACAACGCCGCCGCGGGCGGCCGCAGCGTGCACACCTGGCTGTATCAGGTGGGCCAGGAGATCGACGAGGCCACGGGCGAGTGCGCGCTGGCGCGCGACCCCGCGGGGCAGCCACTGCTGCAGCAGCGCTGGCAGACCATGCTCGACGGCATGCAGGCGGGCGACTACCTGTTCGTTCAGTTCGGCATCAACGACGGTGATCCGAGCTGCGATCGCCACGTGGGTCTGGCCGCCTTCGAGGCGGCGTACGCCATGATGGCGGAGGCGGCCCGGGCGCGCGGCGCGCTGCCCATCTTCGTCACTCCCGTGAGCATGGTGCGCTGCAACGGTCGCACCGCCGTGGGCAGCCGCGGCGCGTTCGTGACCAGCACCATCGCCGTGGGTGAGCGCCTGGGCGTGCCCGTCATCGACCTGCACGCGCGCAGCGTGGCGCTCTTCCAGAGCCTCGACTTCTGCCCCATCCCGGGCGGCGACGTGAGCGCATCCACCACGGGCCCGGTGGGCGACTTCTTCTGCGACGACCACACGCACTTCTCCGGCGGCGGCGCCGTGGAAATTGCCGGTGTGGTGGCCCAGGCGCTGAAGGAGCAAAACATCCCGCTTGCCGCGTACCTGAAGTGAGCGATTCTCTGCTATGAGCGTGCGGTGCGTGAACGAGGACTGAAGTCTGCATTTGGCGACCGCATGCAAATGGGCTGTGCCGTGGGCGGCACCCTGCCCGGCAGCCTGAGCCCGGTAGAGACGGAGCTGGTGACCCGGCACTTCAACGTGCTCACCCCCGAGAACTGCATGAAGCCCGGTCCACTGCAGCCGGAGCCCGGGCGCTTCGACTTTGCGGCGGGCGATGCGCTGCTCCACTTCGCCTCCGAGCGCGGCATGCACGTGGTCGGGCACACCCTGGTCTGGCACAACCAGACCTCGCCCTGGATGTACGCTGCCGGCATCGGCAAGAGCGAGGCTCTGCGGCAGATGGAGCAGCACATCCGCACCGTGGTCGGTCACTATCGCGGCAAGCTGCAGGGCTGGGACGTGGTGAACGAGGCAGTGGTGGATGGCCCGGAGGGCTACCTCAGGGAGACACCCGCGCTGGCGGCCCTGGGCACGGAGTACTTGCCGCTCGCCTTCCGCCTTGCACGCGAGACCGATCCCGACGTCGAGCTGTACTACAACGACTACAGCATCGAGGTGCCCGCCAAGCGCGAGCGCACCCTGCGCCTGCTGGATCTGCTCGACTCCGCGGGGCAGAAGCCGCACGGCGTGGGCATCCAGGGCCACTGGATCCTGGACGAGGTGCCCTTCGACGACATCGCCACGGCGCTGCGCCTGTTCTCCGAGCGTGGTCTGCGCGTGATGATCACGGAGCTCGACATCGACGTGGTGCCGCGCAAGACGGCCGGCGCCGAGGTGACGGCGCGCAGCGCCGATGGTGACGACCCCTACGCGGCGGGCTGCCCACCGGAGCTGCTGGAGCGCCAGGCGCGGCAATACGAGCAGCTGTTCGAGCTCTTCCTCGAGCACGAGGTCAGCCGGGTCACCTTCTGGGGCCCCAATGACGCGCGCACCTGGCTCAACTACTGGCCCAGCGCGCGCACCAACCATCCGCTGCTGTTCGATCGCAACAGCCAGCCCAAGCCCGCATACGCCCGGGTGATGGCCGTGGCCGAGCGCCACGCGCTGGCACGCTGACGACGGAGCGGCGCCTCAGGCCGCCTTGGAGCCGGTCGTCAGCAGAGGGCCGGGCACCGTGATCACCGGCCGCCAGCCGTTGCTGCGCTCGCTCGCGCCCTGGCTGCTCGTGGGGCGCACCGTGGGCGCGGCCAGCTGCTCCTCCCGCGTGGCGGGTGCCGCGACCTGCTCTGACGGGGCCACCGGGGCGGGCCTGGGCGCAGGCCGCGGCGCGACCGCGAGAGCAGCCGCAGCAGCTTCCGCCGCAGCCGCCAGCGCCAGGATCACCTCCTCCACCCGCGAGTACCAGTCGAGGTACGCCGCGTAGCGCTCCGCCTGCTCGCGAGTGATGCTCGCCAGATCGTCCGGCAGCAGCGCGGCGTGCTGCCCCCAGATCCACGTGCGCAGGTCCGAGAGGGCTTCCATGGACTGCTGCTGCAGCCGTGCGGCGCGCGAGTCGAACATGCACGTCCAGTCGGCCCTACCAGCAGCAAAGTTGTCTGATTTCGCGCTGCTCGCGCCGAGCCTCGCTCGTCAGCACGCGGCGCTCCAACGGCTCTGCCACTCGCGCCCGCCCGCCACTCGCGCGCCCCTGCGCTGCGCGAACCCGGACAAAATGCATTCACCCCGCAGCCGCGCGCCCAGGGAAGGGGCGGCGGCTGCGGGGAGCGCAGGGCGACGTTGGGAAGGGAAGGGACCAGATCTTGGGAAGCGGACGCTGGTCACGTCCGCGAAAAGCTCAGCTCCGGCTGGAGCTCAGCGGCAACACGCTCGCGCTGCGCGGGGCGCGCGAGGAGGGCGGAGGCAGCCAGCCGCTGTGTCCCATGCCGCCAGAGGGCAAGGTGGGCGGCACGCTGTCCACGTCCGGCTCCAGCGGACCCGACGGCGGGCTCGGGCGCCGCTCACACTCCGGAAACGCCTTGCCCATCACCCGCATTGCGGCCTCCACATGAGCACCCCAGGCGGCGTACGCGGCCAGTACTGCGCTGTCTGCCGCGCCGTCTGCGAGCTCCGGGGCGCCGGCCAGCGCCGGGGCCAGGTCCGCCTCTCGCGAGCTGAGCCAGGTGCGTAGCTCCTCCAGGCTATCGAGCGCGTGTTCCTGCAGGGTCTGGGCGTGCCGAGCGTTCATGTCGGGGAGGTCGGTCCCGGCTCGGCGATGGTTGCCAAGAATCTTCGGCGGGGCGGATCTGGCTGCTTGCTGCTCGCGCGCGCGGGCTCAGAGCGCGTCGGCGAGCGGGCCCTGACACGCAAAGAGCGTGGCCGGGCGCTCACACGCCGCGCTGCCGTCGCTGAAACGGATGCCCGCACAGGTGTCCACCCGGCTCTGATGCAGTGAGTCCCCGTACACGTCGCGTTCCGTGTAAAGCCGGAGCACGTCGCCTGTACCGACCGTCACGAAGGTGTCGGCGATCCAGCAATCGACGCAGTTGATCACCGTGAACTCGGCAGCGCGGCCTTGCTCCAGCGCGACGCTGAAGCAGTTGAATGAGGCCTGGAGCTCATCCGCGAAGGCACCGTTCGTCAGACCGCAGTCCGTGCGCTCGGTGGTGGCAACCTCCGCCTTGCTCAGCAGGTCGTCGGTCCGCCACGGGCAAACGTCCGGCGCTGGCTGCATCGGCGCCGCCGGGGGCTCTGGGCTCGAGGAGCCAGGAGCGCCCCGGGGCGGCGCCATGTCACTGGCGGGTGCGGGTGCGCCCTGGAGCGGCACCATCTCACTGGAGGAGGCACCCGGGGGTGGCACCACATCGCTGGCGTCTCCTCCGCAAGCGAGCGCACCGCAGGTGAGCCACGGTGAGAGCCAGCGAAGCAGCGCCATGAAGAGGATGCCAGCTCTGCGACCCAGCTGCGCGACTCAGCGCAGCACGATCACGTCACAGGGGAAGTCGAAGTCGATGCTCGTCTCGCCGGGCTGGCGCCACATGGCGCAGGCCTCGCCCTCGAGCGCCACGGTGGTCTCGTTCAGCATGTGCCAGCCGTTCGTCGGGTCGAAGGGCACGGCCGCACCGTTGACGATGATCTTGGCGAGCGCGCCGAGATCGTTGCGGCGCAGGTCGACCTGCACGTCACCCGCGAGATCGAACGAGCAGCTCTTGATGCCTGCCAGGGCCTCGCGGATCTGCGCGATCAACGCCGTCTGGTCGTTGGGATCGGGACGGAACACCTTCGCCGTGCCGGGCACCGCCAGCGGATCGGTCGGGTCTATGTAGTCACCGATCGTCTGACCGCGGACTGCCGACTTGCCAGTGGCGGCGAAGTCGCGCGCCCAGCCAGGCACGCCGTTGCACTGATCGTAGATGGCGTTCGGATCGTACGCGGCGTTCGCGTTCTGGCGCACGGGCGCGACAGGCAGGCCAGCACCGGCGTTGGCGAAGGCCTGTAGCACCTCCGGCGAGATCGTGGTCAGCGGCGAGTTGACCCCGAACACCATGGTTCGGATGGGCGACTGCTGCGCCCCCGTCTCGTCGATACCCAGCGCCAGTTGCTGCAGCTTGCCGACGACGGAATCCGGCGGACATAGCGAGTTACCGTCGTCGCAGTAGTCCGGCTCGCCATCGGTCACGAACAGGATGTACTTCTCGCCCTCGACCTCGGTATCCGCCCACAACGTCTGTGCGGCGCGCGTGAAGGCAGCCACCGTCGGCGTGTCCTTGTACATGGACCGATCGAGCGAGTTGAACAGCGTGGAGATCGCTGCCTGATTGTTGATGGCTGGTGGCTGCATCGGCATGTCCGGGCACGTGTTGCCCTGGCCCGAGAACGCGCCGAAGCCAAAGCGCACCTCCGCCTGCAGATCGCTGATCACCTGCAACACGCCGGCGCGCAGCGGGTTCCAGGCGTTCGTTCCCTGCTGGTTCTGCTGGAACATGCTGTCCGAGCGATCGACGAGGATGAACACCGTGGGAATGTTCGGCACGAACGTGCGCTGCGCCTGCTGACAGCCCATGGCCGGCGGCGCCTCACCCAGATCGACCCCGATGAAGCCGTTGTCTTCACCGCCCGGCACCCCGGGCCCACCCACGGTGCTCGAGCCGCCGCTGCCCGGCAGCACGGGCGCGGCCGTATTCGGCTCGCGCTGTTGCGTCACGGCAGGAGGACCGCCGTCACCGCCCGCGCCGCAGCCCGCGAGCAAGCCAAGACTCATCGCAAATACACAGGTGCCAGCAGCCAGGCGAAAAAACATAGCCACCGCCATTACACCCGATCATCAGGCGTCCGTCCACTCTCAGACGGGCGAGCGCTGGAGCAAGATGGCGTCCCAAAAATGGCTGGAAACGGTGCCGGGGCGAGATGCGGCCGCCGGGGGGAAAAGATTTCTGGCTGGCTTGACGGAAGTGGGCCCCTCGACAACCCTGATTTGAGCCACTGAGAGGATTATCGTGCGATCCGAGCGTTCCCCGACCCAGCCCGCTCTCGACACCCTCGCCATTCACGCCGGGCAAGAGCCCGATCCGGTGCACGGCGGGGTCATGCCCAATCTGGTGCTGTCCACCACCTTCCGGCAGCCAGAGCCGGGAAAGCCGCTGCAGTTCGACTACTCGCGCAGCGGTAACCCGACGCGTCAAGCGCTGGAGGCGTGCCTGGCCGCGCTGGAGAAGGCCAGCTTCGGCTTCGCCTTTGCCAGCGGCTGTGCGGCAGCCACCACCTTGCTCAGCACCCTGGGCCCGGGCGCGCACGTCGTCTGCGGGGACGACGTGTACGGCGGCACGTACCGGTTGTTTGCGCGGGTGATGGCGCCGTTCGGCATCAAGACCAGCTTCGTCGACCAGAGCGATGCGGGGAAGTTCGCCGCGGCGTTTACCCCCGAGACCAAGCTGGCCTGGCTGGAGTCACCCAGCAACCCGCTGCTGAAGCTGGCAGACATCCGCGAGCTGGCCGGCATCGCGCATGCGCGCGGGGTGCCGCTGGTGGTGGACAACACGTTCGCCTCGCCGATGCTGCAGCAGCCGCTGGAGCTGGGCGCGGACATCGTGTTGCACTCTGCAACCAAGTACCTCAACGGCCACTCCGACGTGGTCGGCGGCGCGCTCCTGCTGCGCGACCCGCAGCTGGCCGAGCGCATCAAGTTCCTGCAGAACGCGATGGGCGCCGTGCCCAGCCCGTTCGACTGTTACCTGCTGCTGCGCGGGCTCAAGACGTTGCCGGTGCGCATGCGCGCGCACTGCCAGAGCGCGGCCGAGCTGGCGCAGCGCCTGCAGGCGCACCCGCAGGTGGAGCGCGTGTATTACCCGGGCCTGTCCGCGCACCCGCAGCATGCGCTGGCGCAGCGCCAGATGCGCGGCTTCGGTGGCATGGTCAGCGTGGTGCTGCGCGGCGGTGAGCCGGCGGCGCGCCGCTTCCTGCAGGCGCTCGAGTGGTTCGCGCTGGCGGAGAGCCTGGGCGGGGTGGAGTCTCTGGCGGAGCACCCGGCGCTGATGACGCACGCATCCATCCCGCGCGAGCTGCGCGAGGCCATCGGCATCAGCGATGGGCTGGTGCGGCTCTCCGTCGGGCTCGAGGGCGTGGACGATCTGTGGGCAGATTTGCTCGGCGCGCTGGCAGCGGCCGAGAAAGGAACGGGCTGAGATGCAGGAGCAGACGGCGGACAATGTGCTGGCGCTGATCGGCAATACGCCGCTCGTGAAGGTCGCCTCGACGGACACGGGGCCCTGTGAGCTGTTTCTGAAGCTGGAGAATCAAAACCCCGGCGGCTCCATCAAAGATCGCATCGGCCTGTCGATGATCGAGGCCGCCGAGCGGGAGGGCCTTTTGAAGCCGGGCTCCACGATCGTGGAGGCGACCGCGGGCAACACGGGGCTGGGCCTGGCGCTGGTGGCGGCGCGCAAGGGCTATCGCCTGCTGCTCGTCATTCCCGACAAGATGAGCCAGGAGAAGATCTTCCATCTGCGCGCGATGGGCGCGGAGGTGCACATGACCCGCTCGGACGTGGGCAAGGGCCACCCCGAATACTACCAGGACCTGGCGGCGCGCCTGGCGCGGGAGAGCGGCGGCTTCTACGTCAACCAGTTCGAGAACCCCGCCAATCCGCTCGCGCACGAGACCACCACGGGCCCCGAGATCTTCCGCCAGATGGGCGGCAAGGTGGACGCCGTGGTGTGCGGCGTCGGCTCGGGCGGCACCATCAGCGGGGTCGGCCGCTACCTGGCGCGGGTCGCGCCGCAGTCGGAGATGGTGCTGGCAGATCCGCGCGGCTCGGTGCTGGACGGCTACGTGCGCACCGGCAAGATCGGCACGGCAGGCTCCTGGCTGGTGGAGGGCGTGGGGGAAGACTTCCTGCCGTCCATCTGCGATCTGTCGCGGGTCAAGGCCAGCTACAGCATCGACGACGAAGAGAGCTTCATGTCCGCGCGCGCCCTGTTGACCAACGAGGGCATCCTGGGCGGCTCCTCCACGGGCCTCTTGCTGGCCGCTGCGCTGCGCTACTGTCGCGCGCAGACCACGCCCAAGCGGGTGGTCAGCTTCGTCTGTGACAGCGGCAACAAGTACCTGTCCAAGATGTACAACGATTTCTGGATGCGGGAGCAGGGTTACCTGCGCGAAGCCCCGCGCGGTGACCTGCGCGACGTGATCGCCCGCAGCTACGACAAGCACTCGGTCGTGCAGGTGGCGCCCGACGATCGCCTGCTGATCGCCTACTCGCGGATGAAGCTGTACGACATCTCGCAGCTGCCAGTGATGGAGCAAGATCAGATCGTCGGCATCATCGACGAGTCGGACCTGCTGCTCGCGCTGCACGCCGACCCCAACGCCTTCCAGCGCCCCGTCAAGAGCATCATGAGTCGGAAGCTCACCACCGTCGACGTCAAGGCCTCGGTCGAGTCACTGCTGCCGATCTTCGAGCGCGGCCTGGTCGCCATCGTGCTCGACGGCCAGCGCTTCCTCGGCCTCATCACCCGCATCGACGTACTGAACTACCTGCGGCGCAAGACGTCTTGAAACCGAAATGCAAAGAGGCGGCGAGCGTGCCATGAGCGGCGCGCCATGGGCCGCCACGACCCCATCACCCCCGTGCCCGAGCTGAGGCGTCCCTTGATCCTCGACACGATGCATCGCCTGACCCGCACGCGGATGGTGAACATCCTGGCGCTGACGAAGCTCAGCGCTACCATCACCCAGATGTTGGGGTGCCGGGTGAGGGCGCGTCACTCGGGGCAAGATCCGAGGGGCGGAGGCAGCCAGGCTCATGTGCGCTGGCAGGCATGATGGTTGTGTGAGGCGCACGGGGCAAGTCAGGCTCCGCAGCCCATGTGTGAGCTGAGCTTTGCCCACCAGCTGAACGCGCCGAGTTGCTGCCCGTCACTCACTCCGTAAAGCGATACAGATACCCCAGACTCACCCCCAGCGAGTTTGCGGCAGCGGACTCGTCGGTGCCGCTCAGTTGGTAGCTGAGCGCCGTGTAGCGCATGCCGACGAACCAGGCGTCGAAGACCAGGTCGGCCTGGAGGATGCCGCCGAGGGCCGGGTCCATCTGCAGCTCGATGTCGGAGGCGGCTCCGCTGCCGGTCAGAGAGTTGCCGACATGCAACAGTGGGCCGCCGCCGGCGCGAAAGTGCCAGTCATCGTTGCGATAGAAGGCGAGCAGCTCGATGGGGAAGCGGGTGAAGGTGAGGTCGGCGTTGCTGGCGGGCTGCATGGTGGAGAGCTTGACGCCCAGGGAGAGCGACGTCTGCAGCTGGTGCCGGTATTCGTCGAAGAACACGGCGCCCCCGGCGGCGAAGAGGGAGATGCCGTTGCCCGCCTTGATCTCCTGCGTGTCGCCATCGTCGAACTCGAGGGTGACGAGCGTGTCGGCTCCGGCGTTGAAGTCGCCGCCCACACCGCCGCCCAGCTCGAGGGAGGTGGCGTATGCTGAACGCGGGTGTATGACGACGAACGACGCGGCGCAGAGTGAAACAGCCCAGAGGCTCGGCGAGTGGTTCGGCATGTTAGCTGTACGCCGCGCGGGCTGGGTGGATTAAGCTGGGCTGCAACACAGCGGGGGAGAGACGATGCCAGCCCAGCTCAGCCAGTGCATTCAGGTCGATGAGGTCATCGGCGCCGGGCAGCTGAGCTTGCTCATTTTTCAGCCGGATGCGCTGAGCAGCAGGGTGGCGGGGCCCGTCGAGCGCTGGCTGATGGAGCAGACGGGCTGCGTGCCTGTCGCACGCGCCTGGGTTACTCGTTCGGACGAGGTGTTGAGGCGCTTCTATCCCGATGTCGCTGGCGCCCCGTTCTGGCCGCTGGTCTCGCGCGCGTTCACCTGGGGTCCGTGCCTGGCGGTGCTCTGGCGCGGTGACGATGCAGCTCGCGCTCTGCCCGCCAGCAAAGGCGTCACCCACCCCGCTCGCTCGGCGGAGCTCACGGTGCGCGGCCGGTTCTGGTGCGATAGCTCACTCACCAACCTGCTGCACGTCAGCGACACGCCGGCAGACGCCGCGCGTGAGCTGGAGGTGCTGCGTTCGCAGCAGCCCGAGCTATTTCGTGAGCCGCTGCCCACGGAGGGGCTGGCGGCGTATCAGGAGCAGGGCGCACCAGTGCCCGGACACAGCTCGATCATCACGCTCTGCTCGCTGCTGCTGAAACATCAGCGCGCTCGCGGCGGCGCGGTCCCTCCGCTCAGCTTGCCAGCGGGTGAGAGCGCGCGGAGGACGATGGAGCGCGCGGAGGACTGGCTGAAGGAGAGCAGCCTCCGCCTGCGGGAGCCGCTCGCGGCGGCCGTGTCAGCGTATCTGGAGGGCACCGCTCAGCCCGAGCGCTTGCTGCGCGCGCTCGGGAGCGTGGCGGCGGTGAGCGAGTGGGAGCAGCTGGTGCTGGAGGGCGGGGTGCTCTCGCGCGCGGAGTGGTTGGAGGCCCGGTCAGCCGCGCGGGGCTGAGCCCTCGTCGGCGGCCAGCGGCGGCCACTCGGGGATCGGATACGCGCGCCGCACCTCATCGTGGCGGCGCAGGCCCAGCGCCTCGCGCTGGATCAGGAAGTCGCGCAGGTGGCGATCGGCCAGCGCCCGCTGGCGGTGGAACTCGGCGCGCAGCTGCTCGCGTTCGCTCGCCGAAAACGGCTCGCTCAGCGCCCGCGCGACGAGCGCCTGCAGCAGCCGTGACTGCAGCTGCACCTTGCGCCCGGCCTTGCCCAGCGAGTGCGCGATCTCCTCCACCAGCTCACGCTGCACGGCGGCAAGCGGGGCGCCGCTCAGGCGCGCAAAGCGCTCGCCGAGCCCCGGGCGATGCTCCGGCTGATTGATGGACTGGTGTACTTCGCGCAGCAGGGCCTGGATGCGTTCCGACATGACGATACACCCCAACCATACCCCAGCCGCCGCCGCGCAGCACTCGGCCCGCAGCGGAAAGCGCCGCCCGAGGTGGAACCATCGGGCTGGCTGAGCCTGCCGCGACCCGTGGCTCAGCCGTCCACGACGCAGTCGCCGTCCGGCGTCGCCACGCACGAAAGCACGTAGCCGGCGCTGCGCTCCTCTTCGCTCAGGCTCGTTTCCCCGCCGCTGGCCTTGCCGTGTAGCAGCTTCACCTTGCACTCGCCGCAGTTGCCCACGCGGCAGCCGTACTCCAGCTCCACGCCATGGGCCTCCGCGATGTCGAGCAGGGGTAGTTGCTTGCTGGCGCGCACCCGCTTGCCGGCGCGCGCGAACTCCACGCTCACCACGGTGGCGCTGTCGGTTGCATTGTCGTTGGCGGCGGGGGCACCGGCGGCGCTCTCCGTGCCCTGCACGGACTCGTCGCTGTGGCTGCGCGTGGGCGCAAAGCTCTCGGAGTGCAGGTTCTGCAGGTTGAAGCCCATGCCATCCAGCAGCTCGCGCGCTGCGCGCATGAAGCCCTCGGGCCCGCACAGGTAGACCATGCGCTCCGGCAGGTCCGGCGCCACACGCTGCAGCATCTCGCCGTTGATGCGACCGCTGAAGCCGCTCCAGCCGGGCGCGCTGACCCGTGAGGTGGTGGTGACCACGGACTGGAAGGTGCGCGTGTGGCGGCTCGCCAGCATCTCCAGCTCGCTGCGGAACACCAGATCCTGCGGCGCCTGGATCGAGTTCAGGAACTTCACGTCCACGTTGGCCGACAGATCACAGAGCCAGCGGCTCATGCTCATCAGCGGCGTGATACCGCTGCCCGCCGAGAGGAACAGCAGCTTCTTCGGGATCTGGCCCGGAACCAGGCAGAACCTGCCCTTGGGGCCAGCCAGCTCCAGACGATCGCCCACCTTCACGTGATCCGGCAGCCAGTTGGAGACGAGGCCGCCGGGCACCCGCTTGACGGTGAACTCCAGCACGAAGGGGCGGGTGGGCGAGGACGAGATGGAATACGAACGCACCACCTTCTTGCCGTCGATGTTCAGCACTAGCGTGCAGAACTGACCGGGCCAGTACACGAAGCGGCAGAGCGGGTCGCCCTGCAGGCGGAAGGTGTACACGTTGTGCGTGTCCTGGATGATCTCGGTCACGTACAGCGGCGTGTCGCGCCCCGTCCAGATCGGCAGGTCCACCTTGGGGTCGACCTTGGTGGTGTCGATCTTCACCCGCAGCACGCGCGGCGCGTGCTGGCTCATCCAGGTGGAGAAGGCCGCGCGCGACAGCTCGCGGCCGGCGCTGGTGACCCGCTCCTTGGCGCGCCACAGGCCCGCGCTCTGCTCCAGCACGCTGCTCGACAGCACGCGCGAGCCCTCGGTGGTGGCGCTGGCCTCCACCCGCTCGATCAGCACGCGGGTGGCCTTCATGTTGGTCTGCGAGGTGTACGCGCAGCGGCCCTCGTGGGAGGTGAGATCGTTGACGTACTGCAGCCCCGCCATCTGCGCGGCGGTCTTGTGGAAGCTGGTGTACAGCGAGTCGCCCTTCACCCGATCGCTGACGATGGCGGGGAACTCCACCGTTCCTTCGCCCTCGGGCTGGCGCAGGCGCACCCGCTGGCCCGTGCTGATGCCGTGTTTCTGTGCGAAGGCGGTGGAGAGGAAGAGCGGCGCCTCCTCTGGCATGCCGACGATGGGCGTGGCCTTGCCGGAGTTGAAGCTGCCGATCGCAAAGGCGATGCGCTGCCGCTCATCGGACAGCGACGAGCGCCCGGAGTTCAGCAAGGTGCCGCTCGGGATCTCCAGATCCTGCGCGGTGGGCACGAAGAATTTGAAGCGGGTCGGGCGCCGGTACACGTCGCGGAAGGGCTGCGCGTCGGGGTTGTCGTAGTCGAGCAGGAAGCGGGTCTGGCCGACGCCGCCGTAATACAGCGAGCCGCGATCGAGCAGCTCGTTCCACTCGATGGGCCTGCCATCGGCGTGCTCCGGGCGGCAGTAGAGCGGGCCCGAGCCACCGCTCATGTACTGCTGCACCCTCCGCCACAGCTCGGGCCGGCTGACTTCGCCCTGCACCCGGGTCAAGCCGCCGCCCTGCTCGGGCGGGCAGAAGCGCTGGTGCAGATAGCCAGAGCGCGCGTGGCGGGCGAGGTCGGGGTGCTCGCTGGAGAGCTCCGGCTCCGCCAGCAAGCGCTGCGCGATCTCCGCCATCGTGTCGTACAGGATGGTGACATCCGAGCGCGTCTCGGGGGCAGCGCGCTTCTGCGGCGCGGACAGGGTGAGCTTCCACTCGCCGTTCTGGTACAGCTTGGGGGTGGCCGGGTGCGGCGGGGAGGGGATCACCAGCGCAGCATGCGCCTCGCTCCAGCTGTCCACGATGGGGTCGATCACCACCAGGGTGGTCTCGGGCGCGGTTAGCTTCTCGATCCAGCGCTTGCGGCCCATCATGTTGGCCTCGAACTGCGTGCCCACGCACAGAAACAGCTCGGGGGTGCCCGCGGTCGGCTCGGAGTAGTCGAGCGCGGCGCGTCCCGGGTCGGCCGCTGCCGCCTCGTACGCATCATCCGGCAAGCCCATGCGCCGCGCTGCGTCCACAGCCTGGCTCATGGGAATGCGCCCCATGAAATACTTGCGCGAGAGGCCCTGCACCTCGGACTCGGCGTTGATCTGCCCCGCCAGGCGCAGGGTGCCCCCCGCGAGCGAGCCCACCTTGTCGAGGCCGTATTTACCCACGCTGCCCAGCGCGCTGCCCCACAGGCAGTGCGCGACCGCGCCGCTGGTCTGCGAGAGCCCCATCGAGGGAATGTTGACCGGCACCACGTCCGGCTGTGCCAGCTTGAGCGCGATGCGCCGGATGCCCTCCAGCAGGCGCGGCGCGTATTCGGGCTCGGCGGCGATGCGCTCCGCCACGCGCTCGGGCGCGTAGCTCTCCGCGCGCGCCAGCTCCGCATACTGCTGGAACGTGGTGCGGTCGCCGAAGCGCTCGACGAAGCGCGTGCTGATGGCCTGTGGATGGCGGGTGAACAGCTCGTGCGCGACGGAGAGCGCCAGGTGTGGATCGGTGCGCGGGCGGATCAAGAGCACGCGCTCGCGGCCCAGGCTCTCCGCCACGGCCTTGGCCGACTCCGTCACCATCACCTCGATCAGGTAGGCGTCGGCGTCCTTGCGGGCCAGGATGGCCTTGAACACCGGCGGATGGGAGACGTAGCCGTTCCAGCCGTTGAGCAGGTAGAAGCGGTTGGGGCCGTGGATGGCCTGGTTGATGGTGACGAACGGGCCCTCTTGCCCGGTCAGCATCTCGTTGTGCACCGCGCCCGCGTTCAGGCAGTGCTCGGCGTTGCCGGTGAGGTTGCGCACCCCCAGCAGGCGCAGCACCTCCTGCAGCGCAAACACCGTGAAGTAGTCGACCTGGCCGCTGGCGTAGAGCAAGGTGCGCCCGCGCGGCATGCGGTGCAGCAGCAACAGCTCGGCCAGGCGCGCGATGGCCGCGGCGTAGCTGATGGGCCGGCGGCGGCCGGTCTGGCGATCCAGCACGCTGGGGCTGGTGTGGATCGGGTACGCCGTCTTCTGCCGCATCATCGAGCTGCGCAGCTTGATGCAGCCGGTGGTGGGCTCGACCTGGGACAGCACCTCGCGGTAGACGCGCAGGTTGCTGGCGAGCTGTCCGTCGCCGCTCTTCTCCGGCACGCGCTCCAGGCGCCCGCCGTCACCCACGCCACAGTAGGAGCAGGACAGGATGCCCTGCTGCGGGACCCCCGCCGCGTGGTCCGGCAGCAGGTAGCGCGGCATCTCCAGACAGTCCTCCAGCAAGCCAGCGTGCTCGATGGTGGGCACGCGCACCTCCACCGCCGAGCCAGGGACGGGAGTGAGCGTGGGAACGAAGGGTTGCGGCTTGAGCGTCTTGGTCATCTAACCTTGGTCATCGAACCTTGGCTGGTGCGCCTAGGTCATCGGACCTTGGGCTCCAGCAGGCGATGGTGCGGCTCCAGTGATTGGTTGAGCACTGAACCGTGATCGGGCGCGCGCGTGGGAAACGAGAGCTCAAAAGTGGTGCCCTCACCCTCGACGGAGACGGCGCGCACCGTACCGTTGAAGCCTTGCGTCACCAGGTTGTGGACCATCGCCAGCCCGAGACCGGTGCCGCCCTTGTCGCGGCCGGTGGTGAAGAAGGGGTCGAAGATGTGCGGCAAGTCCGCCGCGCCGATGCCAGCGCCGTAGTCGCGTACGAACAGCTCGAAGCGCGGCTCCCCACGCTGCGGCCGGCTCTTGGCCAGCTGAATGTCCACCTTGCCCGGCTCCGAGCCGGGGTAGGCGTAGCGATCGATGTTCGTCAGCAGGTTCAGCAGCACGCGCGAGAACAGCCCGGGAAACCCGTCCCAGATGCGATCGCTCTCGGCGAGCTGACAGCTCACCCGCACGTCGAGCCGCGACGAGGCGAGGATCAGCCGGTGTTGCCCCGACTTGCCGCTCGGGCCGCGATAGTTGGGACCGGGTGGCAGCGCGGAGATGGTCTTGGCCTTGAACACGTTCAAGACCTCCTGGATGACTCGCACCAGGTCGACCTGCACGCGCTGCTCGGCGAGCTGCCCCACCGATAGCTTCTTGAACGACTGCACCAGGCGCGCAGCGTGGGCCACGTTCTTCTGGATCAGGCGACAGGCCTCGGCCACGTCGCCCAGCACCTCTGCAGCGGCCGGCTGCAGGCCGAGCTCGCGCAGGTTCTCCTCTGCCAGTTGCTCGCCGACGAAGCTGGCGGCGTTCTCGATCACGCCGAGCGGCGTGTTGATCTCGTGTGCCACGCCAGCCACGGCGCTGGACAGAGAGCGGATCTGCCCCGAGTCTCCCATCGAGGAGGGCGGCGGCCGCTCCGTGTCGCTGTTGCCCGTGGTGATGACGGGGGTCTTGATGATGGGCGGCGGGGTGACCTTGCGGACCAGCGGGCGCCCGCGCGAGAGGCGCGAGAGCAGCGCGGCACAGCCGCTGCTGGACAGCACGAAGACCTTGCCGAACGAGAGCCCGACGGCTCGCGTGTAATACGTCTGGCCGTCGACCAGCGTCACCGGCGCGAAGTGATCGCCCGGGTGGTGGCGCTGCAGCTCCAGCTCCTGACCGCGCTCGATGCAGGAGAGCTTCACCTGCCCGTGCAGCAGGATGTAGAGCTTCTCTGCCGGGTCGCCCTCGCGAAACAGGAGCTGGCCGGTGTCAAAATTGCGCTCCTCGCCGAGCTGCGCCAGACCCTCCACCTCGGTCTCGGTGAACAGATCTAGAATGCGCGCGCGCTGCAGCAGGCGGTGGAGGCTCATGGATTCTCTGGTCTCGCTCATGCGCCTCAGATGTTGGCCGCCTCGAACACCAGCGCCTTGCGCTCACGCGACGCGGACAGCGCCAGGCTGGAGTACACCGCGTTCTGCGCGTGCCCCGCCAGCAAGGTCAGCGCCTGCCGTGCCGGCTCGTCCGGGGTGATGCCCTCCACGAACAGCCAGCCGTGGCCCAGCTCGCGGTGCAGCGAGAGGGGCACGAAGAAGCCGTTCTCCAGCAGCGCCGGCAGCGGCGGCGCGCCGGCCGCCAGCGCCCGCTGCACGCGCACGCGCGCGGCCTCGGCCGCGAAGCGCGCCTGATCGGCGTTGCCCTCCGGCGAGAGGTGCAGCTGCAGGTGGCGCGGGCCGTCGCCGTGCTCGAAGGTCTCGAGCTCCAGCATGGCCAGCGGCGCCGGGCAGATGCGCAATACCGTCTGCAGGATCGACTCCAGCATCATTTCCACGTCGGTGTCGGCGCCGAGCGACATCGCGCAGTCGTGAGCCGCGGTGAGGTACGCGGAGTGGCGCTCCAGGTTCACCAGCTCCTGGTACGACTTGAGCGCGCAGCGCACGGCCGTGTAGAGCCGGCTGGACGAGGTCTCCGTCTTCGCCAGGTAGCCGTCGATGTCATAGCTGTCGATGGTCTGCTGCTCGGGCGCCACGCCGGGCTGCCCAGTGCGGAGCAGGATGCGCACCAGATGATTGCCGAGCTCCTCGCGGATGCTGCGGCAGACCTCCAGGCCCGCCGTGTCCGTCTCCATCACCACGTCCAGCAAGACCACGCCGATGTCGGGGTATTGCTGGAGCAGCGCCAGGGTCTCCTTGCCGCTCGCCGCGCTCACGAACTCCGTGGGCCCCAGCTTGCGGCTGAGCGGCTTCAAGCTGAGCCGTGTGACCGCGTGAATATCCGGCTCATCATCGGCGATCAGAATTCGATGCCGCCCGCTCCACTGAATCAATGGTTTCATTGCGTCCCCGCACCTGGTGCAAACTGGCGTCACCCCGAGCCAGATCGGTACAGTCCTCGTCCATGCTGTACGGGACGTGCGGCGCGCAATTGAAGCCCTCCCGCGCGGTGAATGACGCGCCGGAGTGCACCGAAATTTTCACAGGTTACAGCGCCGGACCGCATTTCCGTTCCGGCTCGCAACGCCCGCCGAGCCTGTGCGCCGCTCCGGCACTGCGCGACGTGCCTTGCCGTACCTCGGGCTGCCGAGCCGGCAAGAATGGCGTAAGGTCCAACCGCAGCTGTGAGAGTCCTGCTCTGGCTATCCCATTCCGTGCCCGCCTTCCAGCCCACGGCCGCGCAGCTCGCGGCCCTTGCGGCGCGGACCTCGCACGAGCTCGAGCCCGTGCACGAGGAGGCCGAGTTTCTGGCAGGGCTCGAGCAAGCGGACGCCGTCGTCGTGTGGCGCTTTCAGGCGGAGTGGTACGCACGCGCGCCGCGGCTCCGTCACGCCTTCACGCCTTCGGCGGGGCATGATCCGCTGCCGCCCGAGCCCGAGGGGCGCATCCAGCGGCATTTTGGCAGCTTTCAGGGGCAGCTCATGGCCGAGAGCTTGCTCGGCATGATCACGTTCATGAACCGGCGCTTCGGCGCGGCGCTGCAGGCGCAGGCCGAGCGCCGCTGGGATCGCTCGCCGTTCTCCCCGCTGCGCCGCCTGCGCGGACAGGTGGTGCTGATCGTCGGTTACGGCGCCATCGGCCAGCTCTGTGGCGAGTTGCTGGCCGCGCTGGGCATGGTGGTGCTCGGGCTCCGTCGCGATCCGGCCCGCCCCAGCCCGCACGCAGAGCGCGTTTTTTCGCCCGAGCAGCGTCATGCCGCGCTCGGGCTGGCCGATCACGTGGTGTGCGTGCTGCCGGGGGACACGGGCACCGATCACTTCATCGGCGCTGCGGAGCTCGCGAGCATGAAGCGCACGGCGTGCGTGTACAATCTGGGCCGGGGCAACGCCATCGACGCGCCCGCGCTGTGCACGGCTCTGGCACAGGGGCACATCGCCGGCGCTTTCCTGGACGTCGTGCCGGAAGAGCCGCTGCCGCCCCGCTCGCCGCTGTGGTCTGCCCCGAACCTGTACCTCACGCCGCACGCCTCGGCGATCAGCAGCGAGTACCTGGACCTGTATTTCGATGAGTTGGCCCAGCGGCTCTGCGAGCTACCGCTGTAATGCTCCCATGATGGTGCAACAACCCGCGCGATGGGTGATGGGAAACGTTTCCCAAGCACCTCGGCCATTTGCTAGGTTTATGGCATGAAGGGCTTGTCTGGCGGTTTCTCGGCGCTCGGTCTCGCAGTCTTTGCAGCAGCCATCGGCGTGGCTTGCAGCTCCGAAAGCAACAATGGCGGCACCCCGCCGCCCGGAGAGCAGCAGGGCAGCGCCGGCAGTGCTGGTGCCTCGAATGGCGCGGCCGGCAGCGGTGGTGAGACCGCGGCCGCTGGGTCCGGCGGTTCTGGTTCCGGCTCCGGCGGCTCGGCAGGGACAGAGGGCACGCCCCTCGCGCTGCCCTTCGAGGGCACGCCGACTCGCCGCTGGGAGTACACGGGCATCATCGGCACTGGCCAGAGCTTGTCCGTCGGTGCCGAAGCGGGCGCGATCACGCCCGCAGCGATGGCGCAGCCCTACAACAACCTGAAGCTGTCGCTGGGTACCGGCACGGTGCCGCCCTTCAACCCGGACGACGCGGCCATCTCGCTCGTGCCGCTGGTCGAGCCGATTCGCCCGACGGCCCAGGGCTATCCGAGCGCCTACCCCCGCAACCTGTACGGTGAGTCGCCGCACACCGCCATGTCGGCGCAGATCACCAAGCTCGCCAAGGACTCGGGGCTGGACGACTTTGTCACCGTGCACACCGTGGTGGGCGAGAGCGGGCAGCCCATGTCCATCATCAACAAGACGGCGCAGGAGATCGTCGATACGGGCACGCGCGGGCGCGCGTACCCCGCCAGCTTGTTCGAGGCGCGCGCCATCAAGCGCCTGGCGGGGGACAAGACGTTCGGCATCGGTGCCGTCTTTCTGACCCACGGCGAGAGCGACGCGGGCAATGCCAACTACATCAATGACATGCTCACGTTGTGGACCGACTACAACGCGGACCTGAAGGCGATCACGGGCCAGACGGAGGACATCCCGCTGTTCACCTCGCAGCAGCACGGCATCTTCCAGTACGCGATGAACCCCAGCATCCGGAACATCGACCTCAGCACCACCCTGCAGTGGCGCGCGGGGCTGGAGCAGCCGGGGAAGATCGTCTGTACGGGTCCGAAGTATCAGTACCCGTACGCTCAGGACTTCTTGCACATGACGCCCCTCGGCTACGAGATGATGGGCGAGAAGTACGCAGAGGTCTTCTACTCGCACGTGGTGCTGGCCAAGCCCTGGGTGCCGCTGCAGCCGCTGGAGGAGACCGTGGCGCGCAATGGCCGGGTGATCACGGTCGACTTCCACGTGCCGGTTCCCCCGCTCGCCTGGGATAGCGAGCTGCCGGAGCCGCACCAGATGGATCTCACGGAGTGGGCGCAAGGCCGCGGCTTCGAGGTGCGCTCGGGTACCACGCGCTTGACCATCGAATCGGTGACGTTCGTGGACGACGACACCGTGCAGATCACCACCACCACCGACGTGCCCGCCGGGGCCACCCTGGGCTACGCCGCCACCAGTGACTCGAAGGCCATCGCCGGCTGGTCGCCGCGCTGGGGCAAGCTGCGGGACTCGGATCCGTTCGTCGGCGCCTTCACCCAGAAGGCTCAGCCCAACTACGCCGTCGCCTTTGAGCTGACGGTACCCTGAGGGCCGCGTACGCCGCGGCTCCCTCGTGGAGCCTGCGGCGCTGCCGAGTCAGTGCCGCCCAGTCAGCGCCGCCGAGCCAGCGCCGAGCGCCGCGGCGCTGAACATCGGCCCTTCAGCGGGCCGCGGGCCAGGCAGCCCCTGGCAGCATTCGCCTCGATTCGCCTGCAGCCCGGCGGTACGCTGGCGCGCGATGTCCTCCGATGCAGAGTCCGTCCTGGACCAGGCCGAGGCCTGGTGGGACGCCGGGCAGCGCCTGGCCTGGGCCACCGTGGTGAGCACCTGGCGTTCGTCACCGCGTCCCATCGGCAGTCAGATGTTGATCGCCGCTGACGGGCAATTTGCCGGCTCGGTCTCGGGCGGCTGCGTGGAGGGTGCGGTGATCGAAGCAGCAGGAGCGCTGTTGCGCGGTGGTGCCCCGCGTACACTCTCCTACGGTGTGAGCACGGAGAGCGCGTGGGAGGTGGGCTTGCCGTGTGGCGGCAAGATCGAGATCTTCCTCGCGGAGCTGCCGGGTACCCTGCTGCAAGAGCTGCTGCGCGCCAGGCGCGCGCGCGGCACGGTGGCGTGCCTCAGTGATCTGACCAGTGGCACGCAGGAGCTCTGGCAAGCGGGGGGCGCGGGCGGTTTGCTCGCTGGCTCGCCCGCGCTGGTCGCTGGTGTGGAGCAGGCGCTGCGCGACGAGCAAGATCGGCTGCTGGAGCTGGACGGGCGCCGCATCTTCGTGAGACAGCTCGCGGCCCCGCTGCGCCTGGTGGTGGTGGGAGCAGTGCACCTCACCCAGGTGCTGGCGCAGCTGAGCCAGCCCTTTGGGTTCGAGCTGGTGGTGATCGATCCGCGCACGGCCTTCGCCACTCCCGAGCGCTTTCCCAGCGCGCGGTTGATCCACGCCTGGCCGGATGTTGCGCTACAGCAACTCGGGCTCGATCGCCGCAGCGCCGTGGTGGTTCTGTCACATGATCCGAAGCTGGATGAGCCAGCCTTGCTGGCTGCGCTGCGCAGTGACTGCTTTTACCTCGGGGCGCTGGGCAGCCAGCGCACCCAGCAGGCTCGCCGCCGTCGGTTACTGGATGAGGGCATCAGTGAGGCAGCGCTGGAGCGCCTGCACGGCCCGGTGGGCCTCGACATCGGCGCCCTGACCACACCCGAGATCGCCGTCGCGATTCTGGCTCAAATCATCCAGGTGCGGCGCAGGCGGGTGGAAGCTCAGGCGTAGACCGGCACTGGAAAGGGCGGACGTGCTTGGAACGTGGGCTACAGGTGCCTGCGTTGACACGTTTTGGCCTCGCACCTATTGTGCGCTCACCCGCGAAACACCGGGCACCGTGAGGAGAGATGGGCGTCGGTGGAGGGAGCAATGTTTCTGCAGGAGCTGACTCGGCCAAGGCGGCATCCCAGGGGGTGACGCACGGCGCATTCGAGTCCGCGGAACACCTGCAGCGCGCTCTTGCCGCCCGTGGCTACATCGCCGACGAGGCGCTGAGCATCAGCCTGTTTCTCGCGGGCAAGCTGGGCCGCCCTTTGCTGCTGGAGGGTGCGCCCGGTGTGGGCAAGACGGAGCTGGCCAAGGTGGTGAGCCAGCTGCTCGATACCGACTTGATCCGCCTGCAGTGTCACGAGGGGCTGGACCTGTCGCAGGCCGCGTACGAGTGGAACTACCCGCGCCAGCTGCTGGAGCTGCAGGCACAGCGTGGCGCTGCCCGGGGCTCCGTGGCGGAGCTGTTTACGGAGGCCTATCTGCTGCGCCGCCCGCTGCTGGCCGCGATCGATCCCTTGCGCACCCGCGCCCCAGTGCTGCTGATCGACGAGCTGGATCGCGCGGACGAGGAGTTCGAGAGCTTCTTGCTGGAGCTGCTGTCTGACTTTCAGATCACCATCCCGGAGCTGGGGACGATCCGGGCTGCGTTTCGCCCGCTGGTGTTGCTCACCTCCAACCGCACGCGTGAGGTGCATGACGCGCTCAAGCGGCGCTGCCTGTATCACTGGATCGACTATCCGACGGTGGAGCAGGAGATCGCGATCTTGTGCCGCAAGGTGCCCGGGCTGAGCGAGCAGCTGGGCCGGCAGATTGCGGAGCTCATGCAGGGCCTGCGGCGCGTGGACCTGTACAAGCTGCCGGGCGTGGCCGAGAGCATCGACTGGGCCGAGGCCTTGCAGCAGCTGGCCGTGGAGCGGTTGGACGCGAGCCAGGTGGAGCGCACGGCGGGCTGCTTCTTGAAGCATCAGGACGACATCGAGCGGCTGCGCAGCGGGCTGGCGCAACATCTGCTCGAAGCGGCCGGCGCAGGGTGAGGCCATGCCGAGCGAGCCCACGCTTTCCAGCCTCGTGCGCTTCGCGCGGCAGCTGCGTGCAGCGGGGCTGGGGGTGAGCCTGGGGCAGCTGGAGGCGTGCGCGAGCGCGTTTGAGTGGCTGAACCCACTGTCGCGCATTCACCTATATTGCGCCGCTCGCGCCACCCTGCTCACACGGCGGGAGGATCAGGCGCTGTTCGATCGTGTGTTTGAGGCCTTCTGGCTCGGCCAGCGCGAGGCGCAGGCGGGCACCCCCGCGCCGCTCGCGCCCCGGCACCTGTCGCAGGAGCGGCCGGCGCTGGCCACGCTGCTGGCGCAGCGCGCGCAGCTGACCGATCCGGAGGTGCAGGTGCGCGATCGCTCCCACTCCGCCAGCAGTGACGAGCAGCTGAGCCGCAAGGATTTCGCCGCGCTCAGCCCGGAGGAGCTGGAGGAGGTGCGCCGGCTGCTCGCGGAGCAGCGCTGGCAGTTTGCCACCCGGGTCACGCGCCGCACCCGGCCCCGGCGCAACGGGCCGGAGCTGGACCTGCGGCGGCTGACCGCGCGCGCTGCTCGCAACGGTGGCGTGCTGCTCACGCTGCCGCGGCGGGCACGCGTCGTCCAGCAGCGGCCGCTGGTGGTGCTGGCGGACGTGAGCGGCTCGATGGAGCTGTACACGCGCGTGCTGCTGCAGTTCTTCCACGCGCTGCGCCAGCAGTTCGTGCAGGTGGAGAGCTTCGTGTTCGCCACGCGGCTCACGCGTATCACTCACGAGCTTGCGCTGCGCCACGTCGATCACGCCCTGGAGCAGGTGTCGGCGCAGGTCGTGGACTTTGCCAGCGGCACCCGCATCGGCCAGAGCCTGCACGAGTTCAACGCCGCCTGGGCGGGCAGGGTGCTGGCCCGGGGCGCGGTGTTGATCGTGGTCAGTGACGGCTGGGAGCGCGGCGCGCCCGAGGTGTTGCAGCGAGAGATGCGCATCGCCAGGGAGCGCTGCCACCGCTTGATCTGGCTGAACCCACGGCTGGGGCAGCCCAGCTATGAGCCGCGGGTCAGCGGCATGTCCACTGCGCTGCCGTTCGTGGATGATTTCATGGCCTGCCACAACCTGCAGTCGCTGCGCGCGCTGTCGGAGCACCTGGCCCGCCTGCCGCGCCGGCGTGGCAGGTCGCGCGCGTACGCCGCCCCGGGCGGCGCCGCCGCCAGTCGAGAGGCACAGATCCTATGAAGCTAGAAGGAACGTACACATTCGATGCTCCGCTGGACACGGTCTGGCAAGGGCTGTTCGATCCCGAGGTGCTGGCCAGGACCTTGCCGGGCTGTGACAAGCTCGAGCGCCAGGGCGATCAGTTCCTGGGGGAGATCAACGTCAAGATGGGGCCCGTGCAGGGCAAGTTTCAGGGCAAGGTCGACGTCCAGAACGTCAAGGAGCGCGAGAGCTACACGATGATCGTGGACGGGCGGGGGCCGGCCGGCTTCGCCAAGGCCACGGCCAACATCCGGGTGAATAGCAACGGCGCGGCCAGCACGCGCCTCGACTACGACAGTGACGTGCAGGTCGGGGGCAAGATCGCCAGCGTGGGTCAGCGCCTGCTCGACGCCTCCTCGCGCGCCATCGTGAAACAGAGCCTGGAGGGCCTGCACGAGCAGCTGAAGGCGCTGGCCGCGCGCAGCGGCGGTGTGGCGGCGGTGGCCGAGCGCGCGCCCGTGCCGGCTTCAGCGGCGGCAGGTGCGCCCCCGGCAGCAGCGCCTGCACCACTGGAACCTGCTGCGCCCGTGGCCGCGCCGGCCACGGCAGCCGTCATCGAGACCGCCGTGGCGCCTGCCGCCGTGGCGCCAGTCCCGCCCGCAGCAGCCCCGCCCGCAGCAGCCCCGCCCGCCGCAGCCCCGCCAGCCGTTGCACCCGCGGCAGCGCTGCCCGCTCCGCGCG
>JAICQL010000077.1 GCA_025937895.1 Polyangiaceae bacterium | reverse complement strand
GCTCACCTGCTGTTCGGCGACTTCCAGCTGCCGGTGACGGCCTCGATCCTGATCGGCAGCATTCCCGGCATCTACATCGGCGCCCGCTTCTCCTCACAGGCCTCGGATCAGGTCATCCGCCCCGTGCTCACCATCACCCTCGCCGCTTCGGGGCTCAAGCTGATCGGGGCCAGCAACGCCAGCGTGGGCATCGTGGGCGCGCTGCTCGCCGTGTGGAGCATCGCCCAGCATACCATGAACGGGCAGCGCGCCGGCGCAGCCACAGGGACCTGAGCGGCACGGCTGCGCGTGCGGTGGCCGGCACTTCCAGCAACTCCGCTCAGCAGCTCCGCTCCCTATCTTCGCTCCGTAGTCTTCTGCCTGGCATCTCCGCTCATCTCTCCTGAAGCATCCGCTCCGCATCCCCGCCCCAGCCTCACGAGCTCACATGGAACAGTTCATCTCAGAGCGCCTCTCCCATCTCCGGCAGCTCGAAGCCGAGAGCATCCACATCATCCGCGAGGTCGCCGCCGAGTTCGAGAACCCGGTCATGATGTATTCGATCGGCAAGGACTCGTCGGTGATGGCCAGGCTGGCCCAGAGGGCCTTCTATCCCGCGAAGCCGCCGTTTCCCTTCTTGCACATCGACACCACCTGGAAGTTCAAGGAGATGATCCAGTTTCGCGACGCCTTCGCGCGCGAGCACGGCATCGAGCTGATCGTCCACACCAACCAGGCGGGCCTGGCCGAGAACATCAACCCGTTCGATCACGGCAGCCAGAAGTACACGACCATCATGAAGACGCAGGCGCTGCTCCAGGCGCTGCGCGATGGTGGCTTTGATGCTGCCTTTGGCGGCGCCCGGAGGGACGAGGAGCGCTCGCGTGCGAAGGAGCGCATCTACTCTTTCCGAGATCGCTACGGCCAGTGGGACCCGAAGAACCAGCGGCCAGAGCTCTGGAACCTGTACAATGCGAAGGTCAACAAGGGCGAGAGCATCCGGGTCTTCCCCCTCTCGAACTGGACCGAGCTGGATGTATGGCTGTATATCCACCTCGAGCGCATCCCCATCGTGCCGCTCTACTTCGCAAAACCCCGCCCGGTGGTGCGTAGAGACGGCGCGCTGATCATGGTGGATGACGAGCGCCTGCCACTGGCGCCGGGGGAGAAGCCCGAGCTGCTGACGGTGCGCTTCCGCACGCTGGGTTGTTATCCGCTGACGGGGGCGGATCGCTCCGACGCGGACAGCTTGCCAGCGATCATTCGTGAGATGCTGCTGGCGCGTAGCTCCGAGCGCTCGGGCAGGCTCATCGATTTTGACGAAGACGCTTCGATGGAAACCAAGAAGCGGGAAGGCTACTTCTGATGTCCGCGACGCACACTGCTACTCGCTCGTCCCCTGCCGGTCTCACCGAGCTCGGCGAGCTCTCCGATATCGACGCCTATCTCACCCGGCACCAGGAGAAGGAGCTGCTGCGGCTCGTCGTGGTGGGCTCCGTGGACGACGGCAAATCCACGCTGATCGGGCGCCTGCTTCACGACACGCACGGCGTGTATGAAGACCAGCTCTCGGCCGTCAAACGCGCCTCCACTCAGGCCGGGATGGTCATCGATTTCTCGCTGTTCACCGACGGGCTGAAGGCGGAGCGCGAGCAAGGCATCACGATCGACGTGGCGTATCGCTACTTCTCGACGGAGCGGCGCAAGTTCATCATCGCCGATACGCCCGGCCACGTGCAGTACACGCGCAACATGGCCACGGGCGCGTCGACGGCGAACGTGGCCGTGATCCTGATCGATGCGCGGCTCGGCGTGCTCACCCAGTCGCGCCGCCATGCGTATATCGCCTCTTTGCTCGGCATCCCACACCTGGCGGTGGCCGTGAACAAGATGGATCTGCCGGAGTGCGGCCAGGCGGTGTTCGAGCAAATCTGCAGCGACTTTGGCGCGTTTGCCCGCAAGCTGAGCTTCAAGGACGTGCGCTTCATTCCGGTGAGCGCGCTGTGCGGCGACAACATCGTGGAGCGCAGCGCCAAGCTCACCTGGTATGACGGTCCAACCATCCTGGAGTACCTGGAGACGGTGCCGATCGCGCGCGATCGCAACACCACCGACTTCAGGTACCCGGTGCAATACGTGCTGCGGCCGCACCTCGACTACCGCGGCTTTGCGGGGGAGATCGCCTCGGGGCGGGTAGCACGCGGCGATCGGGTGATGGTGCTGCCATCGCGCAAGCTGACGAGCATCGCCAGCATCGATACCTACGATGGGCCGCTCGAGCGAGCCAGCGCGCCCATGAACGTCACGCTCACCCTCGCGGACGAGGTCGACGTGAGCCGCGGCGACATGCTGGTGCATCCGGACAACGTCCCGCAGGTCGAGCAGCGCTTCGAGGCGATGCTGGTGTGGATGAACGAGACCCCGCTCGCGGCCGACGTCTCGTATTTCATCAAACACACCAGCGTGCTGGTCCGTGCTGAGGTGGAGCGCGTGGTCAGCCGCACCAACCTCGAGACCCTGGCAGAGGAGAGCGCCTCGAGCCTCGCTCTGAACGATATAGGCAGAGTGATCGTGCGCGCGCGCCGGCCGCTGTATTTCGATCCCTACGCGCGCAACCGGCGCACCGGCGCGTTCATTCTGGTGGACGCGCTGAGCAACGCCACCGTTGCCGCGGGCATGATCCTGGGCCCTGCCAGCGCCGCGGCGGAGGCTGAAGGCGGGGCGGGTGCGCGCTCCAGCGTCAGCCGGCAGGAGCGTCATGCCGCGCTCGGGCAGAGCGGTGCGGTGGTCTGCTTCACGGGGCTACCCGGCACTGGCAAGAGCGCGCTGGCCTTTGCCGTCGAACGCGCGCTGCATGGGCGAGGGCGGTTCAGTCTGGTGATCGATCCGGCAGACCCGATCTCGACCCGCAATCCCGCGCTCCGGAGCGACCCCACGGTACCCCCGGCGGCCGCGCTGGAGCTGTGCGAGCGCGGCGCCGAGCTGGGCTGGATCTCGCTGCTCGCGTTTGCCATGCCCGATCCGGACAGCCGCGCCCGTCTGCGCGAACGGACGGGCGGTGCGCCGCTCGTGCAGGTGCACCTCTCGCGTGCACCGGGGCGAGCTGCCGCCGGTCACATGGAAGAGCCGCCGGTGCGCCCGGATCTGGTGGTCGATCTGGCGGCGGAGTCTGTCGAAGATGCCGCCCGCCGGGTCATCGAGCGCCTGGAAGCACTGGGGGTGTTCCGCCCTGCGACCGCGCGCACGTGAGACAGCGTTAGGCTCGGGGAGGGCGAATTCTGCTAGCATGGGCGGCCGTGCCCTCTCCCATCTCGCGCGCCGCTGGCGGTAGCGGCACTCCCCGCGGCTTCTTCGTACGGCAATGAGCGGGCGGAGTCGGTCGGGCAGTGGCCGGGGGCGAGCAGCTCCTCCCGAGCAGGGGGACTTGCTGGGCTCACCCCCGCTCGCGCCGGCCGCGAGCGAAGAGCGGCTGGGCAGCGGCGCTTTCGAGACGGTGAGCGCGCCGGGAGCGGCAGCGGCGCGTCTGGACGCGGCACGGCCGCTCGCCGATCGGCTGCGCCCGCGCGAGCTGGAGGAGGTGAAGGGGCAACATCATCTGCTGGGAGACGACGGTCCGCTGACCCGCGCCATCCTGGCCCAGCCGCTGCGCTCCTTGATCCTCTGGGGTCCGCCGGGCTCGGGCAAGACCACCCTGGCGCACGTGATCGCCGCGCGCACCAGCCACGCCTTCGAGACCTTGAACGCGGTGCTGGGCGGGGTGGCGGAGCTGCGGCAGATCGTGGAGCGCGCCAGCGAGCGGCGCCGGCGCGGGCAGGGCACGATCGTGTTCGTGGACGAGATCCACCGCTTCAACAAGGCGCAGCAGGATGCGTTCCTGCCGCACGTGGAGAGCGGGCGCTTGATCCTGATCGGGGCCACCACCGAAAATCCCTCGTTCTCCGTCAACGCGGCGGTGCTCTCGCGCTGTCAGGTGTTTCACCTGGAGGCGCTGTCGGCGAGCGCGCTGGTGGAGATCTTGTCGCGGGCGCTCGGCGATCATGAGCAGGGGCTGGGCAGCGCTCCGGTGCGGGTGGAGCCGGAGGCGCTGGAGCAGATGGCGCACTCGTCGCGCGGGGACGCGCGGCGTGCGCTGGGCCTGCTGGAGAGCGCGGTGGAGCTGGCGCGGCTGGGCAACGGGGTGGTGGACCTGCCCCTGCTCGAGCGCTGCCGGCGCGAGCAGCCGCTGCTCTACGACAAGGCGGGCGAGGAGCACTACAACGTGGTCAGCGCGCTCATCAAGTCGATGCGCGGCAGCGACCCGGACGCGGCCATCTACTGGCTGATGCGCATGCTGGACGCGGGCGATGATCCTCTGTTCGTGTCGCGGCGGCTGATGATCTTTGCCAGCGAAGACGTGGGCAACGCCGATCCCCGCGCGCTGGAGGTGGCGGTGAACGCGGACCGCGCCTTCCGGCGCATGGGGCTGCCGGAGGGTGTGTACCCGCTGGCGCACGCCTGCCTGTATCTCGCCAGCTGCCCCAAGTCGAACTCGGTGGGCAGGGCGTTCAGCGCGGCGCGAGCGGCCATCGCCCAGCATGGCGCGCTGCCCGTGCCGCGCAAGCTGCGCAACGCGGTGACCCGGCTGATGAAAGACGACGGCTACGGCGATGGCTACCAGTACCCGCACGACAGCGACGGCTCGTTCGTGCCGGGCGAGACGTATCTGCCCGAGCAGCTGCTAGGCGCGCGCTACTACGAACCGTCAGATCAGGGGCTGGAGCGTTCCATCGCCGAGCGGCTGGAGCGGCTGCGGGAAGAGAGCAGGAAGAAGTGATGAAGCGATGGAGCGAGCGAGCTGCGGGGCTGTTGCTGGGAGCTGTGCTGCTGGGAGCCGGCTGGAGTTGCGCGCGCAGCAGCGTGGCGCCGGAGACCGGCGTGGCTAGCGGCGGCAGTCCGGCCAGCGCTGGTCCTGCTGCTCCTGCTTCAGCAGTGGAGGCAGCCCCCGTTGCGGCAGGTCAGGTGCTGCGCGGCGTGAAGTTCGCCGAGGTGGGCGCCGCGGCCTTGCTGCTCGATCTGTATCTACCCGGCAGCAAGCCCGCGGGCGTGATCGTGTGGGTGCACGGTGGCGCCTGGCGAGCGGGCTCACGCGAGTCGGTGGACCTGGTGCCGCTCACGGCTAGCGGCTGGGCAGTGGCCAGCGTCGACTACCGGCTCTCGCCGGTCGCGCGCTTCCCGGCGCAGGTGCACGACATCAAGGCCGCCATCCGCTACCTGCGCGCGCATGGCGCGGACCACGGCCTGCCCGCGGCGCCGTTCGTGATCGCAGGCTCGTCCGCGGGCGGCCACCTGGCGGCGCTGGTGGGGGTGAGCAACGGGGTGGCAGAGCTGGAGGGCGAGGTCGGCGGCGAGCGCGGCGCCTCTTCGGACGTGCAGGGCATCGTCAGCCTGTATGGCGCCAGCAACCTGATCAGCATCCTCGGGCAGTCCACCCCTCACGGCCTGAGCGTGCGGGTGCCGGCACTGGAGCTGCTGCTGGGCGGGCGCCCCGAGCAGCAGCCGGAGCTGGCGCGCCTGGCCAGCCCCGTCTTCCACGTGGACCCGAGCGATCCGCCGCTCTTGCTGTTGCACGGTGATGCGGACAATCAGATGCCGCTGGCGCAGTCCGAGGAGCTGGCCGCCGCCTACGAGCGGCTAGAGCTACCGGCGCAGCTCGTGGTGCTGGAGGGGGCAGGCCACGGCGGGCCTGCCTTCACCGAGCCGAGCCGGCTGGAGCTGATCGACGGCTTCCTGCGCGCGCGGCTGGTTGCGTCGCTGAAGCCCTGAACGGGGGCAGCCCGGCGCGCGTCCAGAGCGGGATGTGCGCGAAGCCATTGACGATTCGCCGCGAGCTGGCCACACCCGGGCCGAGCTGCAGCTCGCGCCGCCGAGGGAGAGCCGGGGGGCGCGACCTGGTCGGGCTTGCCTCCCGCCGACCGCTGAGGGACAACCGCGTGGGGCAGCTCGCAACATGGGGAACGAGGGGGCAATCATCAAGCGGGCCGCGTTCGAGACGGCGCGGCTCAAGCTGGCTCGCGTCCGCCTGGAGAGCGGCAGGGCGGTGAACCAGGGCCTGGCGCTCGTCACCCAGACGGTGGCCGATGCGCTGGACGTGGATCGAGTCGGCGTCTGGTTCCTGGAGGATCAAGACCGCACCCTGAGCTGCCGGGAGCAGTTCATTCGCTCCGGTCGCCGGCACGTCTCAGGCACCGTGCTGCGCTCGCGAGAGTTCCCCACGTACATGCGCGCCCTGCGCGAGCGGCGCGCGATCGTTGCCGACGACGCCGAGCGGCACCCGCTCACCGGCGAGCTCACGGAGGCGTACCTGCGCCCCAACCGGGTCGTGTCGCTGCTGGACGCGCCGATCATCCGCCAGGGGCGGGTCATCGGCGTGGTGTGCCACGAGCGCGAAGAGACGATCCGTCCCTGGACCGAGCGCGAGATCGACTTCGCCGGCTCGGTCGGCGATCTGGTGGCGCTGCTGCTGGAGCAGGGCGAGCGGGTGGAGCTGGAGGCTGCGCTGAAGCTGCAGGCAGAGGAGCGTGCGGAGCGCCAGAAGCTCGACGCGCTGGCGCTCCTGGCGTGTTCGGTGGCGCACGATCTCAACAACGTGCTCTCGGTGCTGCTGGTCGCCTCCAGCGAGGTGGAAGAGGGCGGTCTACCCGAGGTGGCGCAGTCCATCTCGGCGGCGGTGGCGGCAGGCCGTCACCTGGCGGAGCAGCTCTCGGATGTGGGCGGGCGCCCGATGAAGCAGCTGGGCACCACCCAGGTTGCGAGCCTGCTGCAGCGCCAGCTCGGCGCGCTGCGCTCGCTCGCCACCGCGCGGGTGAAGCTGCACCTGACCGTACACGACGGCGATGCGCGAGCTCAGATCAGCGAGGGCAGCCTGGAGCGCATCATGTTCAACCTGGTCGCGAACGCACGCGACGCGGTGGGCGAGGGCGGGCACGTGGAGATCGTGGTGCGCGCTGCCGAGCCCGAGGATGAGGTGGCGCCCGATTTCGTGGTGCTGGAGGTGATCGACGACGGCTGCGGCATGGACGCCCGCACTCGCTCGCACCTGTTCGAGCCCTACTTCACCACCAAGGCGCAGGGGCACGGGCTGGGGCTGGCGGCGGTGTACGGCCTGGTCAAGCGCGCGGGCGGCTCGATCGACGTGGCCAGCGCGCCAGGGCAGGGCAGCACCTTCCGTGTGGCCCTGCGGCGTGCGCCAGCCGCTCAGGGCAAGCCGTAAGGCGCGCCGTCCACGGTGACGGACAGGAGCCAGCCGGCGCTGTCCAGGCTCTCAAACACGGTCAGGGTGCCGGCGCTCTGCACGGTGCCCTCGCGCGCGCCGGCGGCGATCGCCTGCCGCACCTCCGCCACCTCGAAGGGCGTGCTCTCGAGCGGCTGGTTGCCGTGTAGCCCCGCCGCGCGGCGCCGCTCGCGAGTGCGCTCGGACAGCACGACGTTGCCTTGCCGATCGAGCAGCGCCGCGTGCTGCAGCCCGGCGACGCCTTCCAGCGCCAGCGCGTCCAGCACGTCTTCCAGCGGCAGGTGCAGCGAGGCCACTCCCGCGCGCTGCCCGCGTGCGTCCAGGAACATCATGGAGCAGGCGACGAGCGGCGCGCCGCTGGTGGCGTCGGGGTAGGGGGCGCCCCAGACCGTGCCGAAGCGCTCGACGGCGGCGCTGTACCAGCTGCGCTCGCGCGCCTCAAAGCCTGCGGGGAAGTGTGTGTTGCCGGGGTACACCAGCAGCACCCCCTGCTCGAAGGCCAGGTCCGTCCACAGCAGCGCGGCGCGCTCGCGCGCCAGCGCGCGCTGCTCGGCCTCGGAGCGGCCGAGCGCCGCATCTCCCGCCGCCGAGCGCGAGGCGGTGCGCACCAGCAGCGGCTCGAACGCGCTCAGCCGGTCCAGCACCGGCGCGAGCTCGGCCTCGCTCACGTTGGGCGAGCGCACGTACGCGGAGCGCTCGAAGGACACCGGCTGCCCATAGCGCTGGTGAAACACGGCCAGCCCGCGCTCGCCCAGCTGCGCGGGGGTGAGCGCCGCCAGGGTGGGCTGCGCGGGCTGCTGCAAGATCTCGCTCGCGGCCTGGCTCAGCCCCTCGAGCAGCTGCTCCACCCGCCCGAGCTGCGCGTCGATGTGGCGCGCCGTGCGATCGACAGCGCTGCTCAGTGCATACATGTTGGCGGCAGCGCGCGCGCTCTGCTCGCGCGCCGCGAGCCGCTGCGAGAGGCTCAGCACCACCAGCAGACAGACCGTGAGCAGACACGCGCCCAGCACGCCGAGCACGATCTGCGGCTTGCGCTTGATCTGGCGCCACAGCGCGCGCCAGCGCTCCTCCGGCAAGACCGAGACCGGCTCGTCGCGCGCGAAGCGGCGCACGTCGGCGGCCAGCTCCGCCACGCTCGGATAGCGCTGCTCGGGAGCGCGCGCGGTGGCCTTGCGCACGATGGCCAAGAGCTCGCGCGGCAGGGGCTGCCCGAAGCGCGGCTCGAGCCGTGGCGGCGTGCCCAGCAGCGCGTCCGCCAGCTGCTCGCGCGGGGTGCCGCGGCGTGCGCAGTTCAAGGTGAGCAGCTCGGCCAGCACCATGCCGAGCGCGTATTGATCGCTGGCGGGGGTGACCGGCTCGCAGCGCGCCTGCTCGGGCGCCATGTACGCTGGGGTGCCCAGCACCTCACCCTCCTGGGTCAGCCCAGCGGCTCCGGGCCCGTGCGATGGCTGCAGCGGCTCCGGCGCTGCGCTGGCTTCGGGTGCACGCGGCGCGCCGGGCGGCTGCGGACCGTCCTCCAGCACGCGCGCGACCCCCCAGTCCATCACGTACACCTCCTGATGTGCGCCCAGCATCACGTTGCCGGGCTTGATGTCACGGTGGATCACGCCGCGCGCGTGTGCGTATTCGATGGCATCGCAGATCTTGAGGAAGCGATCGAGGCGGCTCCACAGATCGTGAGGAGCCGTGCGCGCGCGCTCGTCGGAGAGCGCGCAGTCTTCAATGTAGTCGTCCAGGGTCTGGCCTTCGACCAGCTTCATGGTGAAGGCCGGCCGCCCCTCGTCGGTGGCCAGCAGCTCGTAGAAGGGCACGATGTTGGGGTGCTCGAGCTGCGCGCCGAGCTGCGCCTCGACCACGAAGCGGCGCAGCTGCCCCTGATCCTCCTCCGTCGGCTGGCTCAGCACCTTCAGCGCCACGCTGCGCCCCAGCAGGCGATCGCTGGCGCGCAGCACCGCACCCATGCCGCCACGGCCGAGCTCTGCCTCCACCTGCAGCCCCTGCACGCGAGGGCGCAGCAGCCCGTCGCGCAGCGCGCGCTCCGCCGCTTCCGGGCTGCGCCGCACGGTGGACGCGCGCGAGGGCACCCGCCGTGATTGCATGGTCATGGCAGGCTGCAGCATAGCCTTCGCGCTGCCAGAGCGGCCAGCCCGAAGTCCGCAGCGCGGAGCCTGCCTGGATGGCGAGGCTCAGGCCACGGACCTCAGGCTGCAGCCGGTGCTGCGTTTACCCGGGGCTTACTGGCAGCTCGCGAACAGCCCGATGGTGGCGTCGCTCACGATGCCCTGCGAGGCGAGGTCCGCCTGCGTGCGGAAGTATTGCTCCAGCGCCGCGCGGGTGTTCTCGCCGACGACGCCGTCGACCTCGCCACGATAGAAGCCCATGCCGCGCAGGCGGGACTGCAAGGTCTTGGTCTGATCCTTGGTCAGCTGGTTAAAGCGAATCTGCGCTCCGGGTGCCGTGCCGGTGTCGGTTCCGACGGTGCGTTGCACCTCGTTTGTGTCATTTTGCCTGCCGGCTACGGGTTGCCGCTCGTCGCGGTCCCAGCCCAGCGCTGCGCGGGTGCGCGAGTCCAGGCCGCGGCTCTCGCCCAGATCATTCTGGATCTGGAAGTTGCGCAGGGCAGACTCCGTCCTCTGGCCCGGGTCTCCGTCGATTTCACCCTCGTACAGCCCGCGGGAAGCCAGCTCCCGCTGCAGCTTCATGATCTCCTCACGGCTCAGGTCGCTGGCCCAGCTGGGCTCTGCAGAGCGACTCGTCTCGACCTTGGCCTCGACGTCATTGCCTGCCCTGGCATCCTTGTCGTGCGCCGTGGCAGCGCAGCTCAGCGAGAGCACTGCCAACGCGGTATATGCCGTTAATTGCTTCATTCGTTGCATGACAGCTAACCTCCACCGGCCGGGTCCACCGGAGCCTCGGCCCACTTTGCCAGCAGCTAAGGTTGGACATCTCGCTGGCGTGCCGTGAGCTGCAACCTGCGTACCGCGGCTACTCGTGCGGCGGCAGCGTTGCACGATGCCGCTTTCGCAGCAGTGGCTGGCCGCCAGGAGAAGGCGGTGCAACACCTCGGGCGCTGGGCAAGCCGCAAGGCTCGCGCTAGCTCTGGGAGAGCACTCCCGCTGGAACAGGAGCGAGCACCATGTCAGACGAGCCAACACGCGCCGAGGTGGATCAGCTGACGGGGGCAACCGTGCTGGAGTTCGGCGCCGGCTGGTGCCCCATCTGTCAGGCAGCGCGGCCGCTGATCGACTCCGCGCTCGCGCGCCGGCCGGAGCTACGGCACGTGCGGATCGAGGACGGCAAGGGCAAGCCGCTCGGGCGCTCCTTTCGGGTCAAGCTCTGGCCCACGCTCATCCTGATGCGCGACGGGCAGGAGGTGGGGCGGGTGGTGCGGCCCACGCAGCCGAGCGATCTGGCACCGGTGCTGGCGCCAGCACACGACTAGGCTTGCCTAGCGACAAAAAAGCGGGTGCTCACTCGCTGGCGCTCTGGGCCGTCTCGGTGCTCTCGGTGCTCTCGATGCCCGGCGCTGCTTCGCGCTCTTCGTCCGCGGGCGGGCGCGGCGCGGGGGTGGGCAGCGCCGCGAGCAAGCTGTCGATCTCCTGGCGCGCCTCCGCAGGCAGCTCGCTGTAGCGCAGCAGCCGCTCCGCGCTCGGCTTGACCCCCGCGTAGCTGCCGGCGCAGCTCAGGTGCACGAAGCCCCAGGCCCCGAGCCTGCCGTCTTCGATCGGCTGGATGGCGACCCGCCAGGCATCCTTCTCGATCAGCTCGCGGCAGAAGCGGCAGTTGGCGCGCGCGCTCTTGGCGCGCTCGATCACCCCGAGCCGCTCCAGCCGGTGGTGCTCCAGCGCCAGCGCCGCCGCCTCGCGCAGCGGCGCGAGCTCCGGGCGTGGCTGGAGGGTGGCGAGCAGCTGCGCAAAGGCCTTGGGCCGCCGCTCCGCCGCGCAAGGCAGGTGATAGTAGTGCTGTGTTTCACCCTCGGCGACGGGATTGGGCGCCGCCTCGGCAAAGCGCTCTTCGCCCTTGCCGATGGCGCGCCGGCAAGCCCGGCAGCGCGCGCGGCCGGTGTTGGCGATCTCGATGCGATCGGGCATGGCGCGGGGGTAGCAAAAGCGAACGGCGGACGAAACCGGATCGCTGGCTCCGCGTGGCGCGACTACAGCCCGCGGGGTGAGCGCGCCACCCGTGGCACGGCGGGGGCGCTGGCGGAGGAGGAGGGATTCGAACCCACGGTAGCCTTTCGACTACGCCGGTTTTCAAAACCGGTGCCATCAACCGCTCGGCCACTCCTCCGGGATTTTCAATACTTGCGATGACCCCGCTCGGGCGCTCGCAAAATCGCGGTTCGTCTGGGTGCGTCGTACCTCCGGGTGTGCGCCGTGCAGCGGGGCCTACAAGCGATGCGCACGTAGGTACCAGAGCTGGAGCGCCGCGAGAAGGGGCCTTCACTGGCACGGATCAGACACGGAGGGTAGACCAACGTGAGGCAGCTGTGCGCGCAGACGGGCAGGCCTCGAAGGAACCGCGTGCGATGAGCAGGATCCCAACCCAGAGCGTGCGCCGTGCGCGCTGCATTTCCGCTTTTTTTCTGGCCCTTGGTCTGGGCTGCGGCTCGGCCCCCAGCGAGGGTCTGTACGGTGATGGCTTTCTACCCGTCGAGCTACTGCCGGACGGCGGCCCCGCCGCGGGCTCCGGCGGCGCGGGCGCGCTGGCTCCGGGAGTGGTCGTGCAGCTGCGTGCGTCCGCGCCGGCGCTGGGCGCGCTGAGCGAGCAGCTCGACACGGCGCGAGCGCGCGACGCGGCGGCGCTGCGCGCCCTGCATCCGCTGCCGTTCGCCAGCGAGCTTGGCTACTCGGCGATCAGCGCCAGCGGGCTGGAGCGCATCCAGGCCTCGGCGCTGTCGCTCACCCCGGACGAGATGGCGGAGCTCGGCCAGCGTGGCTTCTTGATCCTGCCGCGCCGCGAGTATCCGAGCTTTGCCTATGCGTACGCCGAGATCTACTCGCAGGATCTGCCGGTGTTCGTCAGCGCCGACATGGTGCTGGAGGCGGTGCATCGCTCGTATGACACCCTGCTCGAGAAGCTGGAGCAGGAGGTGCTCGCGCCGCGCTTCGGGCAGCTGCTGTCGCGGCTGCGCCAGGGCCTGGCCAGCCAGCTACCGGGTGAAGACGCGCTGGGCGCCGATCTGGATCTGTTCCTGGCGGTGGGACAGAGCTTGCTCGACGGCACCTTGGCTGCGCCCGTGCGCGGCGCCAGCGCCGAGCAGATCGCAGGGCTCGTGGCGGCGGCGCAGGCGGGCAGCGAGCTCCTGGAGGTGCCCTTCTTCGGCACCCCGCGCCGGATCGATTTCTCGCAGTTCACCCCGCGCGGTCACTACAGCGGTGACCCGCTGCTGGAGCGCTACTTCCGCGCGATGATGTGGTTCGGCCGCACCGACCTGCGCTTCATCGAGACCCTGGCAGACGGCCGGCGCGTGTTTCACCGCCGTCAGCTCCAGGCCGCGCTGGGCCTGGCGGAGCTGGTGGACGCCGAGGCCCTCGCCCACTGGTCGGCCATCGATGGCGTGGTCAGCGCCTTCGTCGGCGAGCACGACTACATGACCCTGCCCGAGCTGCCAGGGCTGCTCGCGGCGCTGGGGGTGAGCGAGCGCGGCGGCCTCGCGGCGCTCGGCGACGAGCACATCGCCCAGGCCATCGTCGACGGCCACTTCGGCGATCAGCGCATCGCCAGCCAGGTGGTGCTCGCGAACCACGCAGACGGCATCTTGCCGCTGGATCAGAGCTTCGCGCTGTTTGGTCAGCGCTACGTGGTGGACAGCCACGTGCTGGCCAACGTGGTGTTCGATCGGGTGCCGGAGCGCGTGCTGCCCAGCACGCTCGACGTGGCGTATGCCGCGCTCGGCAACGATCAGGCGCTGGCCTTGATCGGCGCGGAGCTGGACCAGCCAGAGTACCCGGGTGAGCTCTCGGCGCTGCGCACCTTGATCACCGCGCACCAGCAGCCCTACTGGGAGAGCAGCCTGTACACGTCGTGGCTGGGGGCGCTGCGCGCGCTCTCCCCGGGCGCGCCGGGCAACAGCCTCACAGACCCGAGCTTGCCCGCGCTGGCGCGCACCGAGCTCTGGGGCAGGCGCCTGCTCAACACCCAGCTCGCCTCCTGGGCGCAGCTGCGCCACGACACGGTGCTGTACGCCAAGCAGTCGTACACCACCGGCAGCTTGTGCGAGTTTCCGGACGCGTACGTCGATCCGTACCCGGAGTTCTTCCGCACGCTCGCCGGCTTCGCGGAGCTCGGGCAGCGCACGATCGAGGGTCTGACTCTGGCCGAGGCGGAGCCCGCCCTGGTGCAGTCGGCGCACGACTACTTCGTGCGCCTGGGCGGGGTGATGCAGCGCCTGGGTCGCATGGCAGAGGCGCAGCGCACGGGCAGCCCACACACGGCCGAAGATCTCGAGTTCATCAACCAGGCCGTCGCGCTGGAGTCCGGCTGCGGTGGCTTCGTGGGTCAGACCGGCTGGTACAAAGATCTGTTCTTCCAGCCGCAGACCAGCATCCAGCTGGCGCCGACCATCGCCGACGTGCACACGGATCCGGGCGGCGCGATCCCCTTCTCGCGCAGTCCCAGCGTGTTGCACGTCGGCACCGGGCTGCCGCGGCAGCTGGTGATGGTGGTCGACTCCTGCACGGGGCCGCGCGCGTACGTGGGCGCGGTGTTCGACTATCAGGAGCGCTTCAATCCCGGTCTGCAGCGGCTCGATGACGACACCTGGCGCGCGATGCTGATGTTCCAGGGCGTGCGCTGGTCGCCCGCCTGGCTGGAGCCGGCGTTTGCTCCCGAGTGAGGACATCTGCAGCGAGCTCCAAGAGAGTGCGAACGCTGCCGTCCGAATGCTCCACGCTGAGCCGAAATTGCTCCTCATCTCGCGCATCTGCCTGCCGGCGCGAGCGAAACTCTAACGGCGTTAGCCTTCAGCGCAGCAGCCGCTTCGCCGTCCCCTGTGGTGCCGTGTGTCGCCAGGGCGATGCCGGCCTGGGGCGATGAGTTCAGAATCGGCACAATGGGGCACGGACGAACAGAAGTCGGCGCTCGTGCAGCGCATCTTGCGCGGCGAGCTGTCTGCGCAGGAGGTGTGCCGCGAGCATGGTCTGAGTGAAGCCCAGCTGAAGGAGTGGGTGGCGGTCTATCGCCGCATGACCCGGCGCGCGCTGGAGAGCCAGCTCAGCGCCGCGCTCTCGGCGCGTGGCTTGCCGGTGGAAGAGACGGCAGGCAGCGAATACAGCGGCAGCCTGGAGCGCCTGGCCCTGGCCGAGCTGCTGCAGACCATCGCCTACGGGCGCAAGGACGCGCAGATCCGCATCGAGCACGACGGCGAGCAGGGGCAGCTCTGGTGCGAGCAGGGCGAGATCGTCGACGCGCGCTCGGGGCGGCTGGCAGGGGCCCCCGCCGTGTACCGCCTGCTCTCGCTGCGCGAGGGCCGGCTGTACGCAGATTTCTCCCGGGCGGAGCGCGCGCGCACCATCCACGCCTCCACCCCCGCGCTGCTGCTGGAGGCAGCCCGGCGCCACGACGACTGCCGGCAGCTGCGCGAGCGCATCGGCGACACCAGCGCCGTGTACGTGGTGAGCCCCAGCGCCTGGGACGCGCAGGCGCAGCTGGAGCCGGAGACCTGGCAGCTGCTGCGCAGCTTCGACGGCGCGAGCAGCCTGGAGCGGCTGCTCAGCGGCAGCAGCGCGCCCGAGCTGGAGACCTTGACCGCGATCGTGGGCTTGCTCGAGCGTGAGCTGATCATGCTGCAGCCGCCGCCGACCTCGCCGCAGTGGCTGCCGCTGAGCACGCCGGTCAGCCCCAGCCTGGCCGCGCCCGAGCCGAGCAGCTTCCTGCCGCTGGTTGCCTCGCTGCGCAGTCGGCTGTCACTCTCGGGCACGCTGCGCCGGCGGCTGTGGCTGAGCGCCGCCGCCGGTGCCGTGGCGGTGCCGGTGGCCTTCGCCTTCGGCTTCTGGAGCGTGCGGCGCGAGGCTGCCGCGCCGCCGGTGGCAGTGCCCGCTGCAGCCGTGGCGGCGCCCGCGCGCGCCGCGGCCAGCGCGGGTGACTGGCAGGCTACCGCCGCCGGCAGCTGCCCCGCCGGGATGGCGCTGGTCGCGGGCGGCTCGTTGCTGGCGCACAACGCCGTGGGGCTCGCGCCGCTCGGCGCCGAGCGGCGCGAGCCGGTCAGCGCGCCCTTCTGCCTTTCGCGCCTGGAGGCCACCGTGGCCGAATACGAGGCGTGCGTGGCCGCGCACGGCTGTGAGCCGGCGCAGCGCGAATACGATCTGCGCCTGGCGCAGCTGGCGGGAGCCCGGCAGCCCGCGCGGCGGGCGCAGCAGTGCAACTCCGGCCAGAGCGGGCGCGAGCGCCACCCCATCAACTGCGTCAGCCACCAGCAAGCCGAGCAGTTCTGTGCCTGGCGTGGCGGGCGCCTGCCCACCCAGGGCGAGTGGGAGCAGGCCGCCAGAGAGGTCACTCCCGATCCCGACGAGAGCCACGGCGGCACCCTGCCGGTCGGCTCCTTTCCCACCGCTGGCACACCCGAGGGCATCCTCGATCTGTTCGGCAACGTCTCGGAGTGGACCAGCGGCAGCGCGGGGCTGCGCGCCGCAGGCGACGACGACCGCCGGCAGCTGTACGCCGTGCTGGGCGGGGGCCTGCAGCCCGGCGCCACCCGGCTCGGCTCGCGCGCCGCGCGCCTGTACATGAACGCCAACGCGCGCGGCCGCACCGTCGGCTTCCGCTGCGCTTTCGACCTGCGCTGAGCCGGCCTGGGCCTGCGCGGCGCCCCGGGCGCAGCGGCCCCGCCCTCCCGCCGCTCCCGACACCGGCGCGAAACCGCGCGGCAAATGCCGGCGCTCGACCCTTCGTGCGATGACAGGGCCACTCTCCGAGGCTGATTCGCGTGATTGCCGCCGTGCGCTGCCGCAGCGCGGGGCGGGCGTCGTGCGGGGGTCGGAGCGCTCGCTCGAGGCCGAGATCGAGCGGGTGCTCGCCTCGCCGGCGAGCTGGGCAGAGCGGCTGCAGCGCGCGCTCGGCAGCTTGCAGCGGCACGCCGGGGTCGATCGCTCGGTGCTGTATGCGCTCAACCCGCGCTCGCGGCAGCTCGAGATCGTGGCGCAGCTGGGCCTGTCGGCGCGCCACTATCGGCCGCGGCTGGGCAGCGGGGTGGCGGGGCGCGCGGCGCAGAGCGAGCAGCGCATCGTGGTGCCGCAGGTGCGGCTGGATCCGATGGCGCTGAGCGAGCTGACCGATCCCGACGCCTGGCTCGATCCGGGCTGGAGCCTGCTGGCCCTGCCGCTCGCCGGCAGCTCGGCTCTGGTGGGGGTGCTGTCCTGCTACTCGCGCGGACAGCCCGCCGCGAGCGCAGCGGCGGAGCAGAAGGGCGAGCTCGAGGGCGACGCGAGCTGGCTCGCCCTCGGCCAGGTGGTGCCGCTGCTGGCCGAGGCGCTGGAGCGCGCTCGCGACGCGGGCGCGGCAGAGCCGGCAGAGGTGGCCGCCAGCGTGCGCCGCCGCAGCGAGACGCCGTTCGAGTACGCCAACCTGGTGGGCGGCAGCTCGGCGATGCGCCAGGTGTACGAGGAGATCGCGCAGGTGGCGCGCACCAACGCCACCACCCTGATCCGCGGCGAGTCCGGCACGGGCAAGGAGCTGGTGGCGAGCGCCATCCACCACAACTCCGAGCGGGCGCAGGAGCCGATGGTGAAGGTCAACTGCGCCGCGCTGCCGGAGCCGCTGTTCGAGTCCGAGCTGTTCGGGCACGAGCGGGGCGCTTACACGGGCGCCCACGCGCGCCGCCGCGGCCGCTTCGAGCTGGCCGCGGCCGGCACGTTGTTCCTGGACGAGATCGGCGAGCTGTCCCTGGCCATGCAGGCCAAGCTGCTGCGCGTGCTGCAGTCGCGCGAGTTCGAGCGGGTGGGCGGTACAGAGACGCTGCGCAGCGACGCGCGCATCATCGCCGCCACCAACCGCAACCTGGAGGAGCTGGTGCAGCGCGGCCTGTTCCGCCAGGATCTGTACTACCGCCTGAACGTGTTCAGCATCGCCGTGCCGCCGCTGCGCGGGCGCGCGGCGGACATCGTGGCGCTGAGCGAATACTTCGTCGGCAAATACGCGGCGCTGCACCGGCGCGGGGTCACCGGCATCGCCAGCCGCGCCCTCGATCTGCTGTGCGAGCACGCCTGGCCCGGCAACGTGCGCGAGCTGGAGAACGCGCTGGAGCGGGCGGTGGTGGTGTGTGACGGCTTCGTGATCCAGGAGCAGCACCTGCCGGCCACCGTGCGGCTGCCGGCCGTGGCCGCAGAGGCCCCGCGCTCCACCCTGAAGGAGGCCGTGGCCGCGCTCGAGCTGCGCATGCTCACCGACGCGCTGGCACGCGCGCGCGGCAACTGCGCGCGCGCTGCGCGCGAGCTGGGCGTCAGCGAGAGGGTAGTGCGCTACAAGGCCTCGCTGTACGAGGTCGACGTTCAGGGCCTGCGCGACGAGGGCTGACGACAATTTCGTCGGCTGCGCGCGCGCATCCGACAAGGCTGTCGCCCAGCCCGCGATCGCCGCCGTTGCAGCGCTGTTTCTCGATCGCCGGCACGGCAGCTTCTCTGCTGCATCCTGCGCTGCCGCCAGCTGGTGGCACATGCCTTGCTGATAGTCTCGGCGGTGACTCGCTCCAGAAGCAGCGCTCCCGACTCGACGCGCATCGGCCGGCAGCCGCTGATCGCCCTGCTCGAATCCCGCATGAGCCGCGAGCTCTCGCGGCTCGTGGAGAAACACGGCGGAAATCCCGTGTGCGTGCCGGCCCTGCGCGAGGTGCCGGCGAGCTCTCGCGAAGCAACCCTGGCGCTGGTGGAAGAGCTGGCGCAGGCCCGGCACGAGGTCGTGATCTTCATGACCGGGCTCGCCGCTTCACTGCTGTTCGAGGCGGCGGAGCAAGCCGGGCGGCGCCAGGCGCTGGTGCTGGGGCTGCAGCGGGTGACAGTCGTGGCGCGCGGCCCCAAGCCCACGGCCGCGCTGCGCGGCTTCGGCGTGCCGCCCACCCTGACGGCGCGCGAGCCCTTCACCTCCGCCGAGCTGATCGACGCGCTGAGCGGGCTGCCGCTCACGGGCCGCCGCGTGCTCTTGTTCCACTACGGTGAGCGAAGCGCCACCCTGGCAGAGACGCTGCGCGCGCGCCGCGTGTTGCTCTCGGAGCGCTGGCTGTATCGCTGGCTGATGCCGGAGGACACGCGCGGCCTCGAGCGCCTGGTGGAGTCGCTGCTGGCCGGCGAGGTCGACGCGCTCGTCGTCACCTGCCAGGTACAGTTCCGACACCTGCTCGAGGTGGCGCGCCGGCTATCGCTCGCCTCCGCGCTGCTCGACACCCTGCGCGAGCAGGTCGTGGTCGCGGCGATGGGGCCCACCTGCCACGCCATCCTTCAGCTGCACGGCGTGCCCGTCGACGTCATGCCCGAGCAGCCCAAGATGGGCCCGCTCGTGCGCAGCCTGATGCTCCACCTGGAGCACCTCCGAGTCCCCGCAGCAGGCACTGCTGCCCAGCCAGTGTTCCACTGAATCGAAAGACATCTCATGCGTAAGCCATCTTCCAGCAACGGTTCCGATCGACTCGCCTCCACGCCCCCGGCGCCCGCACAGGGACAGGGGCTCGGCCGGCGTGATTTCCTGCAGGTGGGCCTGGGGGCGGCCGCCGCCGGCCTGTTCGGGTGCAAGAGCGAGGCAGCCCAGACGGAGGGCACCGCCAGCGCGGCGCTCAGCTCCACGGCGCCGTCCAGCTCCGGCGCGAGCAGCAGCGCTCCGGAGACGCCCGACCTGCGCTTCGGCATGATCGCGCTGACCGACTGCTCGCCGATCGTGATCGCGCACGAGAAGGGGCTGTTCAAGAAGTATGGCATCAACTCCACGGTGGTGAAGGGCGCCAGCTGGGCCGCCATCCGCGACTCGCTCTCCAACGGTGACATTCACGCCACCCACATGCTGATCGGCATGCCCATCGCATCCACGATGGGCCTGCTGGGGTCGCCGAAAAAGCCGATGATCATCCCCTGGATGCTCAATCGAAACGGTCAGGCCATCACCATGCAGAAGAAATTCAAGGGCAAGGTGGCGGGCGACGCCAAGGCGCTCAAGCCCATGGTGGACGCCGCCAAGGCCGCCGGCACCCCCATGACCTTCGCCATGACCTTCCCGCCCGGCACGCACGCCATGTGGATGCGCTACTACCTGGCCTCGGGCGGCATCCATCCGGACAAAGACGTGGCGCTGGTCACGGTGCCACCGGCGCAGATGGTGGCCAACATGAAGGTCGACAAGATGGACGGCTTCTGCGTGGGCGAGCCGTGGAACGCACGCGCCATCGCCGACGACATTGGCTACACCGCCATCACCACGCAGGAGATGTGGCAAGATCATCCGGAGAAGGTCTGCGCCTTCACCGAGGAGTTCGCCGAGAAGAACCCGAAGACGGTCAAGGCGGTGCTCAAGGCGCTGTACGAGGCCAGCGTGTGGCTGGACGATCTGAAGAACCGCGAGGAGCAGGCCGCCATCGTCTCGCGGCCCACGTACATCAACTGTCCGCCGGAGCTGATCCTGGGCCGCTTGCTGGGCGACTACGACTACGGCGATGGCCGCAAGAAGAAGGACGAATTCTACATGAGCTTCCACGCGCGCAACTGCAACTTCCCGCAGCCCAAGTTCGCGTCCTGGTGGCTCACGCAGTTCCGCCGCTGGGGGATGGTCGATGCGCCGCCGGACTACACCGGCGTGGCGAGCAAGGTGATGCGCCAGGACATCTACCAGGCCGCGCTGAAGGAACTGGGGGTGGAGCCCGGCGTGCAGGACGACTCGCCCTGCAAGCTGTTCGACGGGTCGACGTTCGACCCCAGGGACCCCGAGGCGTACGCGACCTCGTTTGCCGTAAACAACCTCGAGGCGTGAGCAACCATGACCACTCGAGTCATCAGCAAACAATCGGACGTCGAAGACACCAACCAGTCGCTGGCCGGCAGCACCCGCTCCCGGGTGCCGACACCGCTGGAGCGGGCGCTCGGCAACGCGGCGCTGCCGCTGATCGGCATCGTGGTCGTGCTGCTGCTGTGGGCGGGCGCCAGCGCCACCGTGGCGAAGACCTTGCCCTCGCCCAGCGCGACCTGGGAGGCGAGCCGCCTGTACGTGCTGGAGCCGCTCGCCAAGCGCGGCGAGCTGGATCAGGGCATCCTGCGCTTCACCTGGTACTCACTGCAGCGCGTGGCCCAGGGCTACACCATCGCCATCCTGGTCGGCGCCCCCGTCGGCTTCCTGCTCGGCATGTCCAAGCTGTTCCGCGGTAGCTTCGACCCCATCATCCAGATCTTGCGCCCGGTCTCGCCGCTGGCCTGGCTGCCACTGGGCCTGGTGCTGTTCCAGAAGCCGGAGCCGGCAGGCATCTTCACCATCGCCATGTGCTCGATGTGGCCCACGGTGCTCAACACCGCGCTCGGCGTGCGCGCCGTGCCGCAGGACTACATCAACGTGGCGCGGGTGCTGAAGCTGTCGCGCGCCAAGCTGCTGCTCGAGATCATGCTGCCGGCGGCGCTGCCCTACATGTTCACGGGCTTCCGCCTGAGCCTGGGCATCGCCTGGCTGGTGATCGTGGCGGCAGAGATGCTGACCGGTGCGCCCGGGGTCGGCGGCTTCCTGTGGCAGGAGTACAACGCGCTGATCTACGAGCACATCATCCTGTGCATCATCACCATCGGGGTGGTCGGCTTCGCACTGGATCGCCTGATGGGCCTGGTGGAGCAGCGGCTGCGCGCGGCCTGAGCCATGGCAGCAGACGAAAAGCGAGGTACAGAATGATGTCGCAACCCATCCTGGCGCTCCATGGCGTCTCCAAGTCCTTCGGCTCCACCCCGGTGCTCGCCGATGTATCCTTGAGCATCGAGCCCGGGGAGGTGGTCGGCATCGTCGGCTTCTCCGGAGCCGGCAAGTCCACCCTGATCGCATTGCTGGCCGGCCTCGAGCTGCCGGACAGCGGCAGGGTCAGCTTTCGCGGCCAGCCGCTGCTCGCGCCCGGCCCCGAGCGCGGCGTGGTGTTTCAGAACTACTCGCTCCTGCCCTGGCTCTCGGCGTACGACAACGTGAGCCTGGCCGTGCAGGGGCGCTTCGGGCACTGGCCGCGAGACGAGCAGCGCGCACAGGTCGAGCGCTTCATCCACATGGTGGGGCTCGACCACGCGCACGATCGCAAGCCCGGGCAGCTCTCCGGCGGCATGCGCCAGCGGGTGGCCCTGGCGCGCGCGCTGGCGGCGGACCCGGAGGTGCTGCTGATGGATGAGCCGCTGAGCGCGCTCGACGCGCTGACCCGCGCCACCCTGCAAGACAGCCTGGAGCGCATCGCGCGCGCCTCGGGCAAGACCATCGTGCTGGTCACCAACGACGTGGACGAGGCCATCTTGCTCGCCGATCGCATCCTGCCGCTCAGCGCGGGGCCCGCGGCCACGCTCGGTCCCGAGTTTCCCGTGCACATCCCGCGCCCGCGCGAGCGCCGCGCGCTCAACTCGCTGGAAGAGTTCCGGCACCTGCGCTCGGGCGTGATCGACTACCTGCTGTCGAGCAAGCGCTCGCGCCGCGCCGCCGCCTCCGCAGACCGCCAACCCTCCGCCGCCCCTGGAGCCCCATGAACGACCGCTATCTCGAAATCCACCAGCTCGGAAAGAGCTTCGACACGCCAAGCGGCCCCAATTACGTGGTGCAGGGCTTTGATCTGACCCTGCGCGAGGGCGAGCTGGTGTCGATCATCGGGCACTCCGGCTGCGGCAAGTCCACGGTGCTCTCGATGGTCGCGGGCCTGACGGAGTCCAGCGCCGGCGCGATCATCCTGGCCGGCAAGGAGGTGCGCGAGGCGGGGCCCGATCGCGGCGTCGTCTTTCAGGCGCCGTGCCTGCTCGCCTGGCTCTCGGCGCTGGACAACGTGCGGCTCGGGGTCGATCAGGTATTCCCCGACAAGTCGCGCGCCGAGCGCACGGAGATTGCGGCCCACCACCTGCGCCAGGTGGGCCTGGGGGACTCGCTGCACAAGCGCCCGGCGGAGCTGTCGCTCGGCATGCGCCAGCGGGTGGGGCTGGCCCGCGCCTTCGCGCTCTCGCCGCGCATGTTGCTGCTGGATGAGCCGTTCGGGATGCTCGACTCGCTGACCCGCATCGAGCTGCAGGACGTGCTCCTGGAGCTGTGGGCGCGCGACCAGAAGACGGCCATCATGATCACGCACGACGTGGACGAGGCGGTGTTCCTCTCCGATCGCGTGGTGATGATGACCTCCGGCCCCTACGCGCACGTCGGCGAGATCCTGGACGTGCCCTTCGAGCGCCCGCGCGATCGCCACCAGCTGCTCGACTCGCCGGAGTTCTACGAGCTGCGCGAGCGGCTGGTGAGCTTCCTGGAGAATCAGGGGCACCAGCCGCCGCCGCCGGCCGCCAGCGTGCCGCGGCACCGCCGCAGCACGTTCCGGGAGCTGCTGACCTCGCGCAGCCCCGGCTAGGCTCTCACCGGAGCCCGGTGGCGCTCCGTCTCGAGCCGGAGTCGCCGCCGGCAGCCCCTGCCGGAGCGCCCCCGTGTGCTCCGACGCCGGAAGGTGATGCCCCCCGGAGCGCCGGCCGGCGCCTTGCTTAGGATCGTCACAGCCCTTAGATTGTCTAGCTCGCGGAGCCGGAGCGCCCGCGGGACCGAAGACAAAGAGCGCAATGGCGACCGACTTGTATGCGGATCTGGGCGTGCCCCGCGGCGCGTCGCAGGACGAAATCAAAAAGGCCTACCGCAAGCTGGCCGCGCAGTTCCACCCCGACCGCAACCCAGACGACAAGCGCGCCGAGGAGCGCTTCAAGGCCGTGAACCGCGCGCACCAGGTGCTGGGCGACGCCGACAAACGCGCGCTGTACGACGAGTTCGGCGAGGTGGCGCTGCGCGAGGGCTTTGATGCCGAGGCGGCGCGCGCCTACGGCCGGGCCCGCTCGCGTGGTCCGCGCGGCGCCTCGAGCGGTGGCTTCTCCTTCGAGGACATCCTGGGCAACGGCAACTTCGGCGATCTGTTCGGCGAGATGTTCCGGGGCGGCACGGGCCGCCCGGGGCGGCGCACCACTCAGGGCAGCCACGTCAGCAGTGAGGTCTCGGTCGATCTGCTATCGGCGATCCGCGGCACGCAGATCGTCGTACACATGCCCGAGCGCGGGGAGATCCAGGTGCGCATCCCGCCCGGCGCGGGTGACGGGGACAAGGTGCGCGTCCCAGGCCACGGCGCGCCCGGGGTCGGCGGCGGCCCGGCCGGGGACCTGCTGATCACGGTGCGGGTGAAGAAGCACCCGTTCTTCGAGCGCGACGGCCTGGATCTCAAGCTCGATCTCCCGCTCACCCCGGGCGAGGCCTTCGAGGGCGCCAAGGTCAACGTGCCCACGCCCGACGGCGAGGTCACCCTCAAGGTGCCCAAGGGCACCCAGAGCGGGCAGCTCACCCGGCTGCGCGGCAAGGGCGTGCAGCGCAAGGACAGGGTGGGCGACCTGTACGTCCGCTTCCTCGTGCGCTTGCCGCAGACCCCCTCCAAGGCAGTGTCGAAGGCGATCGCGGAGCTGGACGCGGCGCTGCTGGCGGAGGCGCCCATCCGCGACGGCATCCGGCTCTGATGACTGCGGGCTGACATTTGCGGGCCGCCATCGCCCGCGTCGATTCACTCCTCGCGCTGGTGCTGCTCGATGGCGCCCAGCGCCTCGCTGCGAGTGGCGAAGAAGCGAATGCTCATGCCTGTCGCCAGCGCCACCGTCGAGCCGATCATGCGGATGGGACCGGACTCGGTGACCACCATCACCCGCCGCGCCCCCGCCTGCTTGCAGATGGCCAGCATGCGCCCGCCCGCTACCCGCGAGTCAGCGCTGAAGCCGCTGACCCCCAGCGCATCGAAGATGGCGTAGCTGATCCGGCGCGACGCCAGCAGGTGCTCGAGCTGCGCCGGGTACTGGCCGCACGAGGCCTCACTGATGTAGCCCGTCCAGACCAGGTCGAGCACCTCGGGGGTCACGAAGTGGAAGCGGATCGCTCCCGGATCCTTGCGCGGGTGGCCCGCGCCCGGCGGCCGCTGCGAGTGCGTCACCTGTCGTCGTTTACGCGCTCCGGGCGAGCCCGTCCAGCCGGGTCCTGCCGCTCACGATTGCGCGCTCTCGCGCTCAGCCGTCGGCGGCGCGTAGCTCGACCGGACGCGAGCGCTCCAGCGCAGCCGAGCCGAGCGCCGGCGTGGCTGCGAGCGTCGCGCTCAGCGCCGCACCCGGGCTCAGCCCCTGGCGATGCCCGTGGTCGTCGTATTGCGCCAGCTCCGCCGAGACCTCACGCAGCAGCGCCTGCTTCTCGTGGAAGGGCAGAAAGCTCGACTTGAAGCCCGCCAGCACCATGGCCTTGATGTCGCTGAACGGCACCGACATCTCGCTGTGCGCGAGCCACAGCTCCTTCGACACGCTGGTGTCGGTGATGAGCCGGTTGTCGGTGTTGATGGTCACCCGCAGCCCCAGGTCGAAATAGCGCTTGAGCGGGTGGCCGCGCAGCGTCTTCACCGCGCCGGTCTGCACGTTGCTCGACGGGCAGCACTCGAGCGGGATGCGGTGATCGTTTACGTAACGCAGCAGGTCGCCATTTTCACCCAGGCGGCAGCCGTGACCGATGCGATGTGCTCCACAGATGTGGATTGCCTGTGCGATCGACTCCGGGCCGTACGCCTCGCCCGCGTGGATGGTGCAGTTGATGTTGTTGGCGCGCACCAGATCGAAGGCCGCGCGGTGCGTCTTGGCCGGGTAGTCTGCCTCGGCGCCGGCCAGGTCAAAGCCGACCACGCCACGGTTCTTGTAGGCGACCGCCAGCTCGGCCATGCCGTACGACGACTCGGCGGAGATGTTGCGGATGCCGCAGATGATGACGTTGGCCTTGATGCCGTACGAGTTGCGAGCGCGCCTCAGGCCTTGCAGCACTGCCTCTACCACCTTGGTCAGCTTCAGGCCGCGGCGGGTGTGCAGCATCGGTGCGTAGCGCACCTCCATGTAGCGCACGTTTTCTCGATGTGCGTCTTCGGCCAGCTCGAAGGCGATGCGCTCCAGCGCGTGCTCCGTCTGCATCACGCTCAGGGTCACGTCGAAGCCGCGCAGGTACTCCACCAGGCTGCCGAAGCTGGTGCCGGAGCCGATCAGGCGCCGCACGCCAGCAGCGTCACTGACGCCGAGCTCGACATCATCCTGCAAGGCGAGCTCCAGGATGGTGTCGGGACGCAACGAACCGTCGAGATGCACGTGCAAGTCGGCCTTGGGCAGCGACTCGAACACGGAAAGCGGGATTTCACCGCCAGCGCCTCCCCGGATGGCGTCGAGGGACGCGGGATTGGATTTTCGCTGGGACATTTGCCAGCTTACCACACCCGCCGCGGGGTGCCAGACGGGCCGCTCACCCGCGCGGCTCGCGCCGCCGAAACGGCCCGAAATCCACGCCGGCGCGCCTGCCGTGCTGGCTGCCCCGAGGGTCTGCGCCGGGCTCGACCGGCGCTGCGCCGCCCCCGCGGCACGCCGGTCGAGCGGGCACGGGTTACCCAGTGCCCCACGCGTCGCGCGGCTCAGTCGCCCGAAATTTCGAGCTGATTGTTGACGCGCTTCACGCCGTCGACGTCCTTGGCCATGTCGCCGACCTGGCTCTTCTCCTTGCTGGACTGCACCGGCCCGCGCAAGGTCACGACCCCGTCGGTGGTCTGGATGGTGACGTTCTTGGCCGTGGCCGAGAGCGAGTCATCCCCCGTCACTGCCTCGCGCACCCGCTGCGTGATGGCGCGATCGGCGGAGCTCTCGGAGCCCGTCGTGGCGCCGGCCGAGGGCTCATCCTTGTCCTTGTCGGTGCCGGACATGTTCTGGCGCTCCTCGGCGGCCGTGGCCGGAGCATTCATGCTCGGCTCCAGCTGCGAGGGCTCCGCCCGGGGCGTGCCCAGCTCGGTGTTGGGCGGCGGCAGCAGCGACGGAGAGGTCTCCTGCTCCTGCCGGTCAGATCGCTCGCAGCCAGCGGCGGCGAGCAAGGTGCAAATGATGACGAGCGTTCGCTTCATGCTCTGTCCTTCCTTCGTGCGGCAAACTGCCGCTTTGGCGGAGGGCGTCCACCTCGCCGCACTCGTTGCGAATCGTTACGCAGGCGAGTGCGAGCCCTGCGCCGCTCGAAGAGCAAACGCCATGCCGCACGAGCCCTCGCGCCCGGCCTCAAACCCTCGCAGCGCACGAGCGCACAGCCCGAGCTGGCTGCGGCGCGCTGACACCGCCGAGGCGATCTGGCCACGGTGCTGGCCCCTGTTGCTGAACCGCGGCAACCGCGAGTCCACCTGGAAGCTGTCGGGCGTGACGGCACGAGAGCCGCCACGCCCCCAGCTACTTCAGCAACATCAGTCCGCCGCGTGCGCTCGTCGCGCAGCGGGCACGTCGCTGTCGCCCGCGGACACGATGTCCGTGGCGCCCGCCTGCTCCAGCACGCTCCGGGCGCGCCGGGCCTCTTCACTGCTCTGCACGTGCACGGAGACCAGCAGCCCGCCCTGCTCGAGCTCGCCCGCGTAGCGCCTGGCCTCCAGCTCCGGGATACCGAGCCCGATCAGGCCGCCTGCGATGCCGCCCAGCGTCGCCCCGGCGGCAGCGCCGCTGAGCGCCGCCATCACGGGACCAGCGGCGATGAACGGCCCCCGACCGGGGATGGCCAGGGTGCCGATACCCGCCAGGAGCCCCAGGGTGCCGCCCAGCACGCCACCGGCGCCGGCGCCCGTGGCCGCACCTTCCGGCGCCCTGGTGTGCTGCTCGTGCGCGAAGTCGCGCGAGCCGCTCTCGTCGGGGAATAGCACGGAGATGTCAGCGCCGGAGAAGCCCGAGCCGCGCAGAGCGCTGACGATCGCCTCTGCCTGCGGCTCGGACTGCACGAGCCCGAAAGTTGCCTTCCGTGCCATGTTTCAGTGCTGCTCCTCCCTGGCGGCTCGGCTCACTTGCTGGAGATTTCCAGCTGGTTGTCGACCCGCTTCACGCCGTCGATGCCGTTCGCGAGGGTACTCAGCTGGGTCTTCTCCTGGCTGGAGCTGACGGGGCCGCGCAGAGTCACCACCCCGTCCGAGGTGCTGATCTTGGCGCTCTTGGCCTGGCTGGACAGCTCATCGTTGGCCATCACGGCCTGGCGAACGCGCTGGGTGATGTCACGGTCCGTTGCGCTCTCGCTCTTGTCGCCCGAGGTCTTGGCAGCTCCCGAGCGGTCGCTCGCGCCCTTGGCGGTGGTGTCTGTCTCGTCCTTGCCAGCGGTGTTGATGCGATCGAGGGCGCTGGGCGTGTTGAGCCCGGGCTCTGCGCGCGACGGATCATTGCCTGCACCTTCGTTGCCGGCGCGCTTGCTGCCAGTCATGTCAGGCCCAGCCGTGTCACGGCCAGCGGTCGTGTCACGGCCAGTCGTGTCCGTGCCCGCCATGTCACGGCCAGTCGTGTCCGTGTCGGTGCCGCGGACCCCAGTCGCCTCGGTGCCCGTCGTGCTCGGCTCCGTGGTGCGAGTGGTGCTCGGCTCCGTGGTGCGCGCGGGCTGTGACGCCGACGTGCTCTGTTCCTCTTGCCGGTCCGAGCGTTCGCAAGCGGCGCTGGCGAGAGATATGCAAGATACGCAAATCGTGACCAAGGTGCGCTTCATGCGCGTGTCCTTCCTCATGGCGGCAAATCGCCGCTCTGGCGGAGAGCGTCCGCCTCGCTTCGATGCGCGCGCTGCCAGGACGAGAAGCTCGGTGCGAGCGCGGGCTCTTTGAGGCGGTCACGAACAGCAAGCCGCATGCCGCGCCCCCACGCGCCTATGTTCGCGAAATCACGAGGCTCGGCGCAGCGCGTCCAGGGCCGCCCGCGCGGCGAGATGGTGCGGGCCGGGACGGTTTGGCGCGCCCACTTGTGGGCCGGTCGTCAGCTCACGGGCGCCGCGGCGCGCCGCCGCCCCAGTGCCACGATGCTGGCGAGCAGCGCCGCCACGATCAGCAGATAGGCCGAGCCGGGCAGGCTCCAGCGCTGCGGCCGCGCCGCGTGCTCCAGCGCGTCGCGCAGCTGCGTCTCGGTCCGGCCACCGATGATCTCTCGCGGGCCGATATAGGTGGTGGGCAACCCGTTGAAGCGCTCGTCCGGCAGCAGCGCGGCATGGCGCTGCAAGACGGAGTCCGTCTCCGCCGAGCTCAGACACGCATAGAAGCGCGCCAGGTCCAGCCCGAGCGCCTCGGCCGCGGCGCGGATGGCGGCGTCATCCAGCTCCACGGAAAACAGCCGATCCGCCATCGGCTCGCCCTGGCCTTGCGTATCTGCGCAGATGGCGGCACGCGCGGCGGGCTCGGCGAACGCATGCTGCGGCAGTGGCCGGTGCAGGCGCTGGAACGCCACCCGCGCGCCGTATTCGTGCAGCAGCGGCTGCAACACCGCGTGCAAGCGCCGGCAGTGCGGGCACTGAAAGTCGACGAACTCCACCACGTTGATCTTGCCCGGCGTGTACAGCGCCGCGATCTCCGGCGGGATGCGGTCAGGCGAGCGCACCTGACCCCAGAGCAGCGGCGCGCCGATCAGCACCACCACCAGCGCGCCCCAGCCGCCCAGGGTCAGCGCGCGCGGCGGCAGCTCGGGCTGACCGCGCAGCGCGCCGGCGTAGCCCAGCGCCAGCAAGGCCGCCGCGACCAGGCTCGCGTCCACCACCAGGCACAGCCAGCAGTAGCTGCCCACCATGGCCTGGTACGTGGCCAGCCCCAGCCCCACCACGCCACCCAGGCCGCACGCCGCAAACAAGGTCAGCTCCGGCAAGGCCCACAGCGCGCCCGCGCCACCGCGCTGCAGCACCTCCGCGCGCTGCCGTGCCTGCCCGCCTTGCTCGCCGCGCCGCAGGCTGAGGCCCAGCACGCCCAGCAGGATGAGCATCGCCCACAGCGGCAGCGAGAACACACCCCGGCCGAAGAAGCGGCTCAGCTCGCTGCGGCGCAGCTCTTCACAGCCCGAGCGCAGCCCGCAGAAGTCGGACTCTGCCGGCGCCAGGTAGTGGGCGTACAGCATGGCGCTCGCTCCCAGCGCCACCAGCAGCGAGAGCTGCGTGCCGAGCAGCCACAGACGGGGCGGCAGCCCGCGCAGGGAAGACATGCCGGAATCTAACCGCAGCGCCCCGCCCCCTTACAAGCAAATGCCAGCCAAGGAAATGCCAGCAGTTGGCGGTTTTTCGAGTATGACCCCGGCCATGGCTCGTCCCCTCCCCAGTCAAGCAGAGCTCCTGCGCTTCCTGAGCACACGGGAGCATGCGCTCGACGTGGCGGAAATCACCCAGGAGCTGAAGCTCGGCGCGGCCTCACGCCGGCGCATCCGTGAGCTGCTGGCGCAGCTGGTGCTGGAGGGCAAGCTGCGCGCCGTATCGGGCGATCGCTTCCGCGTGCCGGTAACCGCCCGTGATCTGGGCAGCTGGGAGGGTGTGCTCAGCGTGCACCCGCGCGGCTTTGGCTTCGTCAACGCGGGCGGGCAAGAGGATGTGTTCCTGCCGCCCAGCGGCATCGGCGCCGCGCTGCACGGTGACACCGTGCGCGTGGCGGTGGTGGCGCGCACCCCGCGCGGCGCCGAGGGCCGGGTCGACGGCATCGTCAAGCGCCGTAACCCGCGCGTCTCCGGCGTCCTGCACAAGCGCCGCAAGAGCTGCTGGCTGGAGCCCGACGATGAGCGCATCCGCGGCCCGATCGTGATCACGGGCCGCCACCCCGACGCGGAGGACGGCGCGGCGGCGGTGGTCAATATCACCCGCTTCCCCGAGTCTGCCGACGAGAACCCCGAGGGCGAGCTGCTGCAGGTGCTGGGGGATCCGGGTGAGGCCGAGGTGGAGGTGGCCAAGATCCTGCTGCGCGAGGGCATCCAGGAGGAGCGCGATCCGGCCACCCTGAGCGAGGCCGAGGCCCGCTCGCGGCAGCTGCGCCCGCTCTCGTTCGAGGGCCGCACGGATCTGCGCGAGCACCCCTTCCTCACCATCGATCCGATCGACGCGCGCGATCACGACGACGCCGTGTACGTGGAGCGCCGGGCGGGCGGCTTCCGTGCGTACATCGCCATCGCCGACGTGAGCGAATACGTGCAGGCGGGTGGCGCGCTGGACAAGGACGCGAGCGAGCGCTGTTTCACCACGTATTTGCCCGATCGCGCCGTGCCCATGCTGCCCAAGGTGCTGGCCGCGCAGGACTGCTCGCTCTTGGCCGCGCAGGATCGTTTGTGCCTGTGCGCGATCGTGGACCTGGACAAGGCCGCCGAGGTGCAGCGCTTCAAGCTGGTCGAGGGCGTGATCCAGGTGGCGGCGCTGATCAGCTACGAAGACGCCGCCTGCACCCTGGGCTTCATCGAGGGCGAGCCACAGAACCCGCTCGCGCTCCGTTACAAGAAGCAGCTGCGCGCCGCCAACGAGCTCGCCGTCAAGCTGCGCCGCGCGCGCCTGCGCCGCGGCTCGCTGGATCTGGATCTGCCCGAGCCCAAGGTGACCCTGGAGCCCGACAGCAAGCGCCCCGTATCGATCACCCGGCGCGCAAAGAATCCGGGCATCGCCGGCGCCTACCAGCTGGTGGAAGAGCTCATGTTGCTGGCCAATGAGAGGGTGGCACACTGGCTCACCAGCAAGCGCAGCCCTGCCGTGTACCGCGTACACGCCCCGCCCGATCCGGAGCGCCTGGAGCAGCTGGGTACGCTCGCGCGCAAGCTGGGCGTGCCCTTTGACGCGGACAGCGCCGACAGCCCGCTGGGCGTCTCGCGCTGGCTCAAGCGGCTGAGCAAGCACCCGCTGAAGGTGGTGCTGGAGGGCATGCTGCTGCGCTCGCTGAAGATGGCGCAGTACGACACCACCAACATCGGCCACTTCGGCCTGGCCTCGGAGTGCTACGTGCACTTCACCTCGCCCATCCGCCGCTATCCGGACCTGCTCGTGCACCGGCTGAGCAAGGCGCTGCTGCGCCAGGGCAAGGTCAAGCCCACGGCGGAGGAGCTGGAGAGCCTGCGCGCCCAGGCGGCGCGCACCAGCGAGATCGAGCGGGTGGTGCTGCAGGTCGAGCGCGAGGTGGTGGACGTGTACCGCTGCCTCTTGATGCAGGACCAGCTCGGGCAGGTGTTCGAGGGGCGGGTCAGCGGCATCGCCGGCAGCGGCTGCTACGTCGTGCTGGATGAGCCGTTCGTGGACGTGCTCGTGCGCTTCGAGTCGATGGGCCCCGATCGCTACGTGGCGGGGGAAGACGGCCTGAGCGTGGTGGGCCAGCGCTCGCAGGATCGCATCTCGCTCGGTGATCGCCTGACCCTGGTGATCGAAGACGTGTCGCTCACCCGCCGCACCGTGTTCGGGAGGAGGGTGCCGCCGAACCGCGTGCTGGACGCGCTGGATGCAGCGCTGGTGAGGGAGAGCGAAGAGCCGCGGCCGCGCCGGCGCTCGCTGCGGCCGGCCGCGGGCGAGCAGGCACCGGCCCGCGGCACCGCCGGCAAGG
>JAICQL010000179.1 GCA_025937895.1 Polyangiaceae bacterium | reverse complement strand
GACGCGGGGGCGCGGCAGCCGCTGTTGCCGCCGCAGCTGCCGCGAGCGCGCGAGCGCAATCAGCGCATCGAGCTAGTCTTCGTCGCGCCCGGGCTTTGAGCTGCCGCCGCGCTGCTTGCCAGCCGCGCGCCTGGCGCGCGCCTCGTCCAGCTGCGCGTCGATGCGCGCCAGCTTGCGCTGGCAGATCCGGCGCAGCAGCTCCGCGTTGGGCAGCCAGCGATCGTGATTGCGCCGCGCGTTCTCCAGGTACAGCGACCAGAGCAAGCTGGCGGTCTGGAACCTGGGGCGAGCATCCTCCGGGCGCGCCTGCACGTCCGCCTCGGCCATCTCCGCCAGCGCCCGGTAGTAGTGCTCCTCGTATTCGGGCTCGAAGTAGACGTTCGGTAGATCCAGCGCCAGCACGAAGCGCGTGGCAGGCCCGAAGCGAAAGCCCGCCGCCTCCCGCGCCAGGCCGAGCGCGGTGGGCAGATCGCCGTCGCGCTCGGAGGCCACGGCCAGCCCCCACAGCGCCAGCGCGCGGGTCACGCCGCTGCGCCCGAGGCTCAGCGCCAGCCGGTAGTCGTCGATGGCGGCGCGCAGATCGCCGCTGGCCATGCTCGACTCCGCGCGGTTGGAGGCAAACATGGCCTGCGCCTCGGGCTGCCACTCCAGCGCCAGCGCGCGCGTGTACGCTGCGCGCTCGGCCTCACGCTGGCCGAGCTTGCCCTCGGCGGTGGCCAGCGAAAACCACGCATCCGCCGCCAGCGGCGAGTCGGGCGCGCGCTCCAGGGCTTGCTGCAGGCGCAGCCGCCCCTCGGGCAAATACGACCTGTCCGCCTTCACCAGCGCATCGCCCAGCAGATACAGCAGCCGTGGGTCTCCCAGCTGGTGCCCGTCGGCGATGGTGATGAGCGCCGCAGCGCGGGCGTTGAGCTGGCGATTGAGCTCCTCCGCGGTGGCCGTGGGCGGCAGGCTCGGATCGTCGTCCTCGTCCTCCGCCGGGGTGCGGCTGCGCTCGGCCACGATCAGCAGCTGCTCGGCTGCGCCCAGCTTGGGATTCTTCACCAGATCCCAGACGCTGGGCTTGGCGGCTAGAGTGGCGGGCTGCGCCAGCAGCGCCAGCGCGCAGCCCAGAGCCGGCAGCGAGCGGGCGAGCCAGCGGGTCATGGGCTGCTCCGCTTCGCGGCCCCGCTCCGTGGCGCCACTCGAGCAACCACAGCCGCCAGCGGCTCGGCAGCGAGGGCGCGCCAGCGCTGGTGTGCGCCGGCGCCCTCCAGCCCGCGCGCGTGCCCCTGCCAGAGCTGCTCCGAGACCACGTCCGAATACGGCTCCACCAGCAGCGCCGCAGCCCCTTGAAGCTCGTGTGCTGGCAGCACGGGCCAGCTCCGTGGCCAGCGCTCGGCCTGCACCAGCTCGACGAAGCGCCAGACCTCGCCTGCAGCCAGACGACTGTCGCTCGGCGCGCTGGAGCCGCGGCGTGCGGCCCACAGGGCGCTGGCGCCCGCAATGACGGCGCGCAGGCCGCTGGAGGTGCCGCGAGCGCGCGCCATCGCGAGCAGACCGCCGGCTTCCTCCAGGCCCTCGGGGCCGAGCTGCAGTGCTGCGCTGGCCGCCTCCAGGTAGATGGCCTGCTGCTCGACGGGATCAGCCCAGGCCTGCAGGAGCGGCAGCACGCGGCGATAGCTGGCGAGCGCTGCCTGGGGGTGCCCCGTCAGCGCGGCGCTGACTGCATGGTCGCGCAGCACGTGCGGCGCGGTCAGCTCCGCGCCGCGGCGCTCCGCCTGCTGCCAGGCGCTCCAGGCGTCGGCAAAGGCGCGCAGCCGAGCCTGCGCCCGGGCCTGCAGGATCCAGGGCTCGGGCCGCTCCGGCAGGTCGCGGCTCAGCTCTCGCGCCAGCCGCAGCGTCAGACCGGGGCGCGCGCCGAGCTCCAGCTGGGCCCGCGCCAGCCGCTGGCACAGCTGCTCGCGCCCGCGCTGCCGCAGCTGATCCCAGGCCCCGCTGGTGCTCGCGTCCGAGCTGCTCGCCGGCGCGCACACCTCGGGGCGGGCGCTCAGCTTGGCCGCCGTCGGCAGCTCGGCGCCGAGAGCGGCGGCGATGAGCAGGACGACGGCTGCCGGCATTCCTCCCTCCCTCTCGACCTCAGCTCGAGCGGCGCTCCGCCGCGCGTGCGAAGGGATCTTGCAGCACGATCGTCTCGATCCGCCGCGCACCGACGCTCAGCAGGTACAGCGGTACCCGCGAGCGCTCCTCGATGAAGCGCACGTAGCTGTGGGCAGCCCTCGGCAGATCGCTGAGCTTGCGCACGTCGCGCAGCGGCTCGCTCCAGCCCGGCAGCTCCTCGTACACGGGGCGGATCTTGCTCGGATCATCGGCGATGGCGTCGAGCGGCAGCTCTTCCGTGCGCCCCTCGGGCGTGTCGTAGGCCACGCACACCTTCAGGGTGCCGAGGCCTGTCAGCACGTCGAGCTTGGTCAGCGCAAAGCCGTCGAGGCCGTTGACCCGCGCAGCGTACTTGAAGCCAGGCAGATCGAACCAGCCGGTGCGGCGCGGGCGCCCGGTGACCGAGCCGAACTCGGCCCCCGCCTCGCGCAAGCGCGCGCCCTCGGGATCCGGCAGCTCGGTGGGGAATGGCCCCGAGCCAACGCGGGTCGCGTAGGCCTTGCTGATGCCGAGCACACAGCTGATGCGCGTGGGCCCGAGCCCGGCGCCCACGGCGGCGCCCGCCGCCACCGGCGAGCTGGAAGTGACGAACGGGTAGGTGCCGTGATCGATGTCGAGCAGGGTGCCCTGCGCGCCCTCGAGCAGCACCTTCTTGCCGCTGGCCAGCGCCTCGTTCACGAGCCGTGAGGTGTCACAGAGCAGCGGCACCAGCCGAGCGCGCAGCGGCTCGAGCTCCGCCAGCACCTCATCCACGCTGGGGATGGTGCCGCCCAGTGCCGCCAGCTGCGGCCGCCAGTGAAACAGCGAGCCCTCGATGCGATCGCGCAGGCGCGCCAGATCCCGCAGGTCCCCGGCGAGGATGCCGGTGCGCCGCACCTTGTCCTCCAGGGCGGGGCCGATGCCCTTCTTCGTGGTGCCGATGGCGCGTGCCTGCGCCGCAGTCTCGCGCAGCGCATCGATCTGCTGGTGATAGCCGAGCACCAGGTGCGCGCGCGCCGACAGAGCCACCCGCGCATCCACCCGCTGACAGCCCTGGCGCGCCAGCTGGCTCATCTCTGCAACGAGCACGGCGGGATCGACCACCATGCCCTGCGCCAGCACGCAGCGCGTGTTCTCGCGCAGGATGCCGCTCGGCAACAGCCGCAGGATGGTTTTCTCGTCACCGACGACCAAGGTGTGGCCGGCGTTCGCTCCACCCGCGGCGCGCACGACGATGTCGGCGTGCTCGGTATAGATGTCGACGATTTTGCCTTTGCCCTCGTCGCCCCACTGAGCGCCCACCACAATCACGCAAGACATATCAACTTTCCTCTAGCACCCCGAGATGACCGGCGACAACCTGAGCTAATTTGCCAACATCCGTGCCATCCAGGAGCAGCTCCGTAGCCTCGCCGGCCGAGGCATTTTCTGCCGCTGCTTCCAGAGCCACCGCGCGCAGGCGTGCACCTGCCGCGCTCAGCTCGAGCACGTGAGTATAGTCCCAGTGCAGCGCATATGCGTCGCTCTGGTGCGGTTCGGGCCCTGCCGCGCAGGGCACCTGGCGGGCGCGCAGCTGCTTCTGCAGCGGGCCCAGCAGCGCTGCCAGCTCGGCGTTGCCCGCAGCCGCCGTGAGCAGCACGCGACCCCGACCGGGGGCCTGCTTGCCCTGGCTATCCAGCGCCCAGCACATGTTGCTGATGTGAAAGGCGAAGCCAGCGGCAGGGCAGGGCAGCTCGAAGCGCTCGAACAAGGTGTCGTAGCGCCCGCCCGAGCCCAGTGGCTCGCCCGGCCCCTCCGCGAGCAGGTGGAACATCACACCGGTGTAGTAGTAAAATTCCCGCGTCTCGCCCAAATCGAGCACGAAGTGGGGGGCCAGCTCGGCGCGCACGGCAGCTTGCCACACGCCCTCGAGCGAGCGCATGGGGCCCTCTGCCGCAGTGCCGCCGAGCGCGCGTGCCGCGCGCGGCCACACATCGGCGCCGCCGTGCAGCTCGGGCAGGGCCACCAGCGCATCCAGAGCGCGCCCCGTCAGCCCGGCGCGCGTGCCCACCCGGCGCAGCTCCGTCTGATCCTTGAGCGCCAGACACTCCAGCGCCTCGGCGCGCGCGCGAGGCCCCAGCGGATCGACCAGGGCGCCCACGATCTGCGCATGGGCGAGATCGACAGTGAACTCCGTCAGCCCCGTGGCGACCAGCGCGCTGGTCGCCGCCTCTAGCACCTCCAGATCGGCCGACTGCTGCGGGCTGGCCCCCACCAGCTCGAAGCCCACCTGCAACAGCTGCTGATCGAGCCGCGCGCGCTCGCGCCGCCGGCGCAGCACCGACGCCTGGTACGACAGCCGCACCGGCCACGGACCATCGGGGTGGCGCGTGGAGACGAGGCGCGCGATCTGCGGCGTGACGTCGGAGCGCAGGGCGGCGAGCTTGCCGGTCTCCGGCTCCACGAAGCAGACCGCTTCTTCCGGGTTGCCGAAGCCGCGCTCGAGCACGTCGGCGTATTCAAACAGCGGCAGCTCCACCCGCTGATAGCCAAACAGCTCCAGGCTGGAGAGCACACGCTCGCTCACGCGCGCGCGCCGGCGCGCTTGCCGTGGAAGCCAATCCCGCATGCCTGCCGGCAGGGGATGAGATGGACGGGCGCTCGCGCCTGGCGCAGGCGGCGAGCTCGGGCTCTTGCCCGACGGGGGAGACGATTGGGCTCGCAAAGCGGCGCACCCTATCAGACATCTCGTGAGGTTGTTGCGCCTCGCGGTTTTCTGTAAGGCCGTACGTCCGGTAGAACAATGACCGCCCACGAGGTCGAGGCAGTGCCTCCAGGGGCGTCGCCGCGCGGGCTTGAAAGAGGCCATCGGCCCGGAAATGCGCTATTGGGGGCCCATGAGCGAAGCATCCGAGGGCCTGAAGATCGACGTCTGGGAGCGCACCAAGGGGCACGGTGGGCCCGTGCAGGCCATGAATCGCCGGCTGTTCATGCAACTGCTGGGCTACGAGTGCGGCGAGGGGCTCGAGCCCGATCGTGCCATTGCGGCCCTCGGCGGCGCCCTGGACGAGCAGCGCGCGTCCGCGGTGATCTACGCCGACGTCAACAACCCACGCGGCCTCGCCCTGCTGAGCTGGAGCGAGGAGCCCGCCGATTTCGTGACCCGCGTGCGGCCCACTTTGAGCCAGCCGGCGCTGCGCAGCCTGCGCTCCGTGGCGGCGTTGACGATGATCGGTCGCACGTACGCCACGGGCTACGAGCCCGATCTCGAGCACTGGCTGCTCCAGCGCCCGAAGGAGACCGTGCGCAACGCGGCGTGGCCCTGGGCGGTGTGGTATCCGCTGCGCCGCACCGGCTCCTTCGAGATGCTGGAGGATCGCGAGAAGGGCGGCATCCTGCGCGAGCACGCCACCATCGGGCAGGCCTACGGCCAGCAGAACCTCGCACACGACGTGCGCCTGGCCTGTCACGGTCTGGATCAGAACGACAACGAGTTCGTGATCGGGCTGATCGGCGAGCAGCTGCATCCGCTCTCGCACGTGGTGCAGGCGATGCGTCGCACGCGGCAGACCTCGCAGTACATCGCGCACATGGGGCCGTTCTTCGTGGGGCACCGAGCCTGGACGTCCGTGACACCGTGAGCCGCCCGCTCTCCGTTGCGGCCGTGGTGTTCGATCTGGACGGCACCTTGATCGACTCGTGCGCGGACATCACGCGAGCTGCCAACTACTGCCTGGCTCGCGCGGGCCTGCCGGAGCAGAGCCAGGCGCGCATCTGCGAGTGCATCGGCGACGGCTCGCGCGTGCTCGTGCAGCGAGCCTCCGGACTGGCAGCAACAGATCCGCTGCTGGACCGCATGCTCCAGGACTTCTTCGCGTACTACACCGAGCACGCCCTGGATCAAACGCAGCTCCTGCCGCATGCGCGGCAGGTGCTGGACGAGCTCGGTCACCTGCCACGCGCGCTGTGCACGAACAAGCCGCGAGTGACCACCGGCGCGGTGCTCGAGGGGCTGGGGATCGCTGGCGATTTCGCGGCGGTGGTGGCGCAGGGCGACGTGCCCGAGACGAAGCCGCATCCGGCGCCCCTGCGGCGCATCGCCGAGCTGCTTCAGCTGCAGAGCGAGCAGCTGGTGATGGTCGGCGATGGGCCGCAGGACATCGAGTGCGCGCGCGCGGCGGGCGCGCTCAGCATCGGCATCGCCGAGGCGCTGATCGTGCCGCTCTCGCGCCTGCGTGCCGCCGAGCCCGACATCGTGGTGCCGCTGGCGGAGGTGCCGCGGGTCATCGAGCGCTGGCAGCGCGAGCCACCGGTGCGCCGTCGCTCATCAGCTCCTGATACGCCGCGCTGATCTGCGCGAAGCGCCGGCACAGCGCGGCGCGGGTAAGCTCGCCGGCGTCTGGATGACGATCGGGGTGCCAGCGCCGCGCCAGCTGGCGGAACGCGCTGCGGATCTGCTCCGGGCTCGGATCGCCAGAGAGCCCGAGCAGGGACAGCGCCCGCTCGCGCGCCTCGCACGCTGGCTGCGCTGGGGCCTGCACGTCACGCCGGCGCCGCCGCCCGTGCAGGAACTCCGGCGGCTCCAGCGGCTCGGACATCTGCGCGGAGCGCTGGCCCATCACGCGGAAGCTCAGCCGTGCGCGCTGCAGCTCGAACAGCGCCTCCAGCTGCTCGAGGCACTGCCGGCGAGCGGGCTCCGTGCGCGCGGATGCCCCGCCGAGCTCCACGTCGGCGATCAGGCCCTCGCGCAGATGGATGACGTGCTGCCGCGAGCCGCTCGGACCTGTTTCATCGATGCGCAGGGCGCCGGTGGCGCCGCTGCGATGCAGCGCGCCCAGCACGTCCCCGAGCGTGGACCATTCCAACCTGCCGGGTATTTCGAGCATCGGCGCCAGGCTAGCCAGCGCCGGCGGGCGCGGCCAAGATTACGGCGCAGCGCGGCGGATCACCGGGTGATCGGGCCAACCGCAACCTCCGCCCCGCTCTCGCGGCTGAGCGCGCGACAGCTCGCGCCGCTCGGCTCCGTACACACGACGGCGCGCGCCCGCACCACGAGCCGCCCGGTGCCGAGCTCCGTCGCGGCCAGCGCCAGCTGCAGCCGCTGGCGCCGCTCGGTCTTCATGAACAGCCCGCTCGGCCCCACGCGCGCGCGCAGCGGGCGAGCAAAGTCCGGCGCGCGCACGACCAGCACGTCCGCCCAGCGCAGCACCCCGCGATCCACCTCGAGCTCTGCCTCACACAGCACGCGCCCCGCGGCGGGCCGGCGCTGGCACTCCAGGCGCACGGTGAGCTCCGGCGGGGGCGGCGCCGCGCCCAGCACCGCGCAGGCGGCCACCAGCCCCAGCCAGCCGCGCAGGCCGCTCACGCCGCACCTTCACCGGCTCCGCTCATTCACCGGCTCCGCTCATTCACCGGCTCCGCTCCGCTCGCGCAGGCCGTGGCGGCGCGCCAGATCGTGCAGGTGCTTGCGGTCCATCTTGGCGGCCCGGGCCGCAGCGCTGACATTGCCGCCGTGCTTGTCGAGCAGCCAGCGCACGTAGCGCTGCTCGAACTCGTGCTCGAAGGCGCTGCGCGTCTCGCGGTAGCTCTGCTGCTCCTCGAACTGCCAGCTGGCAAGCTTGCCCACCGCTGCCGGGGCGGTGACCGGCAGATCCACCAGGCGCAGCTGCGGCTCTTCACTGGTGGCGGCAATGTACGAGGCGCGATCGAGCACGTTGCGCAGCTCCCGCACGTTGCCGGGCCAGTCATGCGCCATCAACGCATCGAGCGTGGCCTGGCTCAGGGTCAGGCGCGCGAGGCGCGGATCGCGCTCCCGGGCTTGCTTCAGAAAACACTCGACCAGCGCGGGGATATCTTCTCGCCGCTGGCGCAGCGGCGGCACCGTCACCGGCACGACCGCCAGGCGAAAGTACAGATCCTCACGGAACTTGCCGCGCGCGACCTCGGATTTCAGATCGCGACGGGTGGCAGCGATGATGCGTGCCTCGCAGCGCTGCACCTTGTTGCCACCCACCCGCCGGAACTCCTGCGCCTCCAGCACGCGCAGCAGCTTGGGCTGCACGTCGAGCGGCAGCTCGCCGATCTCGTCCAGGAACAGCGTGCCCTTGCCGACCGTCTCGAAGGCGCCTGGGCGCGCCTGCACGGCCCCGGTGAAGGCGCCGCGCTCGTGGCCGAAGAACTCGCTCTCGATCAGGTTGTAGCTGATGGCGCCACAGTCCACGACGACGAAGGGCTCACCGCGCCGCTGGCTCAGCTCGTGGATGGAGCGCCCCAGCACATCCTTGCCGGTGCCCGTCTCGCCCTCCAGCAGCACGGTCGCGTCGCTAGGTGCGATGCGCTCCAGCAGCCCGAACACCTGGCGCATCGCCAGGCTCGGGCCCACTGCCTGCCCGAAGCGTGAAGAGGCGCTGGGCAGCACCTGCATGCGCTCCGTCTCCGGTGCGAGCTGCAGCTCCACGTCGCCGACCGTGAGCGTGGCCCCGGGCTCGAGGGTGGCGGTCTGGATCTTGGATCGGCCGATCCGGGTGTGATTGGTGGAGCCCAGATCCCGCACCACCATGCCCTGAGCGCCGGGCTCGATCTCGCAGTGATAGCGGGATACCGACGCATCCGGCAGCACCAGATCATTGTCGGGCGCCTTGCCGATGCGCAGCAGCCCGCGGATGGTGACCCGGCTGCCTCGTGCCTGACCGGAGACCACGAGCAGGGTGTGACACGCTGCGGGCCGCTCACTGCCGAGCGCGCGCGTCGCAATCTCTGTGGGGCCAGGTGAGCTCACGATCCCAGACTCACTGCTACCAACTCACTGCTACCAAGGTCACTGCGTCAGTTCTTCGAGCCGTAACGTGACGGTATTGCCTTCAAGCGTAACCCGGCGGGTGGCCTCTGTCCGCTCAGTGCCGGAGCGCAGCCGCGCGCTCACTCGGAACTCATAGTCGCCATGGGCCAGCCGGAACTGCCGCGCCACTCGCCCGGCGGGCGGCGTGGAGAAGTTCAGGACAAGACGGCCCTCGTGATCTTGCCCTTCAGCCCGCCACTGCACCTCGAGCTGCCGGACGCGCTCCGCACCCTCACCCAGCGCAAAGATGATGGTCTGATCGTGCGGCACGTGCGGTAGCAGCCGCCAGCCGATCAGCATCGCACCGAGGATCAGCAGTATGCGCCTGTAAGGTGACCTCAGGCGAGGTGCTCGCGAGGCCTGCTCGGTCTCCTCCGGGCCGGGCTCTGCGGGAGGAGCTGAGCTCATTGCGCTCAGTGCCCGGCCGCAGACCCTTCGTCTGCCTCGGCCTCGTCATCCTCGTCGGCGGCAGGCAGGGTGCTGCCTGCGCCACCGGCTCCAGCCGCTCCCCCTGCGCTCGCCGCCGCAGCAGCCAGCGGGCTCTTGCCCCGCTGCGGCAGCGCCCGCACGTGCGCCACCAGACTGGTGAGCATGCTTTCGGGGAAGGTGAAGGACGGCATCTTGCCCTTGCCGTTCTTGATCACCTCGAGGATCTGCTCGTCGCTGACGCTCGCTTGCCACTCCTGCGTGGTCAGATCCCTGGCCTTGACCATGGCGGACTCGGGACCGTCACCCTTGCCTCGCTTGCCGTGGCAGTTGGAACACTGCTTCAGCCAGGTGACCTCCACCAGCGGGTTGCGCTTGGAGGGGCGCGCGTAGGTGGGAGCCTTGCCCGGCTGCCTGCGCTGCTGCGCCTTCGGCTGGCTGCCTTGATTGTGGTGATCGGCCACCGTCCACTCCGTCAGATCCGGAGCGGGGTCATCGCAAGAGACGACCAGCGCGAACAGGAAAACCCCAATAAACCCGGTGAGCGAACGCATCATCGGGCACCGGCATAGCAGGGAAATCCCCTGCGTGTGCCTACCTTTTCCGGGGGGAAAACCGCCTCAGGGGAACTCGGTACCGCCGGCCAACGGGTCAGGATTGTTGCTGAACGGCTTTCCGTCTAGCTCCACGATGCGGAACTGGATGCGCTCATTCTGGGCAGCACCGGCCGGGTCTGCGTTGTTCGCGATCGGCTGCGTCTCGCCGAAGCCCACCGCCAGCAAGCGGCCTGCGTTGATGCCGTTGCTGATGAGCCACTGCTTGACCGCCACGGCGCGCTGGCCCGAGAGGGTCAGGCTCTGATCCGGGGGACGCGTGTTGTTGGTGTGCCCCTCGATACGCACGCGCGTCACCCGCGGGTTCTGCTCGAGGTACGCCTTGACCTCTGCCAGCACCGCCTCGCTGCCCGAACCGGGCTGAAACGTCGCGTCGTTCGGCTGGAAGAAGATGCCACCCTCGGGCTCGAGCTTGGCGCCGCGAACCTTGACCTTGGCCTTGGGCGTCTCCGGCGTGGCGGCGGGCTCTTCTCCCGGCTCGGTGACGGGAGGCTCGGTTGCCCCCGGCTCGCCCGCTGCCGTCTTGCTGCCCCCGCCTGACTTGACGCTCGCCTGGAAGCTGCAGCTGCTGAGCAGCGCCGCCAGAGCCAGCACCAGGCCGCGCCGGCGCCACCTGCCTGCGAACAGAAAACAGTCGAACTGAGTCGGATCCAGCACCAACGTCATCCTCCCGAGGTCGGCGGACTTACGCCCGCGCGGCGCCAATTCTTCCATCGACCCTCCGGTACTTCGAACCGCCGCCCGAGCGCAAGCTTTCGCTCGTTCGCCCGACAGGTCCGAGCCGGACCTACCTGGCCCCCGCTCGGCCGCTCCTCACCGCAGCTGCGACGAGGCCCGGGGCCGGTCAGGGCTCGTCGGGTGACGGCAAGCCCCGGATTTGGTGTACTCCCGCGGACGATGGCGGCCGAGTTCGTTCACCTGCACGTGCACACGCAGTACTCCTTCCTGGTCAGCACGGTGAAGCTCGGGGAGCTGGCCTCCCGCACGAAAGAGCTGGGCATGCGCGCGGTGGCGGTGACCGACCACCAGAACATGTTCGCGGCCATCCGCCACTACAAGTACTGCAAGGCCCAGGGCATCCAGGCCATCCTCGGCAGCGAGCTCAACATCGCCCGCAACGGTGACCGCCGCAAGGTGGACCACATGGGCCTCCTGGCGACCAACCTGGAGGGCTACAAGAACCTGATCCAGCTGGTCTCTGCCGGCTACATGAACGCCGCCTCCGACGAGGCGCCCAGCATCACGCTGGACACACTGGCCCAGCACAGCAAGGGCCTGATCGGCCTGAGCGGCTGCTTGAACGGCGTGGTGCCGCAGCGGGTGATGGAGCAGGGGCCGGATCAGGCCAAGCCACTGCTGGCGGAGCTGCGCGATCTGTTCGAGCCGGGCCACTTCTTCGTGGAGCTGCAGGATCACGGCCTGGTGGAGCAACCGGTGGTCAACTCGATCCTGCTCGAGGCAGCGACCGATCTCGAGCTGCCGGTGGTGGCCACCAACAACGTCGAGTTCACCCGTCCGGAGGATGGCGAGGCGCAGTTCTACCTCGAGTGCGTGCGCCGCAACTGGCAATACAAGGAGGCGCGCGAGGAGCACCACAACAGCTTCGAGATGTACCTGAAGAGCCCGGACGAGATGGCTCAGGTATTCCGGACGGTGCCCAGCGCGCTGTCCAACACGCTGCGGGTGGCGGAGATGTGCTCCGGCCTCAAGCTCTCGCTCGGGCAACCACGTCTGCCCGCGTTCCCGGTGCCGGAGGGGCTCGATCCGGTCGCCTACTTCCGCCAGGTCACGCGCGAGGGGCTGCAGGCGCGGTATGCGCAGTTCGAGCGCACCGGCAAGCAGGTGGATCGCGCGCGCTACGACGCGCGGCTCGAGCTGGAGATGGACGTGATCGCTCGCATGGACTTTGCGGGCTACTTCCTGATCGTGTGGGACTTCGTGCGCGAGGCCAAGGCGCGCGACATCCCCGTGGGCCCGGGCCGCGGCTCCGGCGCTGGCTCGCTGGTGGCATTTTCGCTCGGCATCACCGAGATCGATCCGCTGCCCTTCAACCTGCTGTTCGAGCGCTTCCTCAATCCAGAGCGCATCAGCATGCCCGACTTCGACATCGACTTTTGCATGTCGAGGCGCGAGGAGGTGATCCAGTACGTAGCCGAAAAATACGGGCGGGAGAGCGTCGGGCAGATCGCCACCTTCCAGAACCTCAAAGCTCGCAGCGTGATCAAGGACGTGGGGCGCACCATGGGCATGCCCGCCACGGACTCCCAGCGCGTGGCCAGCCTGATCCCCGACAAGGGCCAGGGCAAGACGGCCACGATCCTCGAAGCGCTGGACATGGAGCCCAAGCTCAAGAAGCTGTACGACGAGGACTCGAACCTGCACGAGCTCTTGGTGCAGGGGCAGAAGCTCGAGGGCCTCACCCGCCACGCCGGCATGCACGCCGCTGGCGTGGTGATCAGCGATGGTCCGCTCTACCACCACGTGCCCGTGTTCGTGGGCGAGGGCACGCTCGTCACCCAGTACGACAAGGACGACGTCGAGCTCGCCGGGCTGGTCAAGTTCGACTTCCTCGGCCTCAAGACGCTGACGGTGATCGAGATTGCGCGGCGCCTGGTCAACCAGCGCCCCGATCGGCAGAAAGAGCCGCTCGACTTCGCGCACGTGCCGCTGGATGACAGGGCCACGTACCAGCTGGTCTCGAGCGGTGACACCACCGGCGTGTTCCAGCTCGAGTCCAGCGGCATGCAGCAGCTGTTGCGCGGCCTCAAGCCAGACTGCTTCGAGGACATCATCGCCGCGGTGGCGCTGTATCGCCCGGGCCCGCTGGGCACGGGCATGATCGACGACTTCATCGGCGGCAAGCACAAGCGCAAGGCCATCCGCAAGCTGCACCCGCTGATCGACAGCGTGCTCGAGCCCACGTACGGCGTGCCCGTGTACCAGGAGCAGGTGATGCAGATGGCGCAGCGCCTGGCGGGCTACACGCTGGGCGGCGCCGACGTGCTCCGGCGCGTGATGGGCAAGAAGAAGCTGGAGGAGATGACCGAGCAGCGCAAGCTGTTCGTGAAAGGCGCCCAGGAAAAGGGCGTGAGCGAGGAGCAGGCGCTCAGCATCTTCAACGAGATCGAGGGCTTTGCCTCCTACGGCTTCAACAAGAGCCACTCCGCGGCGTACGCGCTGGTCACGTATCAGACCGCGTACCTCAAGGCGCACTATCCGGTGGAGTTCTTCGCGGCGATGATGACCGCGGACAAGGACAAGATCGAGAAGGTGGTGCGCATGATCGCCGAGGCGCGCGCCTGGGGGGTGAGCGTGCTGCCGCCCGACATCAACGCCAGCCACCTCGACTTCACCGTGGTGTATCGCTACCCCGACGGCAGAGGCCCCGGACGCGGCCCGGGCCGCTTGCGCGATCGGCACGGCCCGCAGATCCGCTTCGGGCTGGGCGCGGTGCGCGGCGTGGGCTCGAGCGCGCTGGAGGCCGTGTTCGAGACGCGCGACCGCGACGGCGAGTTCGGCGACCTGTTCGACTTCGCGTCGCGCGTGGACCCCAAGCGGGTCAACAAGGGTGTGCTGGAGGCGCTGGTGCAGTGCGGCGCCTTCGACGTGTCCCTGAATCGCATGGGCATCGATCGAGCGCGCGCGTTCGCCGCCATCGACCGCGCCCTGGAGCGCGGCCGCAGCGCGAGCCGCGATCGCGCCTCAGGTCAGACCAATCTCTTCGGCCTGCTCAGCGCCTCGAACGGCAATGGCGCCGCCGGAGACAGCTCGCTGCAGGACTATCCCGAAGCCGAGGGCTGGGATCGCGCGGAGCTACTCAAGCGCGAGAAGCAATCCCTGGGCTGCTACGTTTCCGGACATCCGCTCGATCGCTACGGCGACAAGCCGAGCCGCATCGGTGCGGTGCCCACGGTGGAGCTGGGCTCAAAGGAGCCCTGGTCGATGGCGAGCCTGGCCGGTGTGATCGAAGGCTATCAGGAGAAGGTGTTCCGCGGCGCCAACGGCGCCAAGGGCGGCGGTGGCAAGGCTGCGTTTTTCGAGATCGAGGACATGCGCGGGCGAGTGCGCGCCAAGGTGCGCGGCGACCGCGTGGACCTGTATTCGCCCGTGTTGACCAGCGGCGAGCCAGTGTTCGTGACCGGCAAGATCAGCTTTCCCATGACGGACGAGGCCACCGACGAGCAGGCGGACCCGACCTTGCTCGTCGATGAGGTAGTGCCTCTGCTCGACGCCATCCGCAAGGCAACCACTGCGATCTGCATTCCGCTCAAGGCGCAGGAAATGCAACCTGCACGGCTGAGGCAACTCGGTGCGCTGCTGGAGCAGATGCCCGGCCCCTGCCCCGTGGACATCGCGATCGAGTTGCCCGATGGGACAAAGGTGCTGATGGGGCTGGAAGGTCGGCGCGTGGAGCTACAAGAGCGCGTGCTGGGCGGGCTGGAGCGTGTTTTCCCGGGCTGCATTGCCGAGCTGCGCTAACATCCCGGGATGCGGGGATTGCACGGTGTTTCAGCGGTAGTTTTTCTGGCGAGCTCTGGCTCGCTTCATTGTGGTGCAGAGCGAGAGCAGGGGGGCCTGGGCGTGCAGGCCGCGACCCCGCAGGCAGACATCACCCGAACAGAGCAACGAGTCGAGGGGCGCTTCGAGCAGGACGGACAGGTCATCGAGTTCAGCTCGGAGCGCACGGGGCCCCTCACGGGTGACGTGCGCATCGACAGCGGAGCACTGCGCTACGAGTTGCACTACGACTATGACGCCCGCCAGGTAGTGACCGATGGTCACGGCGGAGCGCTGCAGTACGAGATGCAGCGCCCCCTGCGGGAGGCCATCGAGCAGCTCTCGGCGCAGCTCGGTAGCAGCGGCCGCGAGCCCCCGCTGCACGAGGGCATGTTGCTGGCAGGCCTGAGCATGCTGCATGAATCCGGCGGCATGCCGCTGGAGCTCCAGACTTTTGACCTCGGGCCGGAGGCGAGCAGCGCAGGGGACGTGGACAAGTCGCTCGACGATGACGGCATCCAGTGCATCCGCAGCGGCGGGATCTATTACGTGTCGTTCGACTTCGGCGAGACGACCGTGCTCGACACGGAAGTGCAGGCGGGCTCGTACGAGTGCAACGGCCAGTGCGGACCGTATTGCACCCAGCTGCAGCCCTGGCGGATGTGGACCCTCGATTGCCTGGAGCACGACACCTGCTGCAACGCCACCAGCGACGATGCCTGCTGGACACCGCTCGGCGAGTGTGGCGACGAATACGAGGCGGCGATGGGCGACTTCCTCCGCGGCTACGCTCCGTTCAGCCGGCACTGCGGCGGCTGAGGCGGGCGGCGAATCCGACTCCGCCTTCGGGCCCATGCACCCTGCGGGGGGTACAGCGGCGGTGATGTAGGGCCGTTCTGATCCGAACATGGCCGCACATCCTGGCCCCAGCCCTGGCTCATCGACGATGGAGGAGGTGGGAGATCTCGCAGAGATCCACACCTCCGGCAACATCGAGCCGCTCGAGCCCCGCGCCGCGCAGCGACTGAGCGCGCGAGCGGGGATGTATCGGGTGCTGCCCGCGGCGCCCGGCGTGATCCTGATGCGGACCGTCGAGCACGACGGCCGCACGCTCCGCCTGGCGGGCGAGATCACCACCCCCGGCGCCCTGTGCGACGTGTTCGTGATCCTGGCCCAGGTGGGCTGGCGCGGACAGCTCGTGTGCAGCGATGAGAGCGCCACCCGCACCCTGTACTTCGAGCAAGGCAACGTGCTCGGGGCGCAGACCAGCGTGGCGGGCGAGCGCCTCGGCGCGGTGATGTACCGCTACGGGGTCATCTCCGCAGCCGATCTGGAGCGCGTGGCCGCGCACGCCGGGCGCGGCGGGCGCTTCGGCGCCGTGGCGCTGGAGCTCGGCCTCATCACCCAGCGCGACGTGTTCCGCTGCCTGAAACACCAGATCGAAGAGATCGCGTTCGCCTGCTTTGCGCAGAGCAGTGGCACCTTCTGCTTTCTCGAGGGCTTCGACAGCAAGAAGCTGGTCTCGCACCAGGTCATCTCCGCGCAGGCGCTGGTGATGGACGGCGTCACCCGCATGGACGAGATCCGCTACTTCCGCGAGAAGATCCCGTCCGGTGCCTACGTGCCCGCGCGCGCCGCCCTGACCACCGAGCCCAAGGAAGAGTACCGCGCCACGTATCAGCTGATCGACGGCACCCTCTCCATCGAAGAGCTGGGCAGGACCACCGGCAAGGGCGAGTTCGCCATCACCAAAGACGTCTTCGGCCTCGCCAAGTCCGGCCACGTCCTGATCCACCCGCCGCAGAAGCTCGGCGATCCCCTCGGCCTGGCCGAGCTCACCAACCGAGTGCTCACCGTCATTCATCGCGAGGCCGACAGCGCCGGCAAAGGCCAGGAGCTGCGCAAGGGCCTGACCTCCTTTGCGCGCGGAGGCAAAGGCTACGCCGAGCTACTCGCCAAGGCAGGCCCCGCCCCCGACGGCACCCTCGACCCCCGGCGCGTCGCCGCCAACGCCCAGAAGGCCCTCGCCGCCGCGCCCGAGATGACCCTCCGCCGCATGCTCTACGAGTACGTGAGCTTCGCCATCTTCTGCGTCGGCGCCACCCTCGGCTTCCAGAAGGAGTCCGAGCTGGGCACCAAGCTCGCCACCGAGCTCAAGGAGCTCGAGCCCAGGTAGGGTCGGGCGACCGTCGAAAACGACGGTTGTCTCTGCGCGCGGCTTCCACTACGCTGCGCGGCCATTGGGTCGATAGCTCAGTCGGTAGAGCTGCGGACTTTTAATCCGTAGGTCCAGGGTTCGAGTCCCTGTCGACCCACT